>JANYKA010000279.1 GCA_025358315.1 Gemmatimonadota bacterium | reverse complement strand
CATGGGCATGTGGGTTTCGATCCGCACCAATATTCGTGTTGCCGCTGCGGCCACCGAATCGCTGAATGGCGCGCTGCAAACAGCGCTGCGCGGCGGTGCGGTCTCCGGCCTCTTCACCGTCTCGATGTCACTCCTTGGCGTCGGCGGCCTGTTCGCGGCGCTGTCGTTTTTCGCTCCTGCCGGAATGGACTCGCTCGAGTGGGCATCGAAGATTCCGTTCCTCATTGTCGGCTACGGTTTTGGCGCGTCGTTCGTCGCGCTGTTCGCCCAGCTCGGTGGCGGCATTTACACCAAGGCTGCTGACGTTGGCGCCGATCTCGTTGGTAAGGTCGAAGCCGGCATCCCGGAAGATGATCCGCGCAATCCCGCGGTGATCGCCGATCTCGTCGGCGACAATGTCGGCGATTGCGCCGGCCGCGGCGCCGACCTGTTCGAGTCGACAGCCGCCGAAAATATCGGCGCAATGATTCTTGGTGTCACGTTGGCGAAAGCGTTCGGCGTCGCCGGGATCCTGTTCCCGCTCGTTGTTGGCGCGTTGGGCCTGGTGGCCTCGATCATCGGCGTGATGGTGGTCAGGACGCGCGAAGATGCAGATCCGATGGACGCGCTCAACCGTGGCTTCTACGTCACCGCGACGCTCGTCGCAATCGCGATGTTCTTCGCCTGCAAGCTGTTGCTCAACCCGGCAGAATTCCCGAACGCCTGGTGGCACTTCTACGCCTGTTCGCTCGTGGGCCTCGCGACGTCCGTCGCGTTCGTGTACATCACGCAGTACTACACCGAGTATCGCTATCGCCCGGTACTTTCCATCGCGGAAGCATCGCAGACCGGCCCGGCCACGAACATTATCGCTGGCCTCTCGGTCGGTATGGAAAGCACGGTGATGCCGGTAATCACCATCGCCATCGCACTCGTCGGCAGCTACATGCTCGGCAAGGCCAGCGGCATCACGGTGAATGGTGAGGCGGTCGGCGGCCTGTACGGCACGGCCGTCGCCACGATGGGCATGCTCGGCACCGCCGGCTACATCCTCGCGATGGACGTTTTTGGTCCGATTACCGACAATGCCGGCGGCATCGTCGAGATGTCGCATCAGCCCGCGTCGATCCGCGACAAGACGGATCGTCTCGATTCGGTCGGCAACACCACGAAGGCACTGACGAAGGGTTACGCCATCGGCTCGGCGGCACTCGCCGCGTTCCTGTTGTTCTCTGCGTACCTCGATGAAGTAAAGAACTACACCGGTTCGACGCTCACGGTTGATCTATCCAAGCCGGAAGTATTCGTCGCCGCGCTGCTCGGCGGCATGCTCGTGTTCTGGTTTGCGTCGCTGGCGATTCGCGCCGTCGCGAAGGCCGCACAGAGTGTGATTCAGGAAGTGCGGCGTCAGTTCAAGGAACGCCCGGGCATCATGCTTGGCACCGAGTTGCCGGATTACGGCACCTGCGTTGACATCGTGACCAAGGGCGCGTTGAAGGCCATGGTGTTGCCGGGTGCCCTCGTCGTCATTTTCCCGATTGTTGTTGGCTTGCTGTTCAAATGGCTCGGTGGCCCGAACGCACATCTCGGCGCCGAAGCAGTTGCCGGATTCCTGATGATTGCGACGGTGGTCGGCGTGCTGATGGCGATCTTCCTGAACAACGGCGGTGGTGCGTGGGACAACGCCAAAAAATACATCGAGACTGGCGTGTACGGCGGCAAGAAGTCGGATGCGCACAAGGCTGCAGTGGTCGGTGACACAGTGGGCGACCCGTTCAAGGATACGGCAGGCCCGTCGCTGCACGTGCTGATCAAGTTGCTGTCCACGATCACTCTGGTATTGGCACCGCTGTTCATCTAGGGCCGGGACCGATGAAAGGTCTTTTCAGCCGCAAGCCGATCGCCGCGCTGGTCGCGGAGACTGAGGGCACTGCACTCAAGCGCACGCTCGGCGCCGGCGATTTGATTATGCTGGCGATCGGCGCAGTGATCGGCGCCGGTATTTTCGGGTCCATCGGATCGGCGGCAGCCGGTCAGGTGGATGCAGCGGGACACGTGGTGCGCGTGGGTGCCGGTCCGGCACTCGTGCTGTCGTTCTTGCTGCTGGGTGCGGTGTGTGCGCTCGCCGGGCTCTGTTATGCCGAGCTGGCGTCGATGATTCCACAGGCTGGTAGCGCCTACGCGTACACCTATGCAACGCTTGGCGAAGTCGTGGCGTGGATCATCGGCTGGGATCTGATTCTCGAATACGCCGTTGGCAATGTCGCCGTGGCGATTTCGTGGGGCGACTACTTCAAGTCGCTGACGGGCGACTGGCTGCCTTTGCCAATCTGGTTGACTACCGGGTATCGCACGGCGCTGCTGAGTTCCGATCCGGGTGTGCACGGATTGATTAATTCGGCGCCACATATTGCCGGCATTCCGATCCTGATCAATGTGCCGGCGTTTTTTATCGTAGGGCTGATCACGATCCTGTTGCTGAGCGGGGTTCGAGAGAGCGCACGCGCCAACAACATTATGGTTGCGGTGAAGTTGATTGTGTTGGCGATTTTTTTGGTGATGGGATCGCAGCACATCAATACCGCGAACTACCACCCGTTCGCGCCGAACGGCTGGACCGGGATCCATCAGGGTGCGGCGATCGTGTTCTTCGCGTATATCGGATTTGACGCGATCTCGACGGCGGCCGAAGAGACAAAAAATCCGCAACGCAATCTGCCCATCGGCATTCTCGGCGGACTGGCGATTTGTACGTTGATTTACGTCGTCATCGGCGCGGTCCTTACCGGCATGGTTCCATCAGCGAGCCTCGGCGCCGAAGCCGATCCGCTCGCCTTTGCGCTCAAAGCAACCGGGCTGACGAGCATTTCGAAAATCGTCGCATTGGGCGCCGTGTTCTCGATGGCTGCGGTGCTGCTTGTTTTCCAGTACGGCCAGCCACGCATTTTTTATGCGATGGCCCGCGACGGATTGCTCCCGCGCTGGGCCGCCAAGGTTCACCCGCGCACACATATTCCGCACGTGACGACGATCATCACCGGCGTATTTGTGGCCACGTGGGCGCTGATCGGTGATGCGAACGAAACGTATGATCTGACGAATATCGGCACGCTCTTCGCATTTATGCTCGTGTGTCTCGGCGTGCTGGCACTCCGGTATATCGAGCCCGATCGCAAGCGTCCGTTTCGTGTGCCGTTTGTGTGGCCGGTTGCGCTTGTTGGTGCCGGTGCTTGCGTGTACGTGATGCTTGGGTTGCCACCTCAGGCGTGGACACGGTTCACCTGGTGGATGATGATCGGCGTGGTACTCTATATCGCGTACGGCTATCGGAACTCGACCCTCCGTAGTGGAGAAAAACAGCGCGCATGACGGAAACAGCGACGAAGAAATCCGGCATCAGCCAAACGCAATGGATCGCCATTGCGATGGTGGTTGGCATTCTCCTCGGTTGGCTCCTGCCGGCAGCGGATTATCCGAATATAGCGACGCTGGAAAAGGCAACTTCGTCGGTTTTTTTGCGGATGATCAAGTCCTTGATCGTGCCGCTGTTGTTCAGCACGTTGGTCGTCGGGATTGCTGGTCACGGCGACGATATGAAAAAGGTTGGCCGCTTGGCATTCCGGTCGATTCTGTATTTCGAAGTGGTGACGACGCTGGCGCTGGCGATTGGCCTTGCGGCTGTGAACATCATTAAGCCCGGCGTGGGTATCACGCTCGCGACGGCGACCGCCGCCAAGGGCACTGAGCTCGCGAAGACCGAGGTCACGTTCACCGGCGTGATCGAGCATATGGTGCCGCAGAGCATTGTCGAGGCCGCGGCGCACAACGAAGTCCTGCAGATCGTCTTCTTCTCGATTCTGTTTGCGGTGGCGTTGTCGAAAGTGCAGGGAAAGCCCAAGCAGGTCATGCTCGAAGTGTGTGAATCGCTGAGCGAAGTGATGTTCAAGTTCGTGGGGATCGTGATGGCCTTCGCGCCATTTGGCATTGGCGCGGCGATCGCGACAACCGTGGGCACGAGCGGGCTCGGGGTTCTCAAAGGGCTGGCCCTGCTCGTGGGCACGCTGTACGGCGCCTTGGCGGTGTTCCTGCTGTGTGTGCTGTTGCCAATTGCGCTGTTCGCGCGCATCCCGATCCGCGCCTTTTGGAACGCGGTGAAGGAACCATGGCTCGTTGCCTTTTCGACCGCATCGAGTGAAGCGGCACTGCCGCTGGCAATGAAACAGCTCGAAAAATTTGGACTGCCCAAGCGCATCATCGCCTTTGTACTGCCAACGGGCTACTCGTTCAATCTCGACGGATCGACGCTGTACCTTGCCGTAGCGAGCGTATTCGCCGCGCAGGCTGGCGGGATCCACATGAGCATCGGAACGCAGCTTTATATGATGCTGACGCTGATGCTCACTTCGAAAGGCGTCGCCGCTGTACCGCGGGCGTCGCTGGTGATTCTCTCCGGTGCGCTGACAATGTTCGGACTGCCGTTGGAAGCTGTCGCGGTGATTCTTGGCGTTGACGCCGTGATGGATATGGCGCGGACGTCGGTGAATTTGCTGGGGAACTGTTTGGCCACCGCCGTCATGGCGCGGTGGGAGGGTGAGTTTCCGGAAAATCCTGGACAGGTTGCCGCAGAGGTGTAGCTGAAGGGTCACTGATACCGATTGAACGTGCAGGGTGCAGCGTGCAGCGTGCAGCGTGCAGCGTGCTGCACCCTGATGTTCTGCGTGATGCAGTGCTGGCCGATACCTGATCTGTGGAATGACCGCGTCGGATCAATCCTCCATCGAGTAAATTATGAAACTTCCCCTGTTGCTTCCGCTGGTGATCGCCGCATTCACTGTCGCCATACCCGCGCGCGCGCAGCTCACGCGCCCCGCCGCCGAGCAGACGCTGGCCCGCGCGATTTACAAGGAGTTCATCGAAATCCCGTCGGGCTTCACCACAGGCTCCACCACGCCGGTCGCGCAGGCAGCGGCGGCTCGGCTGAAGGCGGCGGGTTTTCCCGAGGCGGACATTCACGTGGACGGCCCCAGTCCGAAGAAGGCCAATCTCGTGGTCCGCTACCATGGCACGGGCGCACGCAAGCCGCTGCTGCTCGTGGCCCACACGGACGTCGTCGAGGCCAAGCGCGAAGACTGGAGCATGGATCCGTTCCAACTCATCGAAAAAGACGGCTACTTCTATGGCCGCGGCACCGGCGACGACAAGGCGCAGGCAGCGGTGTGGATAGCCATTCTTATCCAGTACAAGGCGGAAGGGTTCACCCCCGAGCGCGACATCATCGTCGCGCTTACCGCAGATGAAGAGGGTGGCGGTCCGTTCAATGGCGTGGACTGGCTCCTGAAGAACCATCGCGACTGGATTGACGCTGAGTATGCGCTTAATGAAGGCGGCTGGGGCGAGTCGGTGGACGGCAAGCGGATTGCCAATGATCTGCAGGTGAGCGAGAAGTACGTCCTCAACCTGCGGCTCGAAGTGCGGAACAAGGGCGGCCACAGTTCGCTCCCCGTCGCCGACAACGCCATCTATCACCTCGCCGGCGCGCTCGATCGTATTTCGCGGTTTGCGTTCCCGGTCAAGACCAACGAAGTCACGGCCGCGTACTTTCAGCAGATCGCGAAGACTGAAACCGGCGCACTGAAAGCGGACCTCGAGAAGGTCGCGACCGGGTCGCGCGAGGCTATGCAGCGCGTCGCCAAGGCATCGGTGCCGTGGAACGCCGCGTTGCGCACGACATGCGTTGCCACGATGCTCGAAGGCGGACACGCCGAGAACGCGCTGCCCCAGCTCGCGGCGGCGACGGTGAACTGTCGTGTGCTGCCGGAAGACGGTGTGGACGACGTGCGGGACGCCATCCGTGCCGCCGTGGCCGATACCCAAGTCGCCGTCATCATACGCGGCACGCCCGTCGTCGGTCCGGCGTCCCCGCTCCGCCCCGACGTGGTGCAGGCCGTCACGAGCTTAACGCAGCAGCAGTGGCCAGGCGTGCTGACGATTCCGATTATGGTGATGGGTGCCACCGATGGACGGTCGTTGCGTGTGGCCGGCATTCCGACATACGGCGTGCAGGGCTTCTTCTTCGATCGCGACGACATCCGCTTCCATGGCCGCGATGAGCGCATGCGCGTGCGCTCGTTCTACGAGGGACACGCGTTCCTTTACGATCTCGTCAAGCGGCTCTCGCGCGCTACCCCCGCGTCCTAAGCGCGCGCCGCAGGCTCACCCCCACCTTCGCCTCCCGGGGCGCGAATCTGACAGGCGCGAGCCTGACGGGTGGTACAGCACGCAGATCCCGTCTATGCTCCTTGAACGGCGATTTAACGTCCTATCCGCAAAGAGGTCATAAGTGCACGGCGAGTTTAAGGTTCCTGGTGGCAAGCTCGTGGTCGTCGACTTCGATGTCGAGGCCGGCAGTATTGTTAATTTCAGGCTCGCCGGCGACTTCTTCCTTGAGCCCGACAGTGCCCTTGATCTGATTGACGCAGCTGTCAATGGACTTCCGGCATCCGCAGCCGCGGCGCACATCGCATCCGCCATTCAGCAGTCGCTGCCAGAGGGGGCGATGCTTCTCGGATTCACGCCCGAGGCCGTTGCGACCGCCGTGCGCCGCGCGCTGCAGGAAGCGACGAGCTGGCACGACTACGAGTGGCAACTTATCCAG
>JANYKA010000271.1 GCA_025358315.1 Gemmatimonadota bacterium | reverse complement strand
TTTCTCGTCGGCGATTTCGGGACGCAGTTCCGTGGTGATCGTCTTGATTTCCGTATCGGAAATATCGAGACCCTGCGCCTTCAGTTCGAGCGAACCGTGCGTCCAACGCAACGACGCGAGACGGAGCAACAGCCCGATCTCTTTTTCTGTTGCGCCCTGGAACACCGGCGTCTTGGCGTAGAAACCGAGGATTTTCGCTGCCCATCCGAGATGGGTTTCGAGAATCTGCCCGACGTTCATACGGCTCGGTACACCGAGCGGGTTGAGGACAATGTCCACCGGACGACCGTCCGGCAGGAACGGCATGTCTTCTTCCGGCACGATACGGGCCACAATGCCCTTATTACCGTGACGGCCGGCCATCTTGTCGCCCACCGAAATCTTACGCTTCTCGGCGAGATAGACCTTCACGAGCTGAATCACGCCGGGCGGAAGCTCATCGGGCTGCAGAATGCGGTCGATGCGCTCCTCGGCCTTTTCTTCGTGCCTGGCTTTCACATGATTCGCGGCTTCGATGATCTCACGGATGTCATCGTTGACCTTTTTATTCTCGACGCGGAACGTCTTGAGATCGAGTGTCGCGAAGCGGAAACCGTCGAGCACTTCGGCGGTCAGCTTCGTGCCGGCCGGAATGGCCTCTTCGACCGTGCCCGACTTGAGCGCGAGTGCCACCGTCTGGTCTACGAGCAATTCACGAATCTCGGCGTCGCGCACATCGTTCACGCGGACCTTCTCCTCGCCTTCGAGCCGGCGCACTTCGCCAATCCGCTCGCCGCGATCCTTTTCGACCACTTGGTCTTCGATTCGTGAGAAGATCTTGACGTCGATGACCACGCCTTCCATGCCCGGCGAAACCTTCAACGACGAATCCTTCACGTCCTTCGCCTTTTCGCCGAAGATCGCTGTCAGCAACTTCTCTTCCGGCGAGAGCTCCGTTTCACCCTTCGGCGTGATTTTGCCGACGAGAATATCGCCCGGGCGAACGTGCGCACCAATGCGCACGATGCCGCGCTCGTCGAGATCGACGAGCGACTCTTCCGAGACGTTCGGGATTTCACGCGTGATTTCTTCCTGCCCGCGCTTGGTGTCGCGCACGTGCAGTTCGAGCTCCTGGATGTGAATCGACGAATAGACGTCGTCCTTCACCAAGCGCTCGCTCAATACAATGGCGTCTTCGAAGTTGTGACCGTACCACGGCATAAACGCGACGAGCACGTTCGAGCCAAGGGCGAGCTGGCCATGTTCGGTGGCCGCGCCGTCCGCCAGCACATCACCGGCTTTCACCTTTTGGCCGAGCTTCACAATTGGCCGCTGGTTGATGGCGGTGTCCTGGTTGGTGCGCACATACTTCTTGACCTTATAGCGGTCGAGCTGGGTGAGGCGCGCGAGCGGCTCCTCCGTGCTCTTCTTGCCTTTTTCCACCGCGCCGGCGTCAACGAGAATCTCGTCGGCCGTCACGCGGGTGACGATACCGGCGCGCAACGCAATAACCGTCGCACCCGAATCGCGTGCCACCGTTAGCTCAAGACCGGTGCCGACGAACGGCGTCTGCGGATTGAGGAGCGGTACGGCCTGGCGCTGCATGTTCGAACCCATCAACGCGCGGTTGGCGTCGTCGTGCTCGAGGAACGGGATCAATGCTGCGGCGATAGAGACGAGTTGCTCCGGCGCCACATCCATATAGTCAATGCGATTCGGCGTGACGAGCGGAACGTCCGCCTGTTGACGGCAGAGCACGAGCTCGTCGACGTAGGTACCGTCGTCGTTGAGCTTCGCGTTTGCCTGCGCGATAATCGCTTCTTCTTCTTTGTTCGCATCGAGCCATTCCAGTTCGTTCGTGACCTTGCCATTGCGTACCACCCGGTACGGTGTCTCGACGAAACCGAGATCGTTCACCCGCGCATAGCAAGCGAGCGACGTGATCAGTCCGATGTTTGGGCCTTCCGGCGTCTCGATCGGGCACATACGGCCGTACTGCGAATAGTGCACGTCGCGGACTTCGAAGCCAGCGCGCTCGCGCGTCAGGCCGCCCGGTCCAAGGGCCGACAGACGGCGCTTGTGCGTGAGTTCGGCCAGCGGGTTCGTTTGATCCATGAACTGCGACAACTGCGACGAACCGAAGAACGCCTGAATCACCGCGCTGACGGTGCGGGCATTCACGAGATCATCGAGAGCGATTTTCTCGGTATCCTGATTGATCGACATGCGTTCCTTGACCAACCGCGCCATGCGCGAGAGGCCGACGGAGAACTGATTCGCGATCAGCTCGCCAACGGAACGAATACGGCGGTTGCCCAAATGGTCGATGTCGTCCACGTGACCGCGACCTTCGTGCAGTTCCACCAGATACCGGACGATGGCCACGAAGTCATCCTTCGTGAGTACGGTCTGGTTCGCCGGCGTCGGCAACCCTAGGCGCTGGTTGATCTTATACCGGCCAACGCGGCCGAGGTCGTAGCGCTTGGGTGAGAAGAACAGCCGTTCGATCGCCTGCTTGGCCGTCTCCTTGTTTGGCGCATCGCCTGGGCGAAGCAGCGAGTAGATCTGCTTGAGGGCCTGATCTTCGCTGGTAGTCGGATCCTTGGCGAGCGTGTTCTTGATGAGCGTGCTCTCGGCGCGACCGCTTGGCACGAAGCAATACACTTTGTTCAGGCCGTTCTTCCGGAGGCGCTTGATCAGCATCTCCTTCAGTTGCTGGCCGGTCTCGCCGATCACTTCGCCCGTTTCCGGATCGATGGCGTCGACGGCCAGCACACGCGGGTGCGGGCGATCGTCGCGCTCGATGGCGTCGAGTTCA
>JANYKA010000269.1 GCA_025358315.1 Gemmatimonadota bacterium | reverse complement strand
CGTTCCCGCAGCGACGGGCCGGGCGCGCAGTGAGGCGGCAAAAATGCAGACGCTCATTGATGCACAGAATGGCGGCTTCACGCTCGCGCCATGGGATTGGCAGTATTACGCCGAGCAAGTGCGAAAGGCCGAGTACGCACTCGACGAGTCGCAGATCAAGCCGTACTTCGAGCTCGACCGTGTGCTCAAGGATGGTGTGTTTTTTGCGGCGACACAGCTGTATGGTCTGACGTTCAAGGAACGGAACGATCTGCCGCGATATCACCCTGACGTTCGGGTCTTTGAAGTGTTCGACGCCGATGGGAGTTCGATGGCGCTCTGGTATTGCGACTATTTCAAGCGCGACAACAAGGGCGGCGGAGCGTGGGAAAATTCGTTTGTGGATGGCATCGGCCTATTCAAAACAAAGCCGGTAATTTTTAATGTCGCGAATTTCACCAAGCCGGCGGGCGGCCAGCCTGCCCTGCTCTCGAGCGACGACGTCAAAACAATGTTTCACGAATTTGGCCATGCACTCCACGCCATGTTGACACACGTGGAATATCCGCGACTGGCCGGCACCAACGTGCCGACCGATTTTGTGGAGTTCCCGTCACAGTTCAACGAGCACTGGGCGCTCTATCCGACGGTCTTGGCGAACTACGCGAAGCACTACCAGACTGGGGCGGCGATGCCGGCCGAGCTGGTCGCGAAAATTAAGAATGCGCGAACGTTTAATCAGGGCTTCGCGACCACGGAATATGTCGCGGCCTCGCTGCTCGATATGGCTTGGCACACGCTGCCTCCGGGCCCGCAGCAGGCAGACGTCGACGCGTTCGAAGCGGCGGCGCTCACGCGCTACCACGTGGACGTGCCCGAAGTGCCGCCGCGCTATCGCACAAACTATTTCGCGCATATCTGGAGCGGCGGTTATAGCGCAAACTATTACGCCTACCTCTGGAGCGAGGTGCTCGACCACGACGCATACGCCTGGTTCACGGAGAATGGCGGCTTGTCTCGGGCCAACGGGCAACGCTTCCGCGATATGATCCTGTCGCGTGGCGGGACGGAGGATGTCGCCGTGCTGTATCGGCTGTTCCGGGGACGCGATCCTAGGGTTGAGCCATTGTTGGTCGAGCGGGGTCTAACGGGACAGCCTGAGAAGTGACGGTGCGTACTTGGAAATGATCACGGATTGTGTTGATACGCCTCACCCTATGAGCCCTGAAATGAAAAAATCTCCAAATGACAAATCCGACGCCCGCGTAGCGCAGTCCACCAAGCGCACCGAACATTCCAGCGGCGGAACGAATCGACCGGAGACACCGGAACTCGAGGGGCGCACGCCGCTGCCAGAGGAAGTCACCGGGCGCGCCAGCGGGACTGACGATGACTTGGTGGTGCTGTTCGACGAAAAGAATAGCGAGCAACTGGCCGACGGATTCCGCGGCGGTAGCGAAGACGAGCCGCCCGTTGTCGATGAAGGTTCCAGCACGAAATGAGAATCGATGGGCGGCACGGGTTGAGCGCGCGGAGGTACGGACTGGCGCTGGTCCTGATGAGTGGCACCGCAATGGCGCAGAGCGCGCCGAGGCTCAACCAACTGCCGCCGAACACCAACATATCCGCAACGTTGCGCGATGGGTCGACGATCTACGGCCGGCTGGAACGTATGGACTCGGACTCGTTGATCATCGTAGGATCCGCCGGCCGGATAGCGATCGCGGTGGCCAACGTCCGTGAACTTCGCAATGCCGGGATCGAACACAAAACGAAGGAAGGCACGACGGAGTATTGGTATCCGGAAGCCAACACGACCCGGATGTTCTTCGGTCCCACAGGCCGCACGCTCAAGCAGGGTGAGGGTTACTTCGCAGACCACGACGTGTTTATCGCGAGCGCTTCAGTCGGAATCACCGATCGTCTGCAGCTCGGTGGCGGCACTTTGATTGTTCCCAATTCCCAATTCTGGTTTGTGATGCCGAAAGTCGGCATTGTGCAGGGCGAGAAGCTGAATGTGTCCGTCGGTGCGCTCTACGGAGGAATCGGCGGGATCAATGGTGGAATCGCCTATGCTGTCGGCACCTATGGCGGAACAGATCACAATCTGACAGTTGGCTTTGGTCAGGGATTCAGCGGTAAGCAGGTTGGCGGCAAGCCGGTGTTCATGATCGGCGGTGAGTCGCGCGCCTCACGACGCGTCGCGTTTTTGACTGAAAACTATTTCGGCGCGGGCTCCAATGACGGCCTGTTGATGTATGGCATACGGTTCCTTGGCGAGAAATTCTCGGTGGATCTCGCACTAATGAACACCGTGCGAACGCCGGTCTTCCCAGGTTACCCGTACGTGGATTTCGTTATCAAGTGGTGACAAACTGACTCCCCCAACAGATCCGAGACAATGAAGACTTCACAGCGCCTCTGCACCGCCTTCGGCGTAGCCCTGACACTCGCCGTCTTTCAATCGCCCGCGGCCGCACAACGGATTCAATATCCATCAACAAAGAAAGTCGATCAGGTCGACAGGTACTTCGGCGCGCGGGTCGACGATCCATACCGATGGCTCGAGAACGAGAATGCAGCTGAGACGGCGGCGTGGGTGGACGCCGAGAATAAAGTCACCTTTGATTACCTCGCCAAGATTCCGTACCGCGAGGCATTGAAGGCGCGGCTCTCGAAATTGCAAAACTATGCACGCTTCAGTGCGCCAAGCCGCAAAGGCGCGAACTATACCTTCACCAAGAATGACGGGCTGCAGAATCAGAGCGTGCTATACATCCAGAAGGGCCTTGATGGCGCACCGGAAGTGCTCCTCGATCCGAACACGTTTTCGGCGGATGGCACAACGCGACTCGCCGGATTCGCGCTCTCCAAAGACGGCAAATACGCGGCCTACGGCGTGTCGGTGGGCGGCTCGGACTGGACCGAGTACCATCTCCTCGAGGTTGCATCACGGAAAGTCCTTCCTGATGTAATCAAATGGGCGAAGGTGTCCGGTACGGCGTGGCAGGGTAACGGTTTTTACTATAGCCGGTACGACGCACCCGATTCGAGCCAGGCCCTCACGTCGAAGAACGAAGGACACAAAGTCTATTACCATAAAGTCGGCACGTCGCAGGAGCAGGACGAGCTGGTGTTCGAAGACAAGGCGAATCCTCAGCGTTTCCATACCGTCGGAACCACCGAGGATGAACGTTTTGCTATTCTCACGGTGTCTGACCGCGGCAAAGGCAAAAAGGGCAACGCCCTCTTCTATCGCGATCACGCCTCCGGCAGCGCGTCGTGGATTCCGCTCATCGGTGAGGTAACCGACGACGAGTACAACATTATTGACAACGTGGGCGACAAGTTTCTTGTCCATACGAACCGCCACGCCCCGAACGGGCGCGTGGTACTTATTGACGCGAAACACTCTGAGGAGGAGCACTGGACCGTCGTATTGCCGGAGCGGCCCGAGCCGCTCGAGAGCACGAACTCCGTAGGCGGCAAACTCATTGCGACCTACCTGAAGGACGTGACGACGCGTGCCTCTGTCTTCGATCTCAACGGCAAACTGCAAAATGAAATCGTATTACCGGGGCTCGGCACCGCCTCCGGGTTTGGCGGCAACCACGATGACCGGCAGATTTTCTACACCTACACGTCGTTCAACTTTCCGCCGTCCATTTTCCGTTACGACATTGCGACGCGAAAGTCCACGCTCTTCCGGTCACCGGAAATCCCTGGATTCCATGCATCTGACTTTGTCACCAAGCAGATATTCTACGCGAGCAAGGATGGCACGCGCATTCCGATGTTCGTCACGTACAAGAAAGGGCTGAAGCTCGACGGCAACAACCCCACCGTACTCTACGGATACGGCGGATTCAATATTACGACGAATCCCACGTTCAGCGCCCTCCGGATCGCCCTGCTCGAGCAAGGCGTCGTCTATGCGTCCGCCAACCTGCGTGGTGGTGGTGAGTACGGCGAAAAGTGGCACGAAGCCGGAATGAAACTAAAAAAGCAGAATGTGTTCGATGACTTTATTGCCGCCGCCGAGTACCTGATCGCGAACAAATACACATCGCCGGCGCGGCTGGCGATCCATGGCGTTTCGAATGGCGGCCTGCTGGTCGGCGCCGTTGCGAATCAGCGGCCGGAGCTGTTCAAGGTGGTCGTCCAGCAAGCAGGTGTGATGGACATGTTGCGCTTTCAGAAGTTCACCATCGGCTGGAACTGGATCCCCGACTATGGGTCCGCAGATAACGAAGCCGAGTTCAACGCGCTACGGTTGTATTCCCCGATTCACAACATGCGGATCGGGGCAAAGTATCCGGCCACACTGATTACGACGGCAGATCACGATGATCGCGTGGTCCCCGCGCATTCATTCAAGTACGCCGCGGCATTGCAAGCCGCGCAGGGCGGTGACAATCCTATTCTCATTCGCATTGACACAAAGTCGGGCCATGGCGCGAGCAGCACCACGAAGGCGATCGAACAGACGGCCGATCTGTATGCGTTTATTTTTCAGAACTTGGGCGTAATGCCGCGGTTCGGGCCACTGCAGTAATTATCTCACCGATCCTTCAACCCGTACACCGCAATCGCGTTCTCCCGTAGCACCATCCGGGCCAACGCCTGAGCGCGATCGCGCCCGATCTCGCCGTCACGCATCATCTCCGTCAACGCGATCGCCAACGCGTTTCGAGCGGTCGTACTCGCGACCCATGCCGCCTGCTCCCATCCCTGCGCGGCATCAGTCTCGAACGCGTCAGTACCAAAAAGCACTTTGTCGGGGAACTCGCCCAGCCATTGTCGCAGGACACCGGCGAGCACGGTGGGCGACAGGATCAGGTCCATCGCCGAGATGTCGGTGTAGACGTTCGGTTTTGCGAGCAGCGCCTGCGTCTCGCTCACGAGCGGCCAGCCGCCATGCACGAGCACGAACTTCGTGCCACGTAGCGTGGAATCGTTGAGCGCCGGTTCGAGAAGATGTGGCGCCGCCCCTGCTGTACGGTAAAAGGCCCCAAACGATTCCAGCGTGTGGATCTGCACGGCCATCCCCACCCGCCCCGCCTCGCGAACAATCACCCGGAAGAGGTAATCCTCCAGCCGCTTGTACTCGGCGTGCGTTGGCACACCGCCGGCCACATATCGCGCGTACACGCGTCGCGCGATTGCTGGCTCGGGATCGTCGAAGTCGAGCGGCCGCAGATAAGCGGCCTCGAACTTGACTGCCACGGCACCTCCGGCGCGGTGCCGCTCTAAGGTCGGAATAACGACGGCCCGTACATACCCGTCGAGCGTTGAAGGGAGCCGCGCCACATGCAAATCGAGCAGATACCGCTTGAGCAGCGTCGCTTCCTTTGGGTAGAGCGCGCGCGTGTCCGGAGTTGCGGCAGCCTCGGCGCGGGTGTCGAGTGGCAACATCAGGGCATCGACGAACGACACCCAACGGAAGCGAGGCGCATCAAGGCCCGGCCCCATTGCAACGCGGTTGGCGAGCATGATGTCGATTCCGGCCTGGTCGAGTGCCCACGCGGGAAACTGATCGCCACGCTCGGCAACGGCGCGCGCCACCGTCACTGCGAGCGCCGCGCGATATGCGCTGTCGGTTGTCGCATGCCATGCGTCCGTTTGGTAGAGCGCGTTCTGCGCGCGGCGCCAGATCGGGTCGTCAAGCGTGAGGCGATGCTGGAATCCAAATGGCGCCAGTCCGTCCAGCGACAGTGCATCGAAATCGGTGTCGGCTGGCGCGCCGGCGCGTATCGGTCGCATCGGGTGGGCGTGGCTATCGATGGCACGGATGGCCGCGATGTAGACCGTGAGCGCGGAGTCGATCGGTGCTTGCGCGAGGAGCGCCGATGCCGGCAGCAGGGCGATCAGTAACACTCGTACGAAGAGGCGACCGGGACGTGGAGAAAAGCGCATGCGTATGACCATCGGTGGGGAGGGCGGACGAGATGATGGCTGTCTGCCAGAGAGTGAACTCGACTGAGTTATGACAGAGTTACTTCACCGTACTGTGTCGGCCAGCAGACGAGAGGTGCGCGTTTCCGCCAAAGCGGCAATCGAAACGTAAACAGGGGCCGAACCAAAGTTCTCATTGCAACTGGCCTGAGTCTGCACCAGCACCTGGTTCACTTGCCCCGCGAGGGTGCGCAATTCATCGCGTGCGGCCGACCACGGAAGGTCAAGCATTGCGGCCACGCGCTTCCAATCGGTCGCCTGAACGCCGCTGAATGTCGTGGCTCGACCAATCTTCATCGCACAGCCGCGAGCAAGGTCGGGGTATACCTCGGTGCTGACCAAGTCGTAGTGCGGAGCCAAGCGCAGTTCGCTATTCGGCAGATACAGCAGCGCGAGGTTTTTCGCGTGGGCATCTTCGTTGCCAACGATATAATTGAATCCCACCCAGCGAAGTAATCGAGTGATGTCCTCGATGGGCAATGTGGTGAACGTGCTGAGGACGCTCGCGCACTGCTTTAGTCCTGGGCCGCCCTCATCTTGATACTTCTGCGAAGGCAGCACTTCTAATACCTGACAGAAGTCTTCTTGATGGAGCTTGATCCGGGGATGTGCTGCATCTGGTGCGCCAGCAGACCGGATACGATCAAAGCGCTCCGTGCAGAAGACCCGAACAGCTGGGGCCGGGAGCCCGACGTGCGCGACGTCGAGGCCGGCCCGATCGGCAAGCGTCATGCAGAAGAGTTCATTCTCCAACAGGTGCGGGAAAGCAGCGGCTGGCTGTTTCAGGATATGACTCGTAATCGCTCCATCGAGCGGACGCTGCCAATTATTAGTGTCGTCGCGATAGAGGGCGGTCTTTTCCTGCACACCGGCAAGTGACAAACGTGCGCGACGTGTTGCCGACGCGATCGCCGTTGCATTTAGCGGGTCAAACAGTTGTTGAAGGTCGGACGTGGTAAGCGGCTCATAGTGCAGGATCGCCGGAGGAAGTTGCCCCTCCGGCCAAATCGCGATCGCCCCTGGACATTCGCCTCCGATCGCACCAAGCAGTGCGCTGTCATTGCCGGCTGAGGTTCCGGTCATCTGTTCTACCAGCCGCTTGTATGCGCCTTCGGGAAGCAGGTTGAGGAAAAATGCTCTGGCAACTTTGCCTCCGTAAGGTTCCTCGCGCTTTGGCATCGACAGGGAGATTGCCGGCATGCTGCTATTGGCAAGTGCCTGCACATCGTAGGTGAACTGGATGCCAGTACCGCGCGTTATCAGGCGCCCTATGGGCTGATCATACAAATAGATGGTGTACATCGTCAGCGTGTCGTTGACGATTCAGCAGCGGTGAGCCCGGTACGATTGGCCCCACGCGTAACGACGTCTATTTCGAGTCCGAACAAAGCGAGGAGGCGGATCACCGTGGTGAAGCTGACATTCGGGCGCATTCCAGTTTCCACCTCGAGCAGTAATCGGCGGCCGACGCCAGCGCGACTCGCAGCGGTCTGGAGATCAAGGCCAGCTTGTTCGCGTCTTGCGCGAATAAGCGAGCCAATCATCGAAGCCGTGTCTTTGGGCATAGGCCTCCCCTGGTGAATTCCGTATAAGGGACTATATCTGATTCTATGCGTAAATATATACGATAATTCCCTTTATGGAGTAGACTAATATATTGTGAATAAATCAGTTATGGCATTACTAGAAGATTTAACCAAATTTTGACACATTTGAGAGGACTGTGATTTTCGATCAGGTGAATGCACGGAGAATATCGCACGACTGGGATCCGTATACGGAACTTTGGCGAATTTAGCCATTTAAAGCAAGTAAAAGTTCCTTTTACGGATAGCATTTATCTACTTGCTGTATAATAAGATAGGCTAGATCGGTTGGTTCCTCTTAGACAATATGTGCCGTTCCGCCACCTGTTGTTCAATCACAGTACAAATTCTCCCTATTGGCCCCGGAACGAGAAACCTCCCCGTGAAGAAAAAAACCGCGATACGCAGACAACAAACCAGCCCGCCTCAACAATAAGGGGGCTGGTTTCAAGTTTACAGAAAGAGAATCAACTAGAGCGGGCGACCGGGCTCGAACCGGCGACGTCCAGCTTGGGAAGCTGGCATTCTACCAACTGAATTACGCCCGCGTATCGCGGTTTTTTTCTTCACGGGGAGGTTTCTCGTTCCGGGGCCAATAGGGAGAATTTGTACTGTGATTGAACAACAG
>JANYKA010000076.1 GCA_025358315.1 Gemmatimonadota bacterium | reverse complement strand
ATGCCGGGGCTGGGAATCGAACCCAGATGGGATTGCTCCCGAGGGATTTTAAGTCCCTTGCGTCTAGCCAATTTCGCCACCCCGGCGGCGACGATGAATCTAGCCTGAAACGTCTGTCGCAGAACGGGGCACCCCGGTTGTCCGGAGTGCCCCGCCCGACCTGCGTACGAAAAAAGTGCTGTTACTTATCCCACCACATCCGTGTGGCGTAGTTATCCGGCCCCTGCGCGGCAATAGCGGCCGCCAAACTCACCGCGTTCACCGACTGTTCGTTACTTGCATACGGAATCCGGCGCGGTACGGTAAGCACATCCGGATACGCGTTCGGACCCATCTTGATGCTTGCCGGATTGCCGGTGCGGCGCCACTCGCTCCACGCTTCGGAACCTTGCGTGAAGAGCGCAATCCACTTCTGAACTCCGATCTGCTTCAGACCAGTGGCTCCGCCGGCGTATGTGACGCCGGGCTGAGCGAGGTACGCCGCCGCTTGAGCGGACGTCCCTCCCCACTGTTGAATCGACGCCGTGACAGCGGCGTTGTAAAACGCCGCCGCGCCGGATACTCCACCGATTCCTCGTTCCGCCGCCTCGGCCTGAATGAACGCTACTTCCGCATAGTTCATCAGGTTCGATGGTGTGCGCTTGCCAGCGGCCGTTCCGAACGTGCCGTACGACGTGGCACCCGGATAGAATATTGCCCCGGGCCGCGACGTAGTGGTGGCGAATGCCGAGTAGGGGTTGGTGAGCCCGTTCTGCAGTCCCGTGTATTTCGTCGGATCGGCAACGGTCGGCTGTGCGTAGACTGCCACACGCGGATCGTTGAGTGCGTTCATCGTATCGAGCAACGTTTTCGACATGCGATGATCATCGCGGGTGCCGAAGTTTGACGCCCACGGATTGTCGAACACTCCGTCGCCCGGCCACGCCATCATAGCGTTGTCGCTGTTGGAAGACATGACGCCAGCGGCGATCGCCGCTGCGAGTTCAGTGGCGGCTTTGGCCGGGTCGGCCTTGGACATACGTAGCGCCAAGCGGGCACGGAGCGAATTGGCAAACTTCTGCCACTTCGAGCCGTCACCTTGGAAGATGACGTCGGCGCTGCCAAGTCCGGCGTCGGTTGCCGGTGCCGTTTTGAGGGCGGCCGACGCACTGGTAAGCGACGCGAGCAGCCCGTAATAAATGTCCTTCTGCGTGTCGTACTTTGGCGTCAACGATCCACCTGCATCTCCCGCGAGCGCCTGGCTGTACGGAATGTCACCCCACAGATCAGTCATATTCTGAAAGGCCCAAGACTGCATCACGAGTGCTGGCGCCCAGGTGTTCGGTGAGACTGACGTCTTTCCCAAGCCGATAACCTTTTGGTAGTCCTCAAGCTCGCCGACGTAAATGCCCGCGTAGAGTCCATCGATCGTCGTGGATCGAATGTGACCACGATCTTCGTCCACGTACTGCACCTGCGCGATGTGCTGCGCAAACAGCGACGTCATCGACAACGTGTTGAACGAACCGTTGAACCGTCCAATCGTCGTGACGGTTGCATTCGTGAACAACGCGCCGGCCGGAGCGGTCGTCGGGCTGTTCGGGTTGACATTTATTCCGGTCAGATCGGTCTGGCAGGCCGTCGTTGTCAACGTAACAAGTGTGACCAGCGCGGCCGAAAATCGAGTGATTTTCATAAGTGAGTTCTCCCGGATTCCGGTCACGGTGTGAGTGTGAAGTTGATGCCGAACGAGCGCATGGTTGGCACTGCTCCCATGTCAAAACCCTGGCCGCCGTTTCCGGCGCTCGTCGAGTTTTCTGGGTCGAAGTTCGGGAACGACGTCCATGTATACAAATTGCGTCCGACCAACGCTACGTTCATCTGTGACAGCTTGAGCATCGCGGCGTATCGCAGCGGCACTTCATAGCTCAGTCGCACTTCCCGCAGCTTGGCGAATCCAGTGCTGAGAATCGCTGGCGTTGCAATCGGATAGATGCCGTGATTGTAGTCCTCACGTGTGACCACCACTGTGTTGGTCTTCCCCGTGGCCGCGTCAATGCCCTTCGCTACGTACCCTGGCTTGTTCCAATCCAGCTCACGTCCCACGAGTGTGCTGGCGAGTACGCCGGAATATTCACCCCACCAGTTGCCGATGGAGAAGTTCTGGCCGCCATGATGCATATCGACCAGAAAACTGAGCGCCACGTTCTTATACTTGAATTCGTTCGACCAGCCGCCAACCCAGTCTGGATTGACGTTGCCGAGAATCGATTTTTTCGAGGCGCGCTGCGGGAGTCCACCCGACAGCAAGACCTGACCCGTGGCCGAGTCCCGTTTAAAGTCGTAACCGAAAAGTGTGCCATACGGTTGTCCCTGGCGCGCTTCCAAGTTCACGCCCCATTGGCCGGCGATAATGATGGTAGTGAGCCCCGGCGCGAGTACATCAACCTGATTCTTGATTTTCGAGAAGTTCACCGCCGATGTCCACTGGAACCCATTCTTGAGCCGCACCGGAACCGCCGAAACCATCAACTCGTAGCCGCGATTGCTGATTTGGCCGGCGTTGATAGTGGTGGCACTAAAACCGGTCGCCGGCTCAATCGTGAGCGGGAGAATCTGGTCGCGAGTCAATTTCAGGAAATACGTCGCGTCGACCGTGATGCGGTCGTCGAAGAACGAAGCCTCAAGGCCACCTTCAGAGCTTTCCGTCCGCTCGGGCTTTAGCTGCGCATTCGCCGATCTGTTGCTCAGGCTATAGAGCGGAAGGCCGTTGAACTTGTTCGACGATCCATTGTACAGCGTCTGCAACTGGTACGGACCGGCATCCGAGCCGACCCTCGCTATCCCACCGCGCAATTTCAAAAACGAGAGCACACCGTTTCGTGTGAGTGACGGAAACATTTCCGACAACACAATCGAGGTGTTCACCGACGGATAGAAGTACGACGCGTTTGCTTTGGGAAGCGTGGACGACCAGTCATTGCGCCCCGTGACTTCGACCGTCCAGTAGTGGTTGAATGTCGCAATCGCCGACCCGTACGACGAGTTCACCGCCGAGTGCGATTCGCTATTCGTGAAGGTCGGCGTGATGCCGGCGTTCGAGAGATTGTACAATCCCGGCACCAGGATGCCTGGAGTCGAGTACCCCGAATTAACGTTGTCGTTGCGCCGGATGTTTCCTCCGAAATTCGCCGAGAAGTCAAACTTGCCGACCGTCTTGCGGGCGGTGAGGATGCCTTCGAAGTTCGTTTCTTTTGCCCGACCATCGGCAGAGGTGAATCCACCATTGAAGGACGGATCGGTGCGGTCAATATTGCCGGCCGCGAACCGCTCCTGCTGCGTCTGCCGGTACGAGTCTCCGCCAGCTCGCACTAGTCCGGACAGCCAATTGTTGAACACATAGTTGGCCGTGATCTGCGCCGTCACACGATCGCGCGAGTCAGGCGCCGGATTGTCATATTGTTGCCAGTATGGATTTCTATGATAGTTGTCATTCCAGTTGAACAGGCTGCCGTCGGCGAAGCCGTACGGGCTGTTCTTATTGAAGTACTGATTCTTTAGCAGCCCGACGTCCACCTGCCGGCCGAACCAGGTGTATGTCATAAACGGATTACCTTCGGTATAGCCGTTTTCCGGGCGGTTCATGCCGTTGGTCTGGACATACTGCAACGAGCCCGAGACCGAAAACTTCGAAGTAATCGCCGCGCTGGCCGAAATCGAGCCCGACAACTTGGTCAGCGACGAGTTCGGCACGAGCCCGGTGATATTGTCCTTGGACAGTGCCAGACGGGCACCCATCCCTTTTCCGGATGTCGTCACGTTCAGATTATTCGAAACCGAACTGCCGGTCTGAAAATAATTGTTGACGTTATCCGGGTGGGCGACCCATGGCTTCTGCTTGCCAAAAAACTGGTCAATGAGGCGTCCGTCCATCTTTGGACCCCACGATTCGTCGGCGCCATCGTTCAGGCCGCCGCCGGCACCGTCAACATATTGGAAGTCACCACCAAAACCCTGGCCATACTGATTCTGGTATTTTGGCATCACTGAGGGCCGTTCCGAAGACAGGCGGCTGGTGAAGCTGAACCGCGTACCCTCGGGGCCACCGCGGCCGGTTTTCGTAGTGATCACTACCGCACCGTTCGAGGCGCGCGAGCCGTACAGTGCCGCTGCGTTCGGCCCCTTCAGCACTGTCAGCGACGCAATGTCGTCAGGATTGATGTCCGCCGCCGCCGTACCGTAATCGCGGCCGCCGCCGGCCGACGCATTCGAAAATCCGGCGTTGGAATACGGAATGCCATCTACAATGAACAATGGCTGGTTCTCGCCAAGGATCGAACCGGATCCGCGAATCACGATGCGCGACGAACCACCCATGTTGCCGGTCTGGTTGACCTGCACACCACTCACCTTGCCCGACATCGAGCTGATAATGCTCGGCGTCTGCGTCCGCGAGAGTTCCTCACCCGTGATCGACTGTTGCGACGTGCCGATGGTGGTTTTCTCCGCGAGAATGCCGAGCGCCGTCACCGTTAGGCCGGTGAGCTGCGTGGGCTGCGTGACGAGTTTGAAGTCCACCGTCATGGCTCCGCCCGACAGTGTGATCGCCTGCTCGACCATCTTAAGCCGATGTGGCGAGCGACGAGCGATGCCGCGCCAGTGCGGCCAGCCGGGACCATCAAGGAGTAGCTACCGTCGGACTTCGAAATAGCGTTGACCTTGTTCGCGTCAAGAATGATCGCTGCGCCCTCGATCGGCGCTCCAACCTCGTTGACCACGTGTCCAGAAATCCTCGTCGCACCTTGCGCCATCGCGACGGATACACTTCCGGCGATGCACGTAAGAACGACCGTAATCGAAAACAACGCTTTTACCAATCGGTTAGTCATGTTCGTACCTCTCTCCACATGGTGGGGGACAAGAGCACGTACGCCGCAGGCTGCCTGGGGCTACCCCGGGCCACCTCGCCAAACGAACAGTTTTAAAAACGTGAACGTGACGGGTAAACACGCCGAGCTGACAAGCGGAAACGTCACCATCCGGCATCAATACCCAGGAACCCTCTCCTTACATCTGTGTGCAATAAGCCTTACCTGAAGTGTACCGTCCGCGTCACAAACTGCAACAACTGGGCCCGACTGGCTTCTATATAGGACACTGTCGCCTGAGCCCTCGGCGAATGGGACATTACATTGTTCGCACCGCGATGACTGCCCCCGATTTCGACGATCCGCCAAAACGTTGCATTGCCGCGGCAGGGCTCAGCAACCGGATTTCAATGACGCTGCTTGAGCGAATCCGCTTCAACTGGTCCAGCTCCACCACGCCCGCGTTATCAATCGATGCGTGAACCAATCCCGACACGTCGCTACCTTGGTTCGCAATCGTCTGCGTTCCGCGGGTCGAAAAAAAGTTGGGGCGCAACCTCTGGATGGCTTCGTACACGCTCATTTCGCTTACAGCGGGATCGACAAGTTCGGCTTGCGTGATCACGTTCGGGTCGCGATGTATGGACGATGGTGCAGGCCCTGACGCCGGAGCCGAACTCCCGCTCGCACACGCGCCGACAACGAAGAGCACCAACACACCAAGTATCTTGAGTGGCATTTAAACACTCCCGCAAGGGTTGATGAAATAGTGTAGTAGTGGCGGGAGCGGCGTCAATCGTCGCCTGCCGGCTCACCGCGAAGGCCGTGACGGGTATCGCCGGTGGTGCCATGGGTAGAGTTGCCCCGGGCCCTAGTGTGCAAGTCCCCTGCGCGACCTTATGTTGGCAAGGGGATATCACGGCCGCCGCCAGAGGAAACAATGAGAACAGCCCTCTCGATCCGGCTTCGGTTGCCGCTGTTGATCTGCGGCTTAATTCTTGGCGTGCTGTCCGTGTACACGGCGTTGGCGTACCGGGAGGTTCGCCGCGGCGCCATTCTCAATGCCCGCGATCGGTTACACAATGTCTCCCGACAATTGACCGACCTCCTTGGCGCTTCCGTTGAGCAACTACGAAACATCACACAAGCCGCCGCTGATGATCCAGCGACGAAAGCGTATATTCGCGCGGCAGAAAGTGCGACCGAACAGGCGCTGTTGACGCGATTTCAGAAGCTTGCCGATCCGACGTCTTCGCGAGTCGGCGTGGAGTTGTGGGATGAAGCGGGACATCGGATTGTCACCACCTATGATTCCCTGGCACCCTTTGAGCTGACGGCCGCACGCGAACTCATCAAAAGTTTATCCGACACGGAACAGGTCTCCGTGGGTTGGGTTCGGCTGGAGGCCGGCAAGGCCTACCTTTCCATCATTGCTCGGGTCAGAGAGAATATCGGAGCAGCGCGATATGTCGTGCAGCGCCGCCGCGTCACAGACTATGACAGTGCGGCGAATCCAGTGGTCGCCATGATCGGATTTAACTCCCATATCATATTGGGAAATCGTCGCGGTGACCTCTGGACAGACTTCGTCAGGGCGACGGCTGGACCGCCAATCGATTGGCGTAATGCGCACGGAATTGTCGAATACCAACGCGCCGGCGCCGGAACCGTGCTTGCCGAAGTGTCACCGCTTCGTGGCACCCCATGGACGATTATTGTGGAGTTTCCACTGGCCTCGATCCTCGCGCCGGTGCGGAGCATGCTGTGGCAACTCATCGCCGCTGACGTCGTGCTCATGTTACTCGCGGCGCTCGGGGCATGGATCCTCAGTGGCACCCTCACTAAGCCATTGGCCGCCCTCGCGAGTGCTGCAGAGGCGATGAGTGGTGGTGATTTCACCCGGCACATTGCCGTCGACCGCATCGACGAACTTGGTGCGGTTGGAATGGCGTTCAACCGGATGGGGTCGCGCGTCACGGATTCCCGCGCCGCGCTCGAAACCATCGTACGGGAACTCGGAGCGTCGGAGCGACGGTATCGGTCGATCTTCGATGCGAATCCGCAACCCATGTGGGTCTATGATGCCGAGACACTTGCCTTTCTCGCCGTGAACGATGCGGCGGTACAGCTCTATGGCTTCTCACGTGAAGAGTTCCTCGCCATGACAATTGAGCGCATCCGTCCGGCGGAACTTGTGACGGCGCTCCGGCAAAACATTTCCAAACTTGGTACGCGTGGCGTTCACAATGAGGTTTGGCGCCACCGCACGAAAGCCGGAATATTCAAAGACATGGAAGTGCATTCGCAGATGCTGGTTTTCGAAGGTCGACCGGCGCGCATTGTACTGGCAAACGACGTGACTGAGCGCCAGCGGGCCGCCCAACTGGCGCTCGCCTCGCAGTTGCGCCTGCAGCGCGTCATCGCCTCCAGCGGTGCTGTCATTTTCGAGCTTCGTCTCACCGGCGCCAACAGCCCTGTCCTCGAATGGATCAGCGACAATGTCACCGCGATACTCGGCTACGACGTTGCCACAGCGTATGCGCCCGATTGGTGGTCCGAGCGCGTGCATCCCGATGACCGTGCGCGGCTGAGTGGGGAGCGAAGTCAGGCTACGGAAGCTGACGGCGCACACGAGTACCGCTTTCGTCATCAGAATGGCGGGTATCGGTGGCTGCGCGAGGAGCGACGAATCCGCCGCGATGACGCCGGCATGCCGATCGAGATTGTGGGGGCATGGCTGGACATTACCGACCACCGGCAGCTCGAGTTGCAGTTGCGCCATTCACAAAAAATGGAAGCGGTTGGTCGGCTCGCCGGCGGCGTGGCCCACGATTTCAATAACCTGCTGACGGTGATCGTGGCCGAGTGCGACCTATCACTCGCCGCAGCGCGTGACGGTGAGACGCCGTCGATGGAATCGTTCGAGGAGATCAATCGCGCCGCGGACCGTGCAGCGATTCTCACGCGACAGCTGTTGACCTTTTCGCGACAACAGCTGATTGAACCCATCAGTCTGAACGTGAATGAAGTGGTGACCAACATTGATAAGATGTTGCTGCGCTTAATCGGGGAAGACATTGCCTGGACCGTCGCGCTCGGCGACGAGGTGGGATTCGCCGTCGCCGATCGCGGTCAGCTCGAACAAGTCTTGGTCAATCTGGTCGTCAATGCGCGGGACGCGATGCCGAACGGTGGCAAACTCCTGCTGGAAACGGCAGTCGTAAACATCGACGCGGAGTACGCGGCGATCCATCCTGATGCAACGACAGGGCCGTACATCATGATCGCGATTGCGGACTCCGGTTCCGGAATGACAGAGGAAGTGAAGTCGCATCTGTTCGAGCCGTTCTTCACCACCAAGGAATCCGGCAAAGGCACCGGGCTGGGACTCGCCACCTGTTATGCCATTGTCCGGCAGTTCTCCGGGCATATCGGCATCGCAAGTGAGACCGGAAGTGGCACGGTCGTGCGGGTCTATTTACCGCAGTCGCATATCCCTGCGCTGTCTGTCACACCCGTCCGTGGGACGGCGATCGCTGGGGGCAAAGAGACGATTCTCCTCGTCGAGGACGAAGCTCAAGTGCGGCGCCTTGCAGCGCGGATTCTGATGACCAGCGGCTACCACGTATTGCAAGCCTCGACCGCCGAAGAAGCGCTGTCGCTACTTGAGGGCCACACGGGCCCGGTGGATTTGCTCCTGACCGATGTCGTCCTGCCGAAAATGAATGGTCGAGTGCTCGCGGAACGGGTTCGCGTGGATCGTCCCGGTCTCCGGATTCTGCTCACCTCCGGATATTCCGACGATGTGATCCTGCGATCCCAGCTTCTCGACCATCACGTGGCGCTGTTACCGAAGCCGTTCTCCCGCGACGCGTTGTTGAAGAAGGTGCGCGAGACACTCGATAGCGAACCGGATAAAATCGTTTCATAATTCGAGTACTTCCACTGGGTCCAGGGAACAAGTACCCATTCGTACGGGAGATCATCATGCGGCGCGCTCTGCTCACCAGTTGTCAGTTCGTCACCGTTCTGCTTGCCGCTCCACTTGTTGCCCAGGACCCCCACGGTAACATGACCTCTATGGAACAGGTCGGCACTGTTCACTTCGCAAGCTCGTGCCATCCTGCGGTCACGCCGGAGTTTGACCGGGCGGTGACGCTGCTGCACTCTTTTGAATTCGGCGCATCGATCCGTTCCTTTCAAGCGGTACTCGCTACGGACTCAACCTGCGCCATGGCGCAGTGGGGCATCGCGCTCAGTCGCTGGACCAACCCGATGGCCGCCGGCCAGCGCACCGCGACGGTGCTCGAACCCGGCCGGCAGGCGGCCATGCAAGCAACGCGACTCGGCGTAACGGCAACCGATCGCGAACGCGACTACATCGCCGCTGTCAATCAACTCTACGCCGACTACGAGCATCGGGATCAGCGATCGCGTGTTGTCGCCTACGAGCAGGCGATGGCAGCGCTCGCGGCGAACCAACCGGCCGACACGGAGGCGCAGATTTTTTATGCGCTGTCTCTTGTCGCGGCCGCGCTGCCAACGGACAAGAGCTACGCCAACCAACTCAAAGCCGGGAAAATCCTCGAAGCGCTCTGGGCCAAGCAACCGAACCATCCGGGATTGGCTCATTACATCATCCATAGTTACGATTATCCGCCGCTCGCTGCCCAGGCGATGGCCGCCGCCAACCGCTATGCGGCGATGGCACCCACAGCGGCCCACGCGTTGCACATGCCGTCGCACACCTTCACGCGCATCGGCTTATGGCAACAATCGGTCAACACCAATCGGCGCTCGATCAAAGTCGCCATTCACGATTCGGCGTTCGCCGAGGCGCTTCACGCGTCGGACTACGCCGAGTACGCGTACTTGCAAATGCGCCACGATGGCGCAGCGCACCGGGTGTTGGCGAGCCTCCCCGCGATCGCCGTGAACTTTTCTCCAGATGCCATCACCGGGGCGGCGCCCGGATCGGCCGGTGTTTTTGCGCTCGCCGCGATCCCAGCGCGTTACGCCCTCGAGCGCCGCCAGTGGACCGAAGCGGCCGCGCTGCCGACACACACCACTGCATATCCGTATGCCGATGCGCTCACCTACTTTGCCCGCGCGCTCGGAGCATCCCACACGAACAATCTCGCGGTCGCCCATGCGTCGGTAGACTCACTGGCGGCGATTCGCGAACGGCTGATCGCCGGCGGCGACGCGTATTGGGCCGAACAGGCCGCCATTCAGCGCCTTTCGGCGCAGGCGTGGATCGGACTCGCCGAAGGGCGGCGCGACGATGCGTTGACACTCATGCGCGACGCGGCCCTGCGGGAAGATGCGACCGAGAAGGGTGCGATCACACCGGGTCCATTGGCACCGGCGCGCGAGTTGCTGGGTGATATGTATCTGCAACTCGGTCGGCCGACCGAAGCATTGGCCGAGTACCAGCAGACGCTGACCAAGGAACCGAACCGATTTCGTGCACTCTACGGCGCAATGCACGCGGCCATAGCGGCGGGCAACAAGCCGCTCGCGAAAAAGTACGCCGCGCAAATCGTGACGCTGACCGGTTCCTCGGCCTACACCCGCCGGTAGCCATATCGAACGAGAGCGGGAAACGGGACTCGAACCCGCGACCCCAACCTTGGCAAGGTTGTGCTCTACCAACTGAGCTATTCCCGCATGGGGGGGAAGATAAAGGGGCTTCAGGCTTATTGCCACTGACGGAGCGAGGCGAACGGCGAAGGTTGCAGGGCGAACGGGAACCACAAGCGGCGAACGGCGAAGGTTGCAGGGCGAGGGGGAACTGAGATCGTAGTGCCGCTACAACGTGCACGGCGCGGCGGTGTCATCGATTATCCGATTCCGCCGCGATGAGTTAAGGCCGAAGTCCGTGAGTATGGACCGTGTACCACACCGCATACGCAATCAGCCCTGACAGCGTCGCATCTCCGCCGTTGCTCGTGGCTCTTCCTTCCGCATCGACAAACTCCGCTGCGAGTCCATGATCCAACGGAGCGCGGCGTAGCCATTCCAGCACCGATGCGGCATCGGGCCCAAACAGCCTCGCCGTTTGTTGTGCCAGATGTGTTGGCGTTTTTCCGATCGCTTTTGCCGTGCGACGAAACACACTGTCCGTGCGTTCCACGGCCTCGAACATTGGCAGCCAAAGCGCCGACGCGACCGGATCGTCTTCGCGCGTCACGCCGCCGGACAAATCGGCGGCGGCCACAAACACGCTCTTTCCGGTTTCACCGACCGTAAAATGCCGACGGAGCGCCGCGCGTACCGCCTCGGGGTCCTGCAACTCTTTGGCGTCTTCTTCATCGAGCGTGCGCTTCAGACAGTCGAGCGCGTACGCGATGACCGCGTTCCCGTGCAGCGTGAACGGATGGACTGCTGGTGCGCCGGAAAGTGTGACTTCGGTATGATACAGCGAATGCGTTTCGTCACGGCGCTTCTCGATATCATCGGCGGAGTGGTAGAGCGTATCGGCAAGAATGGGTTCCTCGACGATCTGGTCGTCCCCCGTCTCGCGGATGTACCGCTCGGTGGCGATGGCATACGACGCCGCACCTTCGAGCGTGTATCCGGGCTCGAACAACGTCCCGTCGAAGTAGTGTACGCCCTGCCCCGGCGCGTAGCCGTGCACTTCGCACGCCCGAAGAATCAGCTCGCGCGCCAACGGTGCGTCGGCGAGTTGAATCGCCGGCACTGTCCACGAGAGCGCCTCCCAATCGCGCACGGTCACGCCGCGCGCGCACCACGGCGCCCGGCTGCGCACGAGATAATAGTGTGCATCATCGAGCGCCCGCGCGACGCCGTAAAAATACGCGAACAGCAGATGCCGATTGATCAATCCATCCAACGATTCCATGCCGGTGGTCTGCTCTAACGTCCGAATCGCTTCGCGCGTGCCGGTGAGCAGCGCTTTCCATCCGCGCCGCCGCAGCACACCGACGGTCGCAATCGCCCCGTCGCGCTCCGGGCCCGCCCCCATATAGAACGCGGTCTCGGCCCGCCCCTTCGCGGGGACAGTGAGCGCGCGCCGCACGGCATAGGATGGCGCGACACCTGCCCGCACGGCGATCTCACCCTCGCCATCGGCGGTGATCGCCAGCGCCACATGGCCCGGCGGCTCCGTTCCGTCGAGCACCACGACATCGCCGCTTTGCGTGACGCGATGCGCGTCGGCAAATGACCGTGGCGTGCGCACACGCAACTGCCGGTGCCCAAGCGTGCCTTCCACGGCAAGCGTCACCGTCACTTCACTACTCCCCCGATTCTCCACCGTCATTGCATAGACCACGCCAGCGATATCAGCGTCGCGGCCAAATGGCGCGAAAATCGTCCCACGCACTACGAGGTCGCCCACATTGCTGGTGAACGTCGGCAGCCAATGCAACGCCCGCTCCCAGACAATCCCCTGCGACGCCAGCGCCACCACGGTCCCATTCACTTCCAGCGTGGGGCGCAATAACGCCGGCCCCGACCCCGAGAGGTACCCCTCGCTTCCGCAAAACTCGACCGCCGACCGCGCACCCCGGTGCAGCACGCCTACGGCATGCACCGACGCGTCGGCCGGATGTATGCACGGCACCGATAACCAATGGTTGCCGGTGATCTGCCAGGAAACTGCGGGGAGTGCGTCGTGTGTCACGTGGAGTGATTGTGCGTTAGTTTTCCGCTGGTACCGACTGAGCAATGAAACTAGCCGCCAGAGCGGCCTTCCGCCTCCCTGACTTTACTCGATTGCGCACGCTTCTTCGCTGGCATTCGGCGCCGGTGCCTGTCACCCGGACCGGACTCGTTGTCTCGGCCCTTTGCATCGCCCTGCTCGCCCCCGCACCGAGCGGAGCGCAGGCGGTGCTCGCCATCGGAGATGATGCCCTCACTGTCCCGGCGGGCACGCTGCGCGTCAGTCTATTCTCACAATGGCTGCGCTATTACGAGCGCTACGGACGAGCGACCCCCGGTCGCAAGAACGGTGCGGTCGAACCACTCGGCGTGGATTTCAACTTCGATACGATCGGCGTCGCGCAATTCGAAAATCTTGCTCCGGCGCAGAGTGCCATACGGAATCTGGCCGCCATGCCCGATTTCACGGCGTCGCTCGGCAAGAGCTCAGTGCTCATTCGCGACAATGTTCTTACTACACCGATCGCGATTGATTTCGGAATCACGCGACGGATTTCCGCGAGTATTCTGGTGCCGTTCGTGACGGCGACCAGCACGGTCGATTTTCGCATCAACCCAACGGGGCGCGAGCCAACGATGGGATTCAATCCGACGCTGAGTTCGCCATCCACGATTGCGGCGAATGGCGACTTGCTTTCGCAGTTCGATGCCGCCGCGACGCAACTCAACGCACAGCTGGCCTCGTGCGCCGCAAATCCCGCGGCCGTCGGGTGTGCATCGCTGAATGCCAACGCGGCCAATGCGCGGGCGTTGATTCAAAATGCTGCCGCATTCGCCGCCGGACTCGCGCAAGTCTATGGTGGAAGGGCCGGCAGCGTCGGATTACCGTTCGTACCCGTGGTCGGCACCGCAGCACAAACTGCTATCAAGGCCAGGCTCGCCGGCTTCAAGGCACAGTACGCCGGCTTTGGCAATAACGCGATCACCGGGTCCGTTCCGCTCGGTGCCGCACCGATGACGATCAGCGACGCCGCTACTCTGTTCACCAACAAGACATTTGGGCTCGGCGCGCAACCACTCGCCCGAACGATCAATCGTGGCATCGGCGATATCGATGTCGGCCTGAAGGTGAAACTGTTCGACACATTTGGCGCAGATCCGAAAGCCCGACTCGCGCCCCACGGCTGGCAGTGGCGCCAGTCCATTGGTGCCGTGTACCGGATTGGCACCGGCATGACCGACGCGGCCGACAATTTCGTCGATGTCGGAACAGGCAACCATCAGAACGATATTGAACTTCGCTCGTACACCGACCTGCTGTACGGCAAACACTTCTGGGTTTCCGTGCTGGCGCACTATAATTTTCAAATGGCCGATCAGCTCACGATGCGCATCACCGATACGCCGAGTCAGGTGCTGGCGGCGGCGTATCGTCAGGAGACCGTGCAGCGTGATCTCGGTGACGTCGCCGAAATTGAGATCGATCCGCGCTGGGTCGTAAATGATTACATGTCGGTATCGGGGCACTATTTCTACCGCCGGAAATCCGCGGACCGCTACACGGGAACATTCAGCGTCACGAATCTCGCTGGTCAGCCGGTGACGATTGATGCGTCCACGCTCAACCAGGAAACGGAAGCGAGCGAACACCGGCTGGGGCTGGGATTTTCTTACTCCACCCTGGCGGCGTATATGCGGGGGAAAGCGGGACTGCCGTTTGAGATTTCGTATTTCCACTTTCAAACGACGCTCGGCTCCGGCGGCAACGTGCCGAAGCTAAGCCAAGACCAAGTCCAGGTCCGCATGTACCGAAAGCTGTTCGGCCGGTAGGGCGCGCGAGCCCGAGGGTCCCGCTTCGGCTCACATCCCTAGTTTTCTAGGAACCTCTCCGACATCGGTCAGAATCGAGTGCCACTCTGGCACCGTTTTGATGCCGAGTCTTCCGGCCTTGTCACGGATTTCACGGATTTAACAAGGGATCAACACGGATAACCCACTGGGGGAACTACCCTTTCCGGGCAAGCTGCTGTTCCCCCCAAAAAAATCCGAGTTCATCCGTTCTGTTATCCCGGTAATCCGTGGCGAAGCCGTTCTTCACCAAACGCCGCAGCGGTACGGATTAGAATCGCGCGCCACCGCAGGCGTCGATTTTATGCCGAGTCTTCCGGCCTTGTCACGGATTTCACGAATTTAACAAGGGATCAACACGGATAAAGCACTGGGGGAACTATTTCACCAGGCGCTTCTTGGAGGCCTTGATTGGCGACAACGGCGCGACAACAGCAGACAACAACTCGCGCGCGTGCTCGCGGCTCACCGCGCTTTCGGCGTCGCCGCCGAGCATGCGGGCGATCTCTTCGACGCGCCCGTCTCCGGCCGTGACGCCAATGTCAGCGGTCGTGACCCCGCCCTTCGCGCCCTTACTCACGACTATGTGATGATGGGCGCGCGCCGCAATCTGCGGGAGATGCGTAATCGCGAACACCTGGTGATGGTCTGCCACCCGCCGCATGGCATCACCAACCATAATGCCGACCTTGCCGCCGATGCCGGCGTCCACTTCATCGAAAATGAGCGTCGGTACATTATCGAGACGCGCGAGAATTGTTTTCAGCGCCAGCATCACCCGCGCCAATTCACCGCCGGATGCCACCCGCGCCAGCGGCCGTGCGTCGTGACCAACGTTGAGCGCCACGCGGAACTCGATCGCTTCGGCACCGGTCGCAGCGATTTCGTCGCGTTGCAATAGCTCAACAAAAAAGCGCCCGTCCGCCATCCCGAGTTCCGGGAGCAACTGTTCGACCGCCGTCGCGAGCGTCGTTGCCGCCCTTCGGCGTTTTGCTGACAGCGCGCCGGCAGCTACCAGCAGCGCCTGCTGCGTCTCACCTACCCGCGTCTCGAGCGATCGCAGATCGAGCGCCGCCGTATCAAGCACGTCCAGTTCTGTGCGCGCATCGCGCCCGGCATCGTTCACGGCACCAATCGTCCCGCCATACTTTTTCAGCAAACGGAAAATCACATCGCGACGGCGGTCGACTTCATCGAGTCGGCTCGGATCGCCCTCGACGCTTGCGAAATACGCATCGGCTTCGCGTGAGAGCTCCTCGAGCGCATAGTACGCTGCATCGAACAGTTCCTGCAGCCGCACGGCCGACGGATCGATCTTCTGCAATCCGCTTAGCGTCCGCTGTAGCTGTCCAATGCGCCGCAGCGCCGCGTCATCACCGCCGTCGAGTGTCGCGGTGATCTCCCCGGCTAATGCACGCAACTCCTCAGCGTGCGTGAGCCGCCGGGCTTCGTCGTCAAGACGGATCTCCTCGCCAACCTGCAGCTTTGCCTCGCCGATTTCCTTGGCGACATGCCGCAGATAGTCGGCGCGTTTTGCGGCTTCGTCGCGACGACGCTGCAGAGCCGCGATCGCCGCACGGGCCTCGCTCAGCGCCGCGTGCGCCGCGGCCACACGAGCAGCGTCTGTGGCAGCGTCGCCAAACAGGTCAAGAATCCGACGCTGTGATTCTTCGTCCAATAACGCTTGCGCTTCGTGCTGACCGTGCACGTTCACCAGGGCGCGGCCAATTTCCGCCAGCACACCAGCAGTCACCGGCGTGCCGTTGATCCAAGCCCGCGCCCGCCCGCCCGCCGCCGCGACCTCGCGCCGGAGCACGACCAATCCATCGTCAGATTCAATTCCGCGCGCATCCAGCGCCGCCACGAGCGACGGCGAATCGGTCACATCAAACACGCCTTCGACCGTCGCCCGGTCGGCACCGCTGCGCACCAGGTCGCTCGCGGCCCGCTCACCGACGAGCAGCCCCAGCGCACCAACGACAATCGATTTCCCGGCACCGGTTTCACCAGTGAGCACGTTGAAGCCCGGGGCGAATGGCATCGTCACCGACTCGATGATCGCGAAATTTTTAATGCGGAGTTCGGTCAGCATCTCACTCGTCCCGCTCGGCGAGCCCTCCCCAACCGAGCTTGTGTTGCAAACGTCCGAAAAACTCCGTGCCGGAAAAACGCACGATCCGCACCGGGTTCGGGGATCGGCGAATCGAGAGCGCCTCTCCCGCCGCCAAACTGGTGCCCACCTGCCCATCCACCGTCACCAAAACCTCGGCGGGCGAATCTTCCGGTTGCACCGTGATAACCGCATTCGGCGGCAGCAGGATAGGGCGCACCGCCAGCGTGTGCGGGGAAATCGGCGTCAGCAGAATCGACTCAACGGTTGGCTCGACAATCGGCCCGCCAGCTGAGAGTGAATATGCGGTCGACCCGGTTGGAGTGCAGATCACAATCCCATCTGCGGCGAGCACGCCAATCCGGCGACCGTCCACGGACAACTGCAATCGCAGCATTCGCGCGAACCCACCCTTATGGAGCACGACATCGTTCAGGGCGCGCAGGCGGGCATTGGGCACACCGGCGGCACTGAGAGAGGTGGCCTCGAGCATCATTCGCGTGTCGGCCGCAAACTGCCCCTTCGCGAACTTCGGAAGCATTTTCGTAAAATCTTTGGCGCGGCAACTCGTCAGAAATCCAAGACGCCCAAGGTTCACGCCAAAAATCGGAATAGGCGCGCCATCGAGAAAACGGGCGGCGCGCAAGAGCGTACCGTCACCGCCGAGCGAAATCAATGCATCGAGTTCGTCCGGACGCCCAATGGCCGGACCTGATTGGCCGTCCGCGAGCAAGCCGGCTTCGAACGACAATTCAATTCCCAGTCGCGGCGCTTCACGGATGAGCAGCTCAAGAATGCCGCCGATCTCCGTGTACCCTCGGTGCCCCACGACGCCAAGTCGCATCACCTGGCGATTGCCTCGGACTCGTGAAGGGCGCGAACGCGCTCGGCGATACCGATCGCATCAAGTCCGCACGCGCCCAACTGTCGCGACCGTGCAGCCGCGTAGATAATCCGATCAGGTACACCGTGCGCAATCACGCGCACAGACGGATCCATCGTCGCGACCACAGACGCCATGTATGCGCCGAAGCCGTTAATCACCGTGCCTTCTTCGACCACAAGGATCTGTTTGTGATCGGCCACGATAGCGCCGAGCGTCAGTTCGTCGTACGGCTTGAGAAAGCGGCAATTCACGACGGTCACTGGCAACCCTTCCGCGGCCAGCGCATCGGCTGCGGCAATCGCCGGCAGCACCATCGTCCCGACGGCGAGGATGGCGACGTCGCCACCTTTACGCAGCACTTCCCAAGTCCGATACGGCACAGCCGTAATCTCACTGATCGGCGGGACAATATCCGGCGACGCGTCGCGCGGATATCGCATACACCACGGTCCGCTGGTATGCAGCACCGAAGCACGCAGCAAGCCGAGCAGTTCGCGACCGTCCTTCGGCGCGGTGACCGTCATATTCGGTACCGCCAACATATACGCGATGTCGTACAGCCCGGCGTGCGTCTCGCCGTCTTCGCCGACCAGTCCGGCGCGATCCATGCAGAAAATCACCGGCAAATGCTGAATCGCGACATCGTGAATGATGTTGTCGTAGCCACGCTGGAGGAACGTGGAATAGATCGCCACCACCGGACGTGAACCGGTCGTCGCCATTCCCGCGGCCATCGTCACCGCATGCCCTTCGGCAATCCCGACGTCGAACACGCGCGTCGGATGTGCCTTTGCGGCTGTCGCCACGCCGGTGCCGCCGGGCATCGCCGCCGTCAGCACGGCGATGCGCGGATCTTCACCCATCAGTTCGGACAGGCCTTTGCCAAACACGCTGGTGTAGTTGGCGTTGCCGGTGGACGCGACCAACTGTTTGCCGGTCTCCGGATCGTGCCCCGGTGGAAGTGCATGCCACTTCTCCACGTGTTCGCCAGCGGGAAAGCCTTTGCCCTTCTGCGTGACCACGTGAATGAGGCGCGGCCCTTTCATTTCGCGCACGGCCTTGAACAGTACGTTCATCTGGCCAATATCATGTCCATCCACCGGCCCGAAATACCGGAAGCCCAGTTCTTCGAACAGCACTCCAGGCGTCAGAAACATTTTGATGCTTTCTTCCCACTTCCGCAGCAACTTGCCGACGTCTTTGATCGCCCCTGGAGCGTGATCGGTGAAATCACCGATGGCGGCCCGAATGCGATTGTAAATCGGATTGCGTTGCACCGACACGAGATACTTGTGCATCGCGCCGACGTTGGGCGCGATTGACATCTCGTTGTCGTTGAGGACCACGATGATGTCGCGACCCGACGCGCCGGCGTTGTTCAATCCCTCATAGGCGAGTCCACTGCCGAGCGACCCATCGCCGATAATGGCCACCACTTTGAAGTCATCGCCCGCGAGATCGCGACCGACCGCCATGCCATACGCAGCCGATATCGATGTGGCTGCGTGCCCGGCGCCAAACGTGTCGTATTCGCTCTCCGACCGTTTCAGAAATCCGGAAATTCCATTTTCCTGGCGCAGCGTTTTCATTCCCTCGGCGCGCCCCGTAATCACCTTATGCGGATAGCCTTGGTGTCCGACGTCCCAGACGAGCCGGTCGTTCGGGGTATCGAAACTGTGATGCAGCGCGACAGTGAGTTCGACGACGCCCAAGCCCGCACCGATATGTCCGCCCGTCACCGAACAGCTCTCGATCAGAAACGCACGGATCTCATCGGCGAGCGACTTCTGCTCCTCGAGCGACAGCGTGCGGAGAACAGCAGGTGAGGTGACGCGTTCCAGCAATGTCATCGGCAATCAGTGAGAGTTGATCCTACTGCAATAAAGCAGATGTGGGCGCCAGTCACGAGCGGCGCGCCACAACAAAACGGGCCAGGAACTCCAATTCCGGTGAGTGTACCCCACCCTCCTGAAGCGCCAGGCAGGCCTCCTCACTGAGCGCCGCCGCCCGGACCCGTGCCCCGTCGAGACCGAGCAGTGCCGGATAGGTGCTCTTTTGCAACGCCACGTCGCGCCCGGCCGTTTTACCCAACTGGTCGGTCGTCGCGGTGATGTCGAGGACGTCATCGGCGATTTGAAATGCCAATCCAATCGCCGAGCCATAGCGCTCAAATGCGTTGAGCACCGATGGCGCGGCTCCGGCAGCGACGCCGCCAATCAGCACCGAGGCATTGATCAACGCGCCCGTCTTAAGCCGGTGCACGCGCTCCAGTTCGGCGAGCGACAGCGCCCGGCCCTCACCTTCGAGGTCAAGCAATTGGCCACCAATCATCCCGCCGGCGCCGGCGGATTGCATCAGCACCCGAACAATTATTCCGGTGGCGCTGTCGCTGAGGTTGAGTGTGCGGGCGCCATCAACCGCGGCATGTGCGGCCAGCGGCACCATCGCAAGCCCGGCGGCGGTTGCCGCGGCCACACCCAATGCTTTGTGCACGGTTGGGCGGCCGCGGCGCACGTCGTCATCATCCATGCACGGGAGGTCGTCGTGCACCAGTGAATACGCGTGCACGACTTCGACGGCCGCAGCGAGCGCACTCGCATCGCCCGTGCCACCGGCCGCACGAAATGCGGTCAGGACCAGAATTCCCCGGAGTCGCTTCCCTTCGCCAAGCATCGAGTAACGCACCGCTTCACCGGCCGGCCCTTGCATCGCACCAAGGTGGCGTTCGACAAATTGTTCAAGTGCCGCAGCGACCGCACTGCGATCGGCGACGAAGTTTACGGCGTCCGTCTCAACCGCGTTCATCGGTCACCTCGAACACGCCGTCGGCGCGCTCGACCAGCTGCTTGACCTTGCCTTCGGCCTTCTCGAGTTCGGCGCTAGCTTTCTTCAATAGGGCGATGCCTTCCTCGAACAGCGCCAGCGCTTGTTCGAGCGAGAGATCGTCGCGGTCGAGACTCGAGGCGATAGCTTCGAGGCGATCCAGATTCTTTTCGAAACTCATCGTATCTCCTCAGCGGTAGACCGCACGATCCCGTCACGCAGCTGCAAATCAAAGCGCATGCCCGGCGAGAATGCCGAGGCCGCAGGGAGCGCCGCGCCGTTGAGATCGCGGGCGACGGCATAGCCGCGCGCCAACGTTGCCAACGGACTCAACGCATCGAGCCGGGCCGCGAGTTCCTGCACCCGCGCGCGGCGCCGCTCGGTGGCGCGCTGTGATCGTACGGTGAGGTCCCGCGCCAGTTGGCGCAACTCCCTCCTGCCGTCTGTGATGCGCCGGGCAAGTGCAGCGCGGATGTCTTGGGCCAGCCCACGAACCCCGGCGACGAGATCACTCAGCATCGGCACCGCCGCCTCTGCCGCCGCACTCGGCGTTGCCGCACGGGCATCGGCTACCAGATCAGCTATCGAGAAGTCCACTTCGTGACCGACCGCCGAAATTGTCGGGATCGGGCAGGCGGCGATCGCTCGTGCCACCCGCTCATCGTTGAAGGCCCACAGGTCTTCACGCGACCCGCCGCCGCGGCCAATGATCACGACGTCGGCATCGTTCCAACGGCCAACTTTCTCGATCGCTGCGACCAATGAATCCGGCGCCGTTTCGCCCTGAACGGCCGCGGCGATTACGACAATCTCCACGCCGGGATTGCGGCGGCTGATCACCGAGATAATATCGTGTAATGCCGCGCCATCCGGACTCGTGATCACCGCAACGCGCCGCGGAAATCGCGGCAATGGCCGCTTGCGGGCGGGGTCAAGCAGGCCTTCTTTCTCAAGCATAGCCCGCGTCTGTTCGAACGCTTTTCGCCAGAGCCCCTCGCCCTCGGCTTCCATTGCGCTGATCATGAACTGCATCTGGCCGCGGGCCGCGAATACCGATAACTGGCCGCGGGCGACCACTTGCATGCCTTCATCGGGCGGCGCGGGGATACGGCGCACATCGCGCGACCACACCACGCACGAGAGTTGCGCCGTCTTGTCGCGGAGCGAAAAATACCAATGGCCGTTGCGGTGCGCCGTGAAATTGCTCACTTCGCCCTTCACCCAGAGCGGCGGGAAGGCGCCTTCAATTACATCTTTTGCGGCGGCCGTAACATCGGCGATGGCCAGCGCGACTTCCTGCGACGTGCCAGGCGCCGTCAATTCATTCATCCGTAGAGCTCAGCGGCCCGCACGGTATTTTGTAAGAGCATGGCAATCGTCATCGGTCCCACCCCGCCCGGCACGGGCGTGATTTTCGATGCCACCAGGCTCACGCTCGGAAAGTGGACGTCGCCCAGAAGGCGCGTGCCACTCTTGGTCGACGGATCGGCCACGCGATGCATGCCGACGTCGATGACGACAGCACCCGCCTTGACCATATCACCGGTGACCAGCTCCGCGCGGCCGGCGGCGGCAATCAGGATGTCGGCACGTTTGGTATGCCGCGCGAGATCGGTGGTGCGTGAGTGACAGACCGTCACCGTCGCATCGGCCGTCTCACCCGACTGCATCAGGAGCGACGCCATCGGCTTGCCGACAATGTTGCTGCGCCCAATGATCACGACGTCGCGGCCACTGGTCTGCACACCGTACTCACGCAACAGCACTTGCACACCGGCCGGCGTACATGGCGCAAACGCGTCGGCATCACCGATGAGTGTCTTGCCGACATTCACCGGATGAAAACCGTCCACGTCCTTCTCCGGCTTGATGCGCCGAATCACCTTTTGCGTGTCGATTTGTTTGGGCAGCGGCATTTGCACGAGAATTCCGTGCACGCGATGGTCGTTGTTGAGCTGGTCCACGCGGGATAGCAGTTCCGTCTCGCTTGTCGACGCAGGCATCCGAATTGTCTCGCCGCGCATCCCGGCTTCGATGCAGGACTTCTCCTTCGACCGGACGTACACGGCGCTCGCCGGATCGTCGCCGACGAGAATCACCGTGAGTCCGGGCCGGATGTCGCGCGTCAACAAGGCGTCGACGCGCAGCGTCACCGCCTGACGAATCTTTTTGGCGACCGCGGCGCCATCGATGAGTTCAGCGGGCAACGTCCATCGCCCGTTTTTCGCGGATCGCGACCACTTTAATCTGCCCCGGATACTGCAGTTCCGACTCGACCCGTCGGGCGATTTCTTCGGTCAGCGATTGCATGCGCGCATCATCCACTTCCTCGGGATTCACGATCACGCGAATTTCCCGGCCGGCCTGAATCGCGAACACGCGATCGACCCCGCGATAACTCGACGCGATTTTTTCGAGACCTTCCAACCGCTTCACGTACGTCTCGAACGCTTCACGCCGCGCGCCAGGGCGCGACCCGCTGATCGCATCGGCCGCCTGCACCAGCACGCTGATCTCGCTCTCGTGCGGCACATCGTCGTGGTGCGCGGCAATACAGTTGATCACCAATGGATGTTCACCGTACTTGGTCGCCACTTCCACGCCCAGTTGCACGTGCGTCCCCTCGTGCTCGTGCGTCAGCACTTTACCCATGTCGTGCAGTAGCGCCCCGCGCCGAGCCATCACGGCGTCGAGCCCCAGTTCCTCGGCCATAATGCCGGCGAGCCACGCGACCTCTTTTGAATGCTTCAGAATGTTCTGGCCATAACTCGTGCGCCACTTCATGCGCCCAATGAGCTTGATGATCTCCGGGTGCAGTCCGTGCACATTCACTTCGTAGGCTGCTTGTTCGCCCGTTTCGAGAATACTGGCATCAACTTCCTTCTTTGCCTTCTCGACCACTTCTTCAATGCGCCCCGGGTGAATACGTCCATCGGCGACGAGTTTCTCGAGCGCCACGCGAGCCACTTCGCGCCGCACGGGATCGAAACAGCTTACGACAACCGTGTCTGGCGTATCGTCGATGATGACGTCAACGCCCGTGGCCAACTCGAAGGCCCTGATGTTTCGGCCTTCGCGCCCGATGATGCGTCCCTTCATTTCATCTTTCGGCAGCGCCACGGCGCTCACCGTAATTTCGGCGGTATGGTCGGCCGCGATGCGTTGGACGGCGAGTGCGACGATCTTCTTCGCCTCGCGGTCGGCGGTGCGCTTGGCCGTGTCGCGAATCTCTCGCAGGCGGTTCGCGGCGTCGGCCTGCGCCTCTTCTTCCATGCGGCGGATCAGTTCCGCCTTGGCTTCCTGGGCCGACAAACCCGCGAGCTGCTCCAAGCGGCGGCGTTCTTCGCCGACCATCTTGTCGAGCTCCTGCTGGCGTTCGTCGACGGTCTTTTCCTTACGGCCAATTTCGCTGGCGCGGCGGCCAAGTTCCTTGTCGCGGGTCTCGACAATCTCGAGCTTGCGATCGAGCGTCACCTCGCGTTCCTGAACACGTTTTTCTTCGGCAGCGACCTCTTCGCGGCGGCGGCGTGCTTCGGTTTCCCAGGCCTCGCGGGCCTTCATGGTCTCTTCTTTTCCGGCCAGCACAGCCTGTTTTCTTAAGCCGTCGGCGTCGCGCTCGGCATCGGAGGTAATACGCTTAGCTACTTGGTCGGCGGCCTCGCCGGCCGCGCGGCGCGCAATGTCTTCAGTTTCCCTTCCCGACTTGCGTCCAATCCGATAAAAAACAGCAGGGGCGGCTACGGCAACTACGCCGAGCGCGATCGCCAAGTAGACGATGGCATTCATAATTTCGTATGCTCCAAAATGGCGCGGCCGGACCTAGGTTTGGCGCACCACGTTTCAAAGGGACTGCCCGGGCGCCACTATCCTCGGATCAATACCTCAGCGGGTGTACCGGCCGATCGGGCGCCGTCGAAGGGCGCTGAATGGGACGGGCTAACTGCCGAGGCCGCTTGAACCTACGCGATTGCGGCTCCCTTAATGGATGAAGTTATCCCTCGCCGCCGGAAATGGCAATCAGTTTGAAACGGGTAGACAACCTGCCCGATGAGCAGGCTCGCGACTGAGCAGATTTCAGCCAGTCATTGCCATTCCTGCACCGATGCGCAAAGTTCACGGGTATCTGCCGCGGAGGCCGCGCTTTAATGGACGCCATAACCGAAAACGTTCACGAGCAACCACTCGTGCTTGTCATCGACGACGACCCCCACGTTCGCACGCTGACCAAGCGATTGCTCGAACGTTCGGGAAAACGTGTGTTGCTCGCCGAAAATGGCAACCAGGGCCTCGAGCTGTTCGAGCAGAATATGGAAGAGATCAAACTCGTCGTGCTCGACTGGCATCTCCCGGGCAATCTGGGGACGCGCACTTTTGACGAGTTGTATGCGCGGCGGTCGGATCTGCGGGTGGTGCTGATCACGGGCGACCACGACGCCGAGCTCGGCACGGCGGCCCGCGAGAACTTGGCGTGTTTGCTGCTGAAGCCGTTCAACGCGGCGGAGTTTATGCTCGCCGTCGACACCCTACTCTCGGCATAACCTACGCGCTTGTAATTTTGTGCGCGCGGTCGGATTCGGGAACCTCGCTTCGTCGGGCCTAACGCTTACACGCATCGAGCCTCGCCCTAGGGGCGAGTCTCGCGCTACGCGTTGGGCCCGCCTGCGCGAGATCCCCGAGCCCGCCCTTCCCACCTTCGCTCGTGGGCAGTCCAGGTCGGGCGCGCGCACGGACTACAATCGGCTCTTCAGAAAATCCGGGGTGTACACCTGCATCCAGCTCGACAGGATGGCGAGATAGTTCGTGACCATCAATACGCCGACGACGATAAGCAGCACGCCGGCGATGCGCTGAACCCACACCATCTGTGATTTAAGCCGCGCGAAAAGTTTTAAGAATTGCTCGACCGCGAGCGCCGCCGCGAGAAATGGCACGGCAAGCCCCATCGAATAAAAGAACAACAGCAACAGCCCGCGTTTCAGGTCGGCTTGGCTTGCCGTGAACGTGAGAATCGCGCCGAGGATGGGCCCGATGCAAGGACTCCACCCTGCACCGAAGGCAATGCCCACCAGCACACTGCCCAGGTATCCGACCGGCTTGTTAGCGAGGTGGAAGCGCTTCTCGCGCATGAACGACGTGATGTTCAGAATACCGAGCAAGTAGAGCCCGAACACAATCACTAACACGCCGCCGGCGCGCGAAATCCAAAAACGCTGGGCGAGGAGCAACCGTCCGAAGCCTGTCGCGGCAGCACCGAGCGCCATGAAGATGAGGGTAAAACCGAGGACGAACAGCAGCGAGTGAATGATCGCCGTGCGCCGGGCCTTGGTCACGTCTTCGAGTGAGAGGCCGGTGATAAACGTGACATAGCTCGGAATAAGCGGCAGCACGCACGGCGAAAGAAAACTCAGCAGTCCGGCGCTGAACGCGATCGCAAGTCCCAAAGCGCCCGAAGTGTCACCCACAATAGCTCCGACGTTTCATGTTAGTTGGCGGTGCCGCGCTGACATTCCCGGCACACACCATAAATCACCAGCCGGTGGCGCGACCTCGCGAATCCGCGCGACTCGGCGACGAGCGTGGTGATACGTTCCAGTCGCTCATCGCGAAACTCTTCCACTTTACCGCACGACGTGCAAAGCAAGTGTTCGTGATGCGGCACATCGCGCGCCGGTTCGAACCGGCGAAACCCTTCGCCGAAATCACGTTCGACGACCAGGCCACTGTCGAGGAGCACGTCGATCGTGCGATACACCGTCGCGGTGCCGACTTTCTCGCCGCGGGCATTAAGTTCGGCGGCGATTTCGTCGGCGGAGAGATGGCGATCGGAGTGCAGGAGCACATCGGCCACGGCGAGGCGCGGTGCCGTCACGGGCAGATTGTGTTCGCGCAACCAAGCGCGAAAGCGGTCGACTACGGTATTGTCTGCCACGATGGTTCGTGAACGATCGCCACTAGTTCGGCGGCGGTGAGGCGCTGGGATTCGATGGCGTCTCCGCTGCGCTCCTGCACTCCGCGAACGACAAGGTCGACGGTGGGGAGTGGTGCATCGGCTTGGGCGATCACGTCGACTTCCCATTTACCGCGATCGGGGCCTTTGCGGGTCCAGCGGTAGCTCGCGGTATGAATGACGTGACGCTCTTCAAGCCCGGGCTCGACTGATGCGGGCAATTCCCCTGCGTCGTCGGCTTCGATTGCGGCGTCGTCGGATTCGATTGCGGCGCTGTCGGATTCGATCGCGGCGCCGTCGGCTTCGATTGCGAAGCCGTCAAAGTCGACCGCAGCGACCGCCACGAGCTGTTGTGGCTCCGGATACGCGCCAATGACGGCTACGCCGGTCTCGACCGGACCCTGACGAATAGACGGGAAAAAGTGAATCTCGGCGATCCGCTCAACGGGGAGTCGATCGAGAATCGCTTTTAAAAATCGTTCACGGACTTCGTTCATCGGGGAAAGATACCACGAAAACCCCTACTTCGTGCCTACCGTTCCTACAACAATCAGCGCACCCGTGGCTACCGGTACCCCGCCCTCCGGCTCCTCGGTGACGGCCACCGCCTTGAGGGCGTTCCGGTCGAGTGCGTAGGTGGCTTGGACGACCGCGTCACCTTTTGGCGAGACGCTGAATGTCCCGGCCGAAATTTTGTCTTTGCCGGTGACGAGCCAGAGCTGATACGTACGGCCGGGCTTCAATTGCTCGAGGTTGTGGGCGATGAAAGTCCACTTGTCCGTGGCCTTATCCCAGAACATCAGGGCGCGCGGTTCTTTGGCGGCGGACGAACTCAAGCCAACGACGCTCACCTCGGAACCGGTCAACGACGCCACAAACTGGTCGCGCACGGCAACGAGCTTGGTGAGTGAATCCAATCGCTTGGTACTGGCTTGATCGGCCGTGGCGAAGGTGGCGCGCATCTCCAGCTGCTGCGTCGAAGCGCGCACGAGCAACAAGAGCGACGCCGCCAACGCGACCACGGTGCTTATGAACCACGCCCGCGGCACACGAGCACTGCGCGAACCAGCCGACACGGTGAGCGGCGCAACCTTCGCCGCTGTCGCACGGGCCAGCAACCGCGCACGCGTCGCGTTCACCACACTTGATGGGGTGAGCTCACTCCGCAATACCGCTTCGAGCTCGGGCATCAGCCCGTCGCTGTCGTGCAGGTCGTGCTCGCTCATGCGTCCTCCCGCAACACACCCAGCTTTTCCCGCAACTTCCGGAGCGCAAGACGCATTCGCGTCTTTATCGTTCCGAGCGGAATCCCTGTTCGTTCGGCAATCTCACTCTGACTTAATCCTTCGAAATATCCCATCTGCAATGCCTCGCGCTGTTCGATTGGCAACTCCGCCAATGCATCGCGAATCAGTCGGCCTTGCTCATTCAGTTCAGTTACAGTCCCCGGATCCAACGGTGTTGCCCAACCGGGTTCATCCTGATTTTCAACTACGCCTTCGAGCCCCGCCTCTTCGCGTGACCGACGCAATGCCCGCAACCGGTCGAGCGACCGCGAGCGGGCAATCGTCAGCAACCAGGTGCCACCACCGCCTCGTGACGCGTCAAACCGGCCCGCTTGGCGCCACGCCTGCCAGAACACTTCTTCGACCACATCGTCGGCCTCAGTCGCGTCTTGCACGATGCGCAACGCCACGGCACGCACCACACCCTGCCAGCGATCATAGAACGTACCCAGAGCCTGTTCATCGCCCGCGCTCATTTTTGCGATCAGCGAGGCATCATCGGCCACGATGCCCGATATCTGCTGGTGAGAGGGATACGACACCGGGGGTGCGTTCGGTTTCATACAGGAAAGTTAACCTGCGATTCCGGCAGCGGCACTGAGCTCGTTGGCGACATCGGCGGCCGAACCGAGCCCGCTTTTCAGCCGAAGCAGTTGCAATCGCACATTCTCGAGGGCGGCGGCGAGTCGCTCACGTTTCGCCGTCGCATCGAGCCGGGCCGTGGCCAGATCGCGCACAAGTTCAATACGCCGGGCCTGAAGAGCCGGATCAGTCCCTGGCGTGGCATCACCGGCCTCGGCAAGAGCGGCTTCGAGCGAGCGTTCGCGCTCGGCGAGGGAAATCAGTACGGCCGTCAATCGGGTGATCTGCGTTTTGGCATCGCGGAGATCGCGACGGGTAGTAGCCGGCAGTGCGGCGATGATCGTCAGCGGACTTGCCGCCGCCGAGCCGGCGCTCACCCCGCCGGGTGCATTGACGCCGTCGCGATGCAGACGCCAGTTGGCCACGCGGAACAGCCCACGTCCGACTGGCCCCGACCAGAGCGCCGTGATCATCCGATCGACCGCGCCCGCCCGCGACTGGTTCATCATTAACAGGGCCATGCCCAGACCAATGAGTACCGTACACGCGATGAGAATGACGCCGCCCGCCCGGCTGATGGCATAGCGACCCTCCGCGACAGGCACGCGCAGTTTTTGAAAAACGAAAACGAAACCGCCTACCCCTGAGGCAAAGCAGATTATCATCAAGCGCTTCATCCGGGACTGCCTGATCCGTGACATCGGATCCAGCCGTTCGGCGGCGCTCGCCTCTACGCGCTCCTGTTGAATGGCTTGCATGCCGCCGCGAATTTCGTCGAATCCGAAACCGGTCCGCAGCAGCATGCGCGCCCGTCCATAGAGTTGAGTGATTAGCCCCCAAATCACCGCGCCGCCAAGGATGGCCATCAACGTCCCGTCGTACGAGTACTCGGCACGGGAAACGGCGACGACCACCAAGAGCACGATGATCCAAACTACGCGTGTGACCTGTTGCAATTGCTGATGAAAAAGCCGCACCGTTGGCGAAATTTCACGGCGCGACTGCCGCAGCGGGTCGAGGGCGGCGGCGAGCGCTTCACCATTTTCGAATCGCTTCGTCGGATCTTTCTCGAGGCAACGATCAATCGCCACACACAGTGCCTGCGGAAGATCGGGTCGCCGCGACTGCAGGCGCGGCGGCGCCTGCGTGAGGTGCATCGCCATCACCGCGCCGGCATTCTCGGCTTCGAACGGAAGCTTTCCCGTGAGCGCGAGGAACCCGACGACACCAAGCGCATACAGATCGCTCCGGCCGTCGAGCACATCGCCCGCGGCCTGCTCGGGACTCATAAACTGCGGCGTGCCCACCACCTCACCGACCTGCGTGAGTTGATTGCCGTCGTCTGCAGTCGATCGTGCGATACCGAAATCGGTGACCAGT
>JANYKA010000255.1 GCA_025358315.1 Gemmatimonadota bacterium | reverse complement strand
ATGAACGGGTTGAAGAAGGCGGGAATCGAAGTAGACCGGAAGATTCTTTCGGACATTGCGATTGTCGATCCGTCGACGTTTACGATGCTCGCCGACAAGGCCAAGGCCGCGCTGGCCGCCGCGTAAACTTCGCGATTGTTTGTACGAAGAACCGACGGCAGCGCGACGCGAGTTGCGCTGCCGTTTGTTATTATATTGCAGCCTCTCCCATAAAGATGCTGCACGCTGCACGCTGCACGAAGTTTATTGCACGCTGCACGAAGTTTATTGCACGCTGCACGAAGTTTATTGCACGCTGCACGAAGTTTATTGCAAGTATGCCGTACGTTGGACGCTGCACGAGCGTTGTTGCACCCTGCACGCTGCAACCTGCACCCCATCTTAAGTGTCCCTCGACGAATTCAAGTCCGCTTGCCAATCACTGAGCGAAGACGGCCCGGCATTAATCGCCGCCGCCGCCGATCAGGACGCCTGGGCATCCGTGCGCAATGGGCTCGTCGGCCGTGCATCAGGCCGGCTCTCGTCCATCATGTCCACACTCGCAAAACTTCCGCCTGACGCTCGCCGCGAAGCCGGGCAGCTCGCGAATACCGTCAAAGTCGAACTCGAACGATTGCTTGATGAAAAACAAATCGCGCTGGCCGCTGCCGCGCCGTCTGCGCCGTCCTTTGATCGTTCAATGCCGGCGCGCTCGACGTGGCGCGGGTCACTGCATCCGGTCACGCTCGTCATCGACGAAATCTCGGCGATTTTTCGCGAACTCGGATTCACCATTGCCCTCGGGCCGGAAGCCGAGAGCGAATGGTACAATTTCACGGCACTCAATTTCCCGGCCGACCATCCGGCCATGGAGCTGCACGACACCCTGTACCTCGAGGGCGGCGGCCTGTTGCGCACGCACACGTCGCCCGTGCAGGTGCGCACGCTGCAGAAGTACGCGCCGCCGGTGCGCATCCTCGCGCCCGGCAATGTGTACCGTCGCGACTTTTTCGATGCCACGCATTCGCCGATGTTTGCCCAGATCGAAGGGCTGGCCGTCGACGAGGGAATCAACTTCGCCGACCTGAAGGCAACGCTCACGCATTTCGCCCGCCGCTTTTATGGTGTCACTCGGCGGACGCGTTTCCGTCCATCGTTCTTTCCGTTCACTGAGCCATCCGCCGAGATGGACGTCGAAGTGGATCTGGGCGATGGGCGCGGACTGCGCTGGGTGGAGATCATGGGCTGCGGGCTCGTGCATCCTGCGGTACTCACCCAGGCCGGCGTGGACAGCGAGCAATACACCGGATGGGCATTCGGCATGGGGCCGGCGCGGATTGCCCAGTCGAGATATGGCATACCCGATTGTCGCGTGCTGTTCGATTCTGACGTGCGCTTTCTCGGACAGTTCGCCGAATGAAAATTTCCCACGACTGGCTGCGCGCATTCGTGCCGCATACGCTTTCCCCGATTGCACTCGGCGATTTATTGTCGGCGCACGTCGCAACCGTTGACGCGGTCGCGCCATTGCGCGCCGACTTGGCTCCGTTTGTTGTCGCACGCGTAATTGAGAGCGAAAAAATCCCCGATACCAAACTCTCATTCAATAAAGTGGATGACGGTAGCGGGGAACTGCTCGAGGTGGTGTGTGGCGCGCCGAACGTTGTTGTCGGTACGCTGTATCCGTTCGCCCGCACCGGCACGGTGATGCCGGCAGGAATCACCATCGAAAAACGAAAGATTCGCGGCTTCACGTCCAACGGCATGCTCTGCTCGGCGCGCGAGTTGGGATTGGGCACCGATCACGATGGTATTCTCGCGCTGACCGTTGACGTTCCGGTTGGAACACCGTTACTCACGGCGATGCCGATTGGCGACACGCAGATCGAACTCGATGTGCTGCCGAATCGCCCGGATCTTCTTTCGCACTACGGCGTGGCTCGCGAAGTCGCGGCACTGACCGGCGTGAGCACGGTACTCCCGGACGAAATGCAGAATCTGCCGGCGTTGCCGTTGGCAAATCGTGGCGCATCAAGCGCGGCGGCCGGCGATATCACCGTGTCGGTCGAGGATTCTGTTGGGTGCCCGCGCTACGTCGCCGTGCGCATTTCCGGTGTGAAAGTCGGCCCGAGCCCCGCGTGGCTCGCCGAACGCGTGATCTCGGTCGGCAGTCGCTCGATCAACAATGTCGTTGACGCGACGAATTATGTTCTTCACGCCTTTGGCCAGCCCGTGCACGCATTCGACGCCGCGAAGCTCGCGAAAACGGCGATCATCGTGCGTAAGGCGAAGGCCGGCGAGACGATCGTCACTCTCGATGGTGTCGAGCGCAAACTCGAACCGTGGATGACGATCATCGCGGACGGCGCGCGCGCTACGGCACTGGCCGGCGTGATGGGTGGTCGCGATACCGAAGTCACGGAAAGCACGACCGATATTCTGCTCGAAGTCGCGCTGTTCAATCCACGCGATGTCCGGAAAGTTCGCCGGGCGCTGAATATTTCTACTGACGCGAGTTATCGCTTTGAGCGCGGCGTGGACGTGGTGCGCACGGATTGGATGGCGGCACAGGCCGCCGGATTAATCGTGCAGGTTGCCGGCGGTGTGGTCACAGGAGTCGCCGATGTTGGCGCGGCACTGCCGCTGCCGGCTCCGGTAAATCTGCGGGTTGATCGGCTCAACAAACTACTCGGCGCCACTGCCCCGGAAGAAGATGTTGAGCGGTTGCTTGCTGCCGTCGGATTTAATGTGGAGCCGTCCACGCACCGGTCGTATGCGGTGCAACCGCCGTCGTGGCGGCACGACGTGTTGCATGAAGTGGATCTTGTGGAAGAAATAGCTCGACTGCGCGGATTTGATCTGCTTCCGGATGAACTGCGCTCGTCGCGGCCGGGGAATGTACCCGATCATCCATTGTACATCGTTGGGCGTCGCGTGCGGGATGCGTTGGTCAGCGCCGGGCTTGCCGAGGCGCGGCCGATGCCGTTCACGAAGGGGAGCGCCGACGAGACATATGCGCGTGTCGCCAACCCGCTCGCCGATGATGAACCATTTCTGCGTCGCTCGTTGCTCGACACACTGGCACGCCGCGCGGAATACAATTTGAACCGGCAGCAAGGAAATGTGAGGCTGTTCGAAGTTGGGTCGGCGTTTATTCCTGATGGGAAGGGATTGCCGCGCGAAGAAGTCCGCGCCGCGGTACTCGTGATGGGCGCGAGCCGGCCGCCACACTTCTCCGATGCGAAACCACCGGCGTTTGATGCCTGGGACGTGAAAGCAATCGCCGAGCGGATCGCCGGTTCGGCATTTCCGGGAGTGCGGATTGTATTGGTGACGGCTGAATCGGAACGGGCGCTGTGGACGGTTTTCGCGGGCGACGTGGAAGTTGGAACGGTATCACGCGTGGCCCTCGATGCCCCGGTGTGGGCCGCACCAGCGTTTGGTGTTGAGATCACGCTTGGCGTGATGTCGTCTGCTCCGGTAGCCGCGCGTGGCGACGAAACTGCCGAAGAAGCCGCCATCGCAGCGCCGTCGGTACGTCATGTGCAGTTTGTTCCGCTGCCAACTACGCCAGCGGCGGAGTTCGACCTGGCATTGTTGGTGCCGAATGCGTTACCAGCCGCCGAAGTGGAGCGGGTGATTCGCGGCAGCTCGGGCGCGATGCTCGAGCAGGTCATGTTGTTCGACGAGTTTCGTGGCGCCGGTGTCCCGGATGGCAAGCGGTCGTTGGCTTGGCGGTTGACCTTCCGCCATCCGGAGCGCACTCTACGCGATAAGGAAATCGACGGTCGCCGTTCACAATTGCTCAAGACGTTGGAGACTGAACTCGGTGTCGTCCCCCGCACGGCCTGACGCGAAAGCGTTCCTTGAACTCGAAGTGCTCGTCCGCAATCTGGGCGAGGAGCTGTCGACATTTCGCAAACGCGCCCACGCCGCGGAGGCGCGATTGAAAGCCATCGCCACCAAGGGCGGCGGCGGTGATGAGCACGCCGAAGAACGCGTCGCGCAGCTCGAAGTGGAAAACGCAAAACTCAAAACGCGGCTCGACGCTGCCGCCGACCGTACGCGAAAAATGCTCGATCGCGTGCGTTTTCTTCGCCAGCAGCACGCCGGAGACGCTCGATGAGCGCTCCGAAGCAGAGTACCCGCGTGACGATCGTCGGCGAAGAATACACGATCAAGAGTGACCTCTCGTCCGAGCGGACGCGTGAAGTTGCCGCGTATGTGGACGCGGCGATTCGTCAGGTGATGGCGAGTGCGTCGGTGGTGGAGTCGCACAAGGCGGCGATTCTTGCGGCGCTGTCGATCACGGACGAGTTGTTTAAAGAGCGGGCGGGCAACGCCGAGATGGCCGACGTGATGAACGGTCTCTCGGGCGAACTGCGCCGCTGGCTGCCGCCGGGCAAGCGCGGCTAGGCTCTCCGGACGGACGTTATTTGCGCGCGGCCGGGCGAGCGCACTTGCTCCTTCGGGCCTGCGCGCACGTTCGGGCGAGCGCACTTGCTCCTTCGGGCCTGCAAGTGGCATCCGTATGCCATCGGCCTCTCGGCCCATGGCACACGGCAGCCACGGGGCCCTGTGGAGCA
>JANYKA010000198.1 GCA_025358315.1 Gemmatimonadota bacterium | reverse complement strand
TTGGTGGCGCGACGCCAACCGCCGCAGGCGGCAGGCCACGAAATCAAGCTCAACTACGCGACGCAAGTCGAAACGGAACCACCAGCGATTGCTGTCTTTGGGAATAATCCGGAGATGGTGCAGGAACACTATGTCCGGTATCTGCACAACGGGTTTCGGGAGTTCTGGGGATTCGACGGCAATCCGCTGCGGATTCTGATGCGTCGTAAATCGGTTCCGAAGTAGCGTCCGTGCATCCGGCACTCGGCCTGCCTATCGCGTATGTCTGTGGGTCATTCCCGTCGGCGTATCTCGCTGGCCGAATGCTCAAAGGCATCGATTTGCGCACGGTCGGATCCGGAAACCTGGGTGCGACCAACGTATTGCGAAACCTTGGTACTCCAGCAGCGATTGTCGTGCTGCTGCTGGATGCGCTGAAGGGTGGGCTACCCGTGTATTTCCTGCCGCGGTTGCTGGACGCCGGGGCTCCGGACTCGAATCCCGCACTATGGTGGGCCCTTGCCTACGGTGTTGCGGCGATCGCCGGTCACGCGAAGTCGGTGTTCCTGCTTTGGCGGGGCGGTGGGAAAGGTGTGGCAACGGCGTCCGGTGTGTTCGCCGCGCTCGTCCCGGGAGCGTTGGCCACGACCACAGTAATTTTTCTGATTGTTGCTGCCGCCACGGGATATGTGTCACTCGGCTCGATCGTTGCTGCACTCTCGCTACCGATATTCGTCTGGCTCGACCACGGGTCCACGCCGGTATTCTGGGTAAGTCTCGCAGTGGCCGCGTTCATTCTCTGGACGCACCGCGTGAACATACAACGATTGCGCGCCGGCACGGAAAGCAGTTTGCGCCGGGGAAAAACGAAAGTAGCAGAAGACAAGGAGCGCGCGATATGAAGTGCGCGGTCATCGGCGCTGGTGCGTGGGGCACCGCGCTGGCCAACCTGCTGGCGGAGAACGATCACCAGACCATGCTCTGGTCGTTCGAGAGGGATGTGGCCGCGGCAATCAACGAAGGACATGGCAATCCCCGGTTTCTCGGGGGCTTTCGCCTGCATCCTTCGTTGCGCGCCACCACGGATTATGCGGCCGCGGCGCAAGGGGCGGGATTGGTAATCTTCGCGCCACCCAGTCACGTGCTCCGTGACGTCGCGAAAGAAACGAAGGTGGCAATATCACCGGATGCCGTGCTGGTCGTGGCTACCAAAGGCATCGAGCGAGACTATTTGGCGTTGATGACCGGCGTGGTTGAGGAAGTCTTCCCGGGGCATCACGTGGTTGGGCTTTCGGGGCCAACCTTTGCCGCGGAAGTGGCGGCACGCCAGCCGACCGCAATTGTGGCAGCCAGTAAGAATGCCGATGCAGCGGTGAAAACGCAGCACGCGCTGAGCTCACCCAGCTTCCGCGTTTACACACACGATGATGTAATTGGAGTCGAACTTGGCGGCGCTCTCAAGAACGTGATGGCCGTGGCGACCGGAATATCTGACGGTCTCGATCTGGGATTCAACGCCCGGGCGGCGTTGATCACCCGTGGACTCGCCGAGATTACGCGGCTTGGCGTAAAGCTTGGTGCGCGCGCATCCACGTTTGCCGGTCTGGCCGGCGTTGGCGACCTCGTGCTGACCTGTACCGGAGCGCTGAGCCGCAATCGGTCGGTCGGATTGGAGATCGGGCGCGGCGCGACGCTTACGGAAGTGATGGCGAATCGCGAAACAGTCGCCGAAGGCGTCGTCACTACTGAGACCGCAAAAGCACTCGCCGAACGCGAGGGTGTGGAGATGCCAATTGTGAATGCTGTTCATCGTATTCTGTTTGAGCGTCAGCCGGCCCGGTGGGCACTCGTCGAGCTCATGGCGCGCGGATTGCGCGGGGAGCAGGACTGATGAGCGCTCGTTCCACTGACAAGGCCGAGGCTGTGCAGGAGTTTTTTTCCATCGGCGATGTGTGCGCGCTCACTGAACTCAAGCCGCACGTACTCCGGTATTGGGAAAGTCAATTCAAGTTTCTCAGTCCGGCGAAGAACCGGTCCGGCAATCGCGTCTATCAGCGACGCGAGATCGAGATGGTTCTGCTGGTGAAAAACCTTTTGTATTCAGAGAAATACACGATTGATGGCGCACGGCAGAAACTGGATGAGTTCCGGCGCAATGGTGGCATTAAACCCCAGGCGCGCATCGGACTCGATTTTGAGACTGTGCAAGCGGTGGAAAAGGAACTTCGCGATATCCTGACACTCCTCGAAGGAGATGCACTGTAATGCTACTGTTGTGCAGCAATGACGATGGCATCCTCGCGCGTGGGCTCCATGTATTGGAGCAGGCGGCGCGAACCCTTGGAGATGTGTTTGTGGTGGCGCCGGATCGCGAACAAAGCGCGACGAGTCATTCGCTGACGTTACACCATCCGTTGCGGCCGGTTCAGCTCGGCGATCAGCGCTGGCAAGTGGACGGCACTCCGACGGATTGTGTCATGCTCGCGATTGGTGCACTGATGCCCAAGCCGCCGGATTTCGTATTGAGCGGTATCAATCACGGCCCTAATATGGGCGAGGACGTCCTGTACTCCGGGACCGTCGCCGCCGCGATGGAAGGACTGGCCCTCGGCATTCCGTCTATCGCCGTCAGCTTTGCCGGGCGTAACATGATCGGCGCTGACGGTGGATTGCTGGATCAACACGTGGATACCCTGTCCGCACTTCTAAAGCACCTTACCTCGTTGAAGGATTTCCCGCGGAATACCCTGTTCAACGTGAACATCCCGGCGATTCCGCCAGCAGAAGTGAAAGGCGTTAAACTCACGAAACTTGGACGCCGGGTATTTAATGATTCGATCGCCAAGATGAAAGATCCGTGGGGGCGTCCGATCTTTTGGATCGGTGGCGGATCGGTCACATGGGGCACGGATGAAGGCACCGACATTGTGGCGGTGCGCGAGGGGTACATCTCGGTGACGCCGCTGCATCTCGACGTTACGCATCAGGCGCGCCTCGACGATGCGGAGCTGTGGTGGAAAGCCCCGTAGGGAGGCAGTTCGGTGGCGCGCGGCGCCGATTGATCGAGGAATTGCAGGCGAAGGGCGTGAATGATCTCGCGGTGCTTCGCGCGTTCGATCTGACGCCGCGTCACCTGTTTGTGCCGACGGGCGTGCAACATCGTGCGTACGACGATTCCGCGTTGCCCATTGGCAATGCGCAAACGATCAGCCAACCATCGGTTCACGGTCGCTACCTCGCTGCGCTGGCGCTGACCGGCACGGAGAAGGTGCTCGAGATCGGCACTGGTTCAGGATACCAAACTACATTGCTCGCCCATCTCGCAGCGCAGGTGTTCAGCGTGGAACGCATTGCGCCGCTGCTCGATCGGGCCCGTGAGGTGATCCGCGATTGCGGCGTATCGAATGTCTCGCTGCTGCTTGGCGATGGCACGTACGGCTGGAAGGCCTACGCACCCTATGATGCGATCTTGGTCAGCGCCGGTAGCCCTGACGTGCCGCAGCCATTGCTCGATCAGCTCGCCGAAGGAGGACGGCTTCTGGTGCCTGTGGGCGGCCGTGAGGAACAGCGCTTGCTATGCATCGTGAAACGCGGTGACACATTCGAGCAGACCGAACTTGCCCCCGTGCGGTTTGTCCCGTTGTTGGGCGATCACGGTTGGACACAATGATTGAGCAGTTGCGCCATGCGATCCGCGACGTGCCGGATTTCCCCACTCCCGGCATCGTATTTAAGGATATAACGCCAGTCCTTGCCGACGCCGAACTATTCGAGCAGGTCACGACTGCGATGGCCGAGCCGTTTGTGGGGGAGGGGATCACCCATGTCGTCGCGATCGAAAGTCGCGGCTTTATTCTCGGTGCGCCGATTGCCCAAGCACTCGGTGTGGCATTCGTTCCCGTACGGAAACCGGGCAAGCTGCCGAACCGGACGGTGCGTGAGGAGTATATGCTGGAGTACGGTATGGATGCGTTGGAGATGCACGCCGACGCCATAGGCACCGATGCTCAAGTGTTGATTGTCGATGACGTATTGGCAACCGGAGGTACGGCCGCCGCGGCCTGCCGGCTGACGGAACGGATGGGGGCGACGGTTGTCGCTTGTACGTTTCTAATCGAGTTGTCGTTCCTGGCTGGACGCGCCGCGCTTGAAGGGCGACGTTACGAGGCGTTAATCCGCTATTAGCCGGAGGTGTGGCCATGCGTCGAACTTTGTTCGCCCGCTGTTCGTTCGTTGTCGCACTCTTGGTGGCTTCGGCATTGCCAATCGTGGCGCAAGCCACGGGCACCATCGAAGGGCATTTGACTTTCGGGAATGGCGTACCGGTGCTGGGAGCATCGATTACGGTCACCGGTACGGCGCTATCCACGCGCTCCGGCGAAGAAGGCCACTTTGTCATCCGCGGAGTTGCCGAAGGCGCGCAGACGGTTCACGTGCAACGGGTGGGCTTCCGACCAAGCGATTTTAGTGTTGTGGTCTCCGCTGGTCAGATCACGGCGCTCGAAGCGCGACTCATGATCACCGTTGTTACGCTCGATACCGCGAAAGTCACCGGCAAGAGTGATAATGGCAAGCCGGCGCGATTGGCCTATACCACCCGATACGACGAATTTTACGAACGCCGAAAGACATCGGGCGGACGATTTTTTACCCACGATGAGCTAGAGAAGAAGGCGGCAACGTCGCTGGTCGATGTCTTTCGCACGGTGTCGGGCATGCAAATTCGTCGGGTGAGCAATCATTATGAACTCAACGTTGCCGGCTGTCCGCAAGCGAGTTGGCAGGTGTTTATCGACAATATTAAGGCCTTTCCGTCGGCAGGCGAGTCGTCCGGAGGCTCGTTGGATCCCAAGGGCAGCCCACCAATACTCGGCAACCCCACAGCGCGCATGACGGCATCGAACACCCAGAGCCGACTGACGCCACTTGATGTCCTCGCCGATTTCAGCGTGGATCAGATCGAGGCGATGGAGGTGTATACGGGTTCGGTGAACCTGCCGGCGATGGCACGCGGAGACGGTTGTGCGGCGATCTTTATCTGGACGCGGTAACCCGGCATATTGTTGACAGTGGGCGCGGACGGTCGCGCTGCACCGATGTAATGCCCCCGTAGCTCAGTTGGATAGAGCAAGCGTTTCCTAAACGCTAGGTCGCCAGTTC
>JANYKA010000191.1 GCA_025358315.1 Gemmatimonadota bacterium | reverse complement strand
CCGATCAGCCGCTGCACACTGAAAGAGAAAAATCCCAACGCGAGCACCACCAGCAGCGCGAACAGGATGTGCGATGCGGTCATCGGTACTCTCTCTCCATCAGAAATGTCAGAAAGAAGGTGTGGCGGTTACGAACCGTGTTTGGCGGCCTTCACAGCTGCGGTCAGCACCGGCAAAATCTCGAGCACATCGCCAACGATCCCGTAATCGGCGATCTTGAAAATCGGCGCTTCTTTGTCTTTGTTGATCGCCACGATCGTCTTGCTCGTCCGCATCCCGGCCAAATGTTGAATGGCCCCGGAAATGCCGAGCGCAACGTACAAGTCCGGGCTCACCAGCCGCCCGGTCTGCCCAATCTGATCGCTGTGGGGGCGCCACCCTTCATCCGTCACGGCGCGCGTCGCGCCAACCGCGGCATTCCCAAACGCTGCAGCGAGATCTTCGACCAACGAAAAGTTCGCGGCCTCTTTCAATCCGCGGCCGCCACTCACAATCACTGGCGCGTCACCCAGATCAAGCTTCGCCGAGTTTCCGACAACGGTCTCGGTCACCTTCACGCGCGAGGCAGTCGGATCCCCAACAGCGCTCACAGCTTCCACCGTGCCCGCCTTGGCACTCTCTTTCAACAACACCGCGCCCGGCCGCAACGACACAATCGCCGGCGTCGCCTGGAGCGTAAATGTTTGAATAATTTTTCCGGTGAAGCCGGGATGCGTCGCAACGACCGAATCTGCGCTCGCCGTAAACGCCGTCACGTCACCTGCCATCGGCAGCTTCAACTTCGCCGCCACACGAGGCGTCAAATCACGCCCCTGCGTGCTCGCACTGAAGAAAGCTGCGTGATACCCCGACGCAATCCGCGCCCCAATCGCCGCCGCCAACGCTTCGGGATTGTAGTTCGCGAATGCCGCACCCTCCAACACGAGCACCACATCAGCACCGTGCGCCGCTAACTTCGCGGCCTGCGCAGCAATCCCCGGCCCGCCGGCAATCATCACGTGCACCTGACCGCCGGTTTGATCGGCCACACCGCGCGCCGCCACCACTGCCTCAAGCCCCGCTCGGCGCACGTCCCCGCCACGCGACTCGGCGAATGCAAATACGTTCGGCATCAGAGTACCTTCGCTTCTTCTTTAAGGAGCCGGATGAGTTCCGGCACCGCGTCTTTCCCTTCTCCAATAATCCGGCCCGCCGCGCGCTCAGGCGGGAGCGCCATTTTGTCGAGCGTATAGCGCTCCGCTCCAATCGCTGCCGGCTTCACGTCCATGGGCTTTTTCTTCGCCGACATAATTCCCTTGAGCGACGGATAACGCGGCCGCGCTATACCCTCGTCAATCGTCACCACAGCCGGAAGCGGGCACTCAAGAAGTTCGTATGCGCCCTCGAGCTCGCGGCGCGCTTTCACCGTGGTGCCATCGAAATCGAGTTTCGATAGTGCGGTCATCACCGGCATTCCCAACAGCTCCGCGGTCATCACACCAACACTCTGGTTCGCCGTGTCAATCGACATGCGCCCGAACATGATTAAATCGTACGCGCCATCTTTCAGCTCAGCGGCGAGCGCGGCGGCAATCGCCGAGCCATCATAGACTGGCGCATCGTGCTTGAGTTGCACCGCGCGATCGGCGCCCATGCTCATCGCTTTGCGCAGGGTCTCTTGGACAATATCCGGCCCCAGCGAGATCACGACGACCTCACCGGCATTGGCCTTTTCTTTGATTTGGAGAGCGGCTTCGACAGCGTATCCGTCGAAATCGCTGATATCGAACTTGAGCCCGCTCTCGTCCACCGATTTGCCGCTGGCGGCGATTTTGAAGCGGACGTCCATGTCGGGAACACGCTTAATGCACACGGCGATTTTCACTGCGAAACCTCAGCTGGGGTGCTCCTGAAAACTAACGGGGCGCACGCGACGCCGTCCACAACCAGACCGCCGAAATCGCGAACCACCCCAATGCCAACGCCGCGCCCAAGCGGGACACCGTTCCTAGTACCAAGAGCGTGCCGGCCGCAGCGCCGAGCGAAATCAACCGCGCCTGCTCCATCACGTAGGCCCACGCCTCCCCTTCCAGCAGCCCGCCGACGTTCACCAACGCCAGCGCGATGTAAAAAACGAACGCCCCGACCTGCGCCATCGGCAGTTTGTCGGCGATCGCCAACAGTTTCACGCTCGCGAAGATGATCACCACGAACTGCACCACCGAATACAGCGTGATCGCGCCTGCGACGACTGGGTCGAACTTCCGGAAGTTGTCCACGGTGACTTCCGGAATCACGACTGACGGGCCGATGTCTTCCGGCCGCCACGATGGAGGCCCGAATACCACTTTCAGCTTGTTGCGCCAGCCGCGAGTGCGCAGCGCCATGCGCCAGATATCGACGAACACGTGGACATTCGCCCACAACGGATTCCAACTCTCCAGTGGATGCGTCAGCCCATACACCGGTTCCTCGTCTTCGCGCACAAAGGTCCCAAAAAGCTTGTCCCAGCTGATAAACACGCCGGCGTAATTCTTGTCCTGATATTTCGGGTTGACACCGTGGTGCACCCGGTGATGACTCGGCGTGTTCATCACCGCTTCCGTCACCGACCCCAGCCGCCCGACGGCGCGCGTATGAATCCAAAACTGATAGATCAAGTTGAGCGCATTGCAGGTCACGAACATCAGCCACGGCACGCCGAGCACCGCGAGCGGGATGTAAAACACCCAGGTCATCAGCCCGCCGAGCGATGTTTGGCGGAGGGCGACGGCGAGGTTGTACTCCTCGCTGGAGTGGTGCACCACGTGACCGGCCCAGAGGACGTGCACCTCGTGGCTTAATCGGTGCGACCAGTAATAGGCGAAGTCGACCATCACGAACACGACGGCCCAACTCACGAATTCCGGCACCCGCACGCCAAACCCGGGAAAGCCGCCCATACTATAGAAGGGGGAGCCGCCGATCCACGCCGGAATGGCCGGGAAAAATCGCTGGACGGCGAAGTGGTCGGCGAACCAGATATACAAGCCAATCGTAACGAGCTTGAAAAAGAGCCCCGACAGCTGACTGAGTGTGCCGAGGCTGAGATTAGAGATCGAATCGTTGAGGCGCAGCAACCCCCGCCCGGAGACTCGCGCGTACGCGAGCTCGAGACCGAGCAGAATAAAGAACAACGGGATGGAGGCCTGGATGATGCTCATCGAAACGTGCGGGGTTCGGGTCGGTGCGCTAACTTTCTATTCCCCCTAATTAATGATATGGCACTCCAAATCACCAACAGTGCTGTGGGTACCGGCGACGGTTTTTCGCCCGTGGCCCTCGTGACCGGTGCCACCGCCGGAATCGGTCGGGTGTTTGCGCAGCGACTCGCGGCCTCTGGGCACGATCTCATTCTTGTTGCCCGCGACGCCGCGCGCCTTTCCGCGCTCGCGGATGAACTTTCGCTGCAATATGGTATCAATGCCGAAGGGATCCCCGCCGATCTGTCGCGCCACGAGGGCATGCGCGGGATCGGCGAGCGAATCTCGCGGATGGACCGGCTGGATATTCTCGTGAACAACGCCGGCTTCGGCACCAAGGGGAAACTCGCGAACAGGCCGCTGGCCGAGCAGGCGACGATGTTGGAGCTGCACGTGATGGCACCGATGTTGCTGACGCGGGCTGCGCTGCCACGGATGTTGGAACGGCGACAGGGGCAGATAATTAATGTGGCGTCGGTGGCGAGTTTCGCGGCGAGCGCCGGAAATGTGAATTATTGTGCGAGCAAGACGTTCTTGCGGGTATTCAGCGAAGCATTGGCGATGGAGCTTGTTGGTACGGGGGTGAACGTTCAGGCGCTCTGCCCGGGTTTTACGAACACCGAGTTCCACGACCGCGCGGCGATTGTGAAATCGACGATTCCGCGGAT
>JANYKA010000062.1 GCA_025358315.1 Gemmatimonadota bacterium | reverse complement strand
GACGGCCCCAAATGCTGGGTCGTTGTTTGCCCCAGTTCGCGGTACGCGAGTGTCTTTCCGGGCCATCGACATGGATGGTGACGGCACGTACGACCAGGAAGACGAAGGGATGATGATGATTTTCGATACGAATCTTGGTATCGATACGTCGGCGATCCGCGTTGACATGCCGCACAGCGGAACATGGGCGCACTCTACGGCCGGGTTCATCACCATTTTGAACCAATGTGGCTTGATGGCCCGCATTCCAACGATTGGGGCGGTGGCGGCACACAATGAGTTCTTTCCGGTGGCGCGTTTCGGAGAATCGTGGGTGCTGCAGCGCCTAAGGATTGCCGGTGTTACAACAGCAGTCGGCGGTACGGCGTTCGCCAACGCTGACACCACGGCATGGCGCGCGTTGGGTGGCGACAGTCTTGCGACCAATGTTGCGGTGGATAGCATTCTCGCAAAAAACGTCGGTAACTCGCGGTGCTTTCCGGTGGGAAGCCCGTATTTGATGCTGACCGAGCGCTACGTTGACACGAACTGCGCGATCACGACCGATACGACCCAAAGTCCTTGGGGCTGGGGCTCGACGACTGGAATGAGCACCGCGTGCGCGGCTTCGAAACAATATGGCGGTCAAGACACGACGTTCACGGCGACGGTCACCCGTTGCGTGATCTTCGGGCGAGGAGGTCGCTGCAAGGGCGGCCATCAAATTCCGCTCGGGGCGTGGCGAACTTGGGCGGGCGCCGCGTTACCAGCGATTCCGGCGACTGTGCTTCAAGCCGTGCAGAAGCCCTATCTCTGGCCGCTGTACAAGCCATTCAACTTGCCGTCAAAAGGCGTGATTAATGCGACCACGGGCCCCGTCTACCTCGGGTCGCCAAGCGATACTCTGCGCGGCAACGTCACTTTTTACCAGTCCAATGGCGCCAAGGACATCGTATTCATTGATGACTTGGTCTACGACAAAGATCCAACCCAGACGTCGGCATTGTGCCGAAACTTTCTCGGAATTATTGCGGGCCGGAATGTTATTATTGCTGACAATGCGCTGAACCGGCCACGCCCGAATGGCAGCGGAAACCGAAACTACTTCTACGGTGTGCCGGACTTCACGCTGCATGCGGTGACGCTCAGTCTCACGGGCACTGTAGGTGTTGAAGATGGTTACAATTATCCAACATGGTCGCCGGCAGGTCCCGTCGCGACGACTGTCCGAAACTGTCCGCAAGGCAACCCGTTAAATCCGACTTCGGGCGGCTGTATCAATCAAACGGGTGGCGTTATTGAACAAATTATTTCGCCAACATATTCAGGAAATAACACCGGTATGCGCGAAAACCGCAGCGTCGATCCGTGTCAGCGCACGAATCGCAAGCCACCGTTCTTCCCGTCCACCGGTCGCTATCTCGACAACAAGTACTACGAGATCGATCCGGTCAACGTGGCATCAGACGCGCAGGTTCAGGCGTTCTTCACGCGACTCAGGGGCCGCTCGGCGCCGTAACCCAACGCATCGCACGAGTCAGAAGGCAGAAGCGCCGTGACGGGTTTCTGTCTTCTGCTTTTTCCCCCTTCCGTTTCCGCTTTCGCCGTCATTCCTTACCAGCCATGAGCGAACGCGATCGCAATGCGCTAGTGGTGAATTTCTTTGGCGGACCCGGCACCGGAAAGACGACGGCCGCGGCGCGGCTCTTCGTTGAACTCAAATTGCGCAGCGTCGATTGCGAGATGCATGACGAGCAGGCGCGCCAGTGCATTCAGCAGGGTCAGATCGGGGCGCTCGACGTGCAGCCCTACCTCTTCGGGCTACAACTCTACAAGCTACGCACAACGGCGAAGAACACCGACGTAGTAATTATGGATTCACCGCTGATGCTCAATCCGATCTACGACAAAGCGAAATCGTTGGCGCTGAGGGCGCTCGTCCTCGAGGAACACCGCCGCTTCCGCAACCTGAATCTCTTCTGTTCCCGACCGACCAACGCACCGCACTCGATGGTCGGCCGGGTGCACGACCTGCAGGAGAGCATTGTGCTCGATGAGCGCATCAAAGCGCTTCTGCAGGCTGAAGGCGAGTCATTTCGCGAGATCGGCGAGGCCGAGGATCACATTCGATCCGCAGCCGACGAGGTGGAACGCCTGATCACCGAACATCGACGGGCCACCTGGCCCGACTTTTTCAAAGACGCCACTTCGCGATAGTGTACCGCGCCGTTAGGGTTTCCGGCGCGGCGGTCCACTCCTCGGGCCACGATCTGTGTCGCGATCAGGGCGCGGGCCGCGCTCGAACGGCTTATCGCCGCGGGGCGGTCCGCCATATGACGGCTTGTCTCCTCGGGGAGGGCCACCATATGACGGCTTGTCACCGCGGGGAGGGCCGCCAAAAGACGGCTTGTCTCCGCGTGGTGGTCCACCAAAAGATGGCTTGTCTCCACGCGGTGCGCGTTCGCCGCGATCACCGGTCCGATTCCGGTCGCTGCCGCGATCACGGTCGCGCGGTCCGCTGAACGGCCGGGAACCACGGTCGCCGCTGCGAGGGCGATCTTCGGCCGCCGGCGCCGCGGCTGCTTTTGCCGCCTTCTGTTCTTCACGGAGTTCGTCGCGGCCGGCTTGTTTTGCGGCGGCGATATCGTTGCGAGCCTGTTCGTACAACCGGAGTGCGGCGGCAGCGATGGCCAGGCCGTCGTGTTCCGTAAGCAACGGTTCGAGTGCCAGCACTTCGCGAGCCGGGAAACCGGCGGCGAGCACACCGCGCAGCGTCGCGCGCATAGCGCCGTCGCGGGCGCGCGCGGCGCGAGCAGCCCGTGAACGTTCGAACGGGACAAATATTACGCCCGCAGCCATCTTCTCCAGCGCCGCACGCTGACGGGCACTGACCATTGCCACCATTCGGGCCGGATGGGCGGACAACGCGGTTGCCAGTGCTCCCATTGAAGGCGTACCGACAAACAGGACGAGCGACGTATACGGTGCAACATCGCCGCGCGTGACAGTCACCAGCGGCGAACCGGCTTCGTACCCGAGGGCGGCAAGCGCCGACCGTGCCTGTGATTCACTGCGCGTGTCGTTGACTACAATGGCCGTCGACGGTGAATCAAACTCATCCAGCAACTCTGTCAACGGTGCGAGCGGGGCGCCGGGCGCGGTTGGATACAGGTGAATCGTCGGTGGTGTGGCGAGCGGAAACGTCAACGGCAGCGGTGCATCGGCCGTGATGCGCCGGGCGCGGTGGAAATACCGTTCGAGCACGTTTTCGACCAACGGTGTCGCCGACGCGGCCGTGAGTACTCGGCTGGCCGTCTTCGGCAACTCGGCCATCAGCGTGGCGAGCGCGTCTATTTCTGTTTCGTACTCGTCGGCTGCACCGAGAATGATCGTATGCACGTTCGCGAGTTTCAGATGCGAACCGGCAATGAGTTGGCCCAGCGTACCGGGGGTACCGACGATGACCGGCGCCGGCGTTTCCGCCAGCAAACGGGTCGCCCGCGTCGCCCCAGTGACGGGCAGAATGCGCAATCCGGCGGCCGGCGGCAGCATGGACAGTTCGCGAGTCAGTGCGAGTGCTGCGGTAGCATCCGGGACGGTGATAATGAGTTGTGGAGCCGCTGTGGCTGCGTCGATTCGCTCTAACGCCCCCAGTGCGCGTTGCGCGGTCTGGGCCCAATCGGTCGGGAAAAAGTGCGCCACATGGGCGCTGCGAACGGCTCCGGCCGTCTCGCGTTCTTGCTCAGTCACTGCGTCCTCGGATGTCAATGGCGCGGCGTGTGCCGCGTAGGTATCGTTCGTCTTGCGCTTGTAATCTAGCGCCCGCACCAACAATTCAGCGAATCCCACCCCTCACCGATCGCCAGGCCGTTGATACCCGTATCCGTTTTCACACCATCCGCGAACATTGCGCAGCTGCGCGAGTCGGCGACTATCGCCGTCTCGCAGCGCGCGAAGGCCCTAAAGGCTGCCGGACGCCACATCATTGATTTGGGTGCGGGTGAGCCGGACTTCGACACGCCGGAGTTCATTCGGGCAGCCGCACAGCGGGCGATCGATGCGGGAGCCACGCGGTACACGGCGATGGAAGGGATCCTTCCGCTCCGAGAGGCGATCGCAGCCGAGGCAAACGAATCGTGGAAGGGCCCCGACCGCATCACGGCTGGCGAGGTTGTCGTATCCACGGGCTCAAAGCAATCGCTGTTCAATGCCTGTTTCGCGCTGTTTGGTGCCGGTGACGAAGTGCTGATCCCAACACCGAGTTGGACCAGCTATTACGAAATGGTCGCGCTCGCCAAGGCTACGGTGGTACCGGTCATGGGCGATCCGGCTGACGGATTCAAAGTCACGGCAGCGATGCTCGCGGCGCATGCCACGGCGCGCACGCGTGGACTGATGTTGAACTCGCCGTCGAATCCCACTGGCTCGGTCTATTCGCCGGACGAACTGCGCGCATTGCTGACGCTCGCGTCCGAGCGGGGCTGGTGGGTGATCAGCGATGAGATCTATCGGCGCATTGCGTATGGCGCTCCGGCCGCATCGGCGCTCGATGTCTCGCCAACGCGCGACAACTTGGTCGTCGTGAATGGTGTCGCAAAGGCGTATGCGATGACGGGATGGCGGATTGGCTGGACGATTTCGCCGGCGCCGTTGGCCAAGGCCATGACGGCGTTGCAGTCGCACACCACTTCCAATGCGGCAGCAGTCTCGCAGCATGCCGCACTCGCCGCACTCACGATGCGTACCGAGGCGGATGCAGCGATTCGTTCGATGGTCACGCAATTTGCCAAGCGGCGGGACGCGGCCATCGCCATTTTGAAACAGGAGCCGCGTATGGAAGTACTGCGGCCGGACGGCGCATTTTATCTGTATATTCGAGCGCCCGGAGCTGGGACAGTTGCCGACGCCGGGACGGTATTTGCGACGCAGTTGCTTGAGCAGTCCGACGTTGCGGTGGTGCCAGGTTCGGCATTTCTCACGCCCGACTGGGTGCGGGTATCGTATGCCGCCGAGCAATCGCAGGTCGAAGAAGCGATGCGTCGCATCGTGACGGCATACAGCGCGTAGTGTGTCGAGTTCACGGTAACCCGTAGCCGGAGATCGCATTGGAAATCGAAGTGCGAATCGCAGTGCGGGACACGCCACTGCCGGCGGTAGAGTACCGCTGGGATACCGACACGGACATTCTCACCGCGACGGTGCGTGCCGCGGCCACGGGTGAAGGGATGTCGGGATCTGTCGAAGTGCAGGGCAGCGACGGGTCGTGGCTCATTTTCGATATACAGGCCGGGCAGATTGGCGGCGTCGAAGTCGCCGTATGGCCCAACGTACGGACGCATGCGGCGCTTCCGGCGCCCGCCGATGCTTCGCCGTCAGTGGTGAGCATTCCGGCGAGGCGTTCCCAGCCGGGTATCGCATCGGTGGCGGTCGAGACCCGGCTCACGGCCGACGCCGATACCCTTGAACGGACGATACACTTTCGGTTCGGCGGCACAGGCGCCCACCGGGTGGTTCAGTTGGCGCAGGATCTTTTGTTCGACATTGATGACGGCGATCGCATGGTTGGCGTCTGGCTCCTGAACGTGCCCCCATTTCCGGTGGTCCCATGATCACGACTATTGTGCTGGTCAAAGCTGAACCACGACTGATTCCGCAGTGTGCCAAGAAACTCGCCGGCCTCGAGGGCGTGACCGATGTCTATTCGGTATCGGGCGAGTGGGATCTGGTCGTCCTGGTGAAAGTGGCGAATTACGAGGACATCGCACGCATTGTAACCGAGGAATTTCCTGAAGTGCCGGGGTTGGTGAAAACCACCACGCTGACGGCGTTCCGTGCGTACTCGAAGGCGGATGCGGAGCAGGCATGGGACATCGGCGCTACATAGAGGGGAGTGGTGAGTGGGAGTAGGAGTGCTGAGTGCGAGACTGGTGGGAGAGAGGAGTGGGAGAGGAGTGGGAGACGGTAGTGGGAGGACGCGTCCGTAGTTACTCTCTCCCACTTGAGCCGCGAGGATTTCTGCCGACGTCGCATGCCTGCTGGGGCTTTGAAGAATGGGGTTTTCGATCGTCAAACCAATGCCCCTAAGGCCTCACGTTAAGTAGGACGGGCAATCGCGCGGACGAAGTGGGAGAGAGAAGCAACGAATGCGCTCTCGAACTACCGTCTCCCACTCCTCTCCCACTCCTCTCCCACTCCTGTCTCCCACTAGTCTCGCTCTCAACACTCCTACTCCCACTCAGCACTCATTCTTGTTACCGCTTCGCGGTATCCATACACCAATGCATCGGCACCCGTAGCGCCTCGTGCCAGCCGCCATTGCGGAAACTCAATACCACGAGATCCGTCTGCCCGCCGTACCGCCAGGCTTCTAGAATAATTTCATCGATGCCGTCGCCATTTACATCCA
>JANYKA010000174.1 GCA_025358315.1 Gemmatimonadota bacterium | reverse complement strand
GGACGCCCTACGCTGGTCGTTGAGGACACCGGCATCGGAATTGACGCGGATCAATTGCCCAGAGTATTCGAGCGATTCTATCGCGCCACCGAAACTATTGCCCGCCACGATGATCCGCGAGCCAAGACGGGTGCCGGCGCGGGACTCGGCCTTTCTATCGCCCGGTGGATTGCCGACGCGCACGATGCGACCATCTCTATTGAGTCGACGGTGAACGTCGGAACACGGGTAACCGTACAGTTTCCGGCGGTGCGCGGATGATATTGTATCATTCGCGATATTCCCGTTCTACGAGTAACATCGTTCGATGAAAGTTGAGCAACTTGTTGCGACGTGCGTCCTCACCATTGCGACGGCACGTTTGGCCGTGGCGCAGCAGCCGGTCAGCCGTGCGGAGGCCATCGCTGTCGTTGTCAGTCGCGGCCCGCGTGTGGCACTCGCCCGCGCCGACTCGGCGGCCGCTCGGGCGCATCTGACTATTGCCCGCCAGTTCGAGAATCCGGTGGGGTCGGCGAGTTATTCCAAGTCGGTACCACAACTGCACTATGTGCTCGATTTCCCGATTGATTTCCCGTGGCTACGTTCGCCGCGCATTTCCGGTGCGATGGCCGGACTCGGTGCGGCTCGCTACCGATACGTTTTTGAACGCGAGGCGGCTGCGTACGAAGCCGACACCACATATACGCGGGCCCTTGCGGCGGCGAAACGCATGGCACTGTCGGCGCGGTCGGCACGTGATGGTGACAGTCTGCTCGTACTGGCCCGTGTGCGACGTGACGCCGGCGACGGTAGCGAACTCGACGTCCAATTGGCGACGGTCGTCGCGGGTCAGATGGCCAATGCGGCGGTTCGCGATTCGATCGAGTCTGTCGCGGCATTGCTCGATTTGCAAAGTTTAATGGGGATCGACGCAAAGTCGCCGGCGCTCACGCTGGCCGACACACTCGATATTGGCGATGCTGTGACGGATGCCGGCGCTGGCGTGCAGTTGCTGGTCGCGGCGGCTGAATCAGATGCGAAGGCCGCGGATTTCGCGGTGCGGCTGCAGCAGCGAACGCTGTTCGCGCCACCATCGCTTTCCCTGGGATTCGAATCGCACGATCCGAGCGGCGCAGAGAAGGGAGCACTGCCGACCATCGGCATCGCATTGCCATTGCCACTGTTCAATCAGAATCGCGGCGCGATTGGGCTAGCCCAAGCCGAGCGTGACCGGGCACAAGCCGCATTGGCGCTGGCTCGCATTGAAGGGAGTGCGCAACTCCTTCGGGCCCGGCGGGCATTGAGCGCGGCGCGCGACCGGGCGGCGCGCAGTGGGCGGCTTCAGCAGTCGGCCGAACGGGTTGCTGCCCTGTCGTTGCTGGCATTCCGCGAAGGTGCGGCAGCACTGCCGAGTGTACTCGAAGCGCAGCGCGCGTCCCGTGAAGCGCTCGCGCAGTACGTAGATGATGTGGCCGCCGCGCGCAACGCGGCTGGCATCGTGCGTTTGCTCACGCTCACCGTTGACCGCATCCAGCCATGAAGACACTCTCGTTGATATCCGTTGCTCTTGTCTTGTCCGCATGCGGGAAAAAAGCCGATAAGGAAACGGCCGCAGAAAAGGTCGTAGCATCGGTCAGTGCGACGGTCGCCACCGCGGAGTCGCAGCGATTTGTCGAAACTATAGACGCCGTTGGTACGGTATCGCCACGCGCTGGGCACGTCGCCTCGCTCGCGGCGCCGTCGCCGACCCGCGTGTCGAAAGTATTCGTGACGGTGGGGGCAGCGGTGAAAGCGGGCGAGCCATTGGTTGAGTTTGAGCAAGCGGCGTTCGACGCAGCGGCGAAGAGCGCCGACGCCTCGCTTGCGGCGGTCGAGAAATCAGCAGAACGGGCCCAGCGACTCGCCGATGCCGGAGTGGTGCCGCGCAAAGAGGCCGAACTCGCGACCGCAGAACTCGCAGCAGCGCGGGCCAATGCCATCACGGCGCGGCGGTCACGCGAACTCTCGACACTCCGCTCGCCGATTGCCGGTGTGGTGACGCGTATGAGTGCGGTGCTTGGGGCGAGCGCCGACGCGGGGCAGGCGTTGGTCGAGGTCGCGGATCCCCGGGCCCTTGATGTGGTGCTCACACTGTCTTCGAACGACGCGACCCGCGTCCGCACGGGCGACGCGGTGACATTGTTTGCTGGTGCGTCAGCCGGTGATTCCGCGGTTGCCAGTGGAACGATTGGCGAAATCGCCGCCGCCGTCGATAGCGCGAGCCGCGGCGTGTTCGCGCGCGTCCGCGTTGGCGCTTCGAAACGGACACTGCGGATTGGTGAATCCATGTTCGGCCGGATCGTTATTGCCGATCAC
>JANYKA010000130.1 GCA_025358315.1 Gemmatimonadota bacterium | reverse complement strand
GCGTTCGGGTGTTGCTTCGCCGTTTTGGTGACAACACGTTCCGTCACTCCTCAGTTGAGGTGGAAGCATGATCGACATTAGTAGGTTCTTGCGGCGCGTGGGTGCCTCAGCACTCGTTGCCGCTCTCGTTTCTTCCGTTTCGTCCGCTGCGTACGCGCAGGGCGCCCAAGCGGTGATCACAGGCAAGGTGGCCAATGAGAAAGGCATTCTCGTGGATGGCGCCAGCATTTCGATCCCCCAGTTCAACCAGACGGTTGTCGTCTCGGCGAACGGTACGTATCGGATCGCGGTAGTCGCCAATGGTCAGATCGCCACGGTCGTAGCGCGTGCGCTCGGCAAGGCGCCGGTGTCGAAAGACGTCACGCTTAGCGTGGGCACTCAAACATTGGATTTTGTGCTTTCGGCGACTCAGCTGAACACGGTGGTCACGACCGGAACGGCAGAGGCGACGGACACTAAGAAGCTGACGATCGGCGTGACGAAAGTTTCGTCTGATCAGATGAGCGAAGTGCCGAACTCCAACGCGATTGGCAATTTGCAGGCCAAGGTGTCGGGTGTGAAGGTCGCAGGCAATCGCGGGACGCCGGGCGCCAGTCCGGTCATCAAGATTCGCGGCTCGACCAACCTCGGCATCGGCAACAGCACGCCGATGTTGGTGGTGGACGGCATTATCACGAGCGGATCCATGCAGGATATCGACGGTAACGACATCGAGTCCATCGAAGTCCTCAAGGGTGCGGCCTCGGCGAGTTCGTACGGCTCGAGCGCTGCGAACGGCGTGATTGCGATCACGACCAAGCGCGGCAAGAGCGGTCCGAACAACAAGGTCACGTTCACGACCCGCAACGAAATGGGTTCAGGCACCCAGGAACATTTCGTTCCGCTTGCCCAGTACAACCACTATCAGAAGAATTCCGATGGCTCGTTCGTGCTGAACCCGCAGGGCACGGCGCGTGTAGCCACCGCGGCACTCATCAACGATCAGCCGTTTGCTCCGGGCACCTGGCGCAATCAGCAGAAGACGTGGATGCGCAACGGTGACTACCAGAACAACTATGTGAACATCGGCGTGCGCCGGGGTAACACGAACCTCAGCACGTCGTATTCGTTCGAGCACAACGCTGGCATTTTGCCATTCCTTGACGGCGAGCGTCGCACGAACATTCGTCTCAATATGGATCAGGGGATTACGGACAAGATCGATCTGTCGGTCAGCGCGACGTATGGCTTGAACCTCAACGACCAGAACGTCGACGCCGGAGCCACCAATGCTGGAGCGCCGCCGTTCTTCGCCCTGTTGCAGTCGCCGCCGGACATCGACCTGCGTCACCCGGCGGGTGCAGCCGATTCTGTGCAGTTCGACCCGTTCATTCCGACGCTCTATTCGAATGGCACATCGCGCGGTAATGCGCTGTACGGGCTGACGGTCAACGACAACAAATTCCGTCGCGATCGTGTGCTCGGTTCAGGTACGGTACGCTACCGTCCAACCAATTGGCTGACGCTCGATGCTTCGTATGGCACCGATCGCAGCAATAACAACAACACGTTCTTCCTGCCCAAGGGCACGTTCTCGGGCGGTGCTGCAAACACGCTCGTGAACGGCAGCTACACGTCGAATTACGGGCGCAGCACATCAGCCAACATGCAGGTAAACGCCACGATCTCCAAGCAGTTTGGCGATCTGCGCTCGGTGAGTCGCTTGACCTATCTTGACGAATCGGCACAGACCTATAACACCGGTTTCACCGATTCAAAGCTGGTGTTCAACCTCCCGGTGATCAACGCCGGCGATGCGTTGTCATACACTTTTCCGAGCAACCAGAATAGCCAAACGGTGATCAAGGCTGTTGACTATTTCATCACTCAGCAGCTCGACTGGAAAGACCGGTATCTGGCGCAGGTCATGGTGCGTCGTGACGGATCGTCGCTGTTCGGTGCCAACTCCCGCTACAAAACTTTCTACGGGGTGTCCGGCGCTTATCGTGTGACCGAAGACTTCCACATTCCGGGTGTCCAGGAACTGAAGCTTCGCGTTGCGCAGGGTACGGCGGGTCTTCGCCCGGCGTTCGCCAATCAGTATCAGTCCTACAACTTGAATGGCGGTGTAGCCACCAAGGCGCAGTTGGGCAATCCTGATTTGCGGCCCGCAGTGCAAACGGAAACGGAATACAGCATCAACGCCGATTTCCTCGATCGTTTTTCGCTCGAAGTCACGCGCGCTGACCGTTTGACGAAAGATGCGTTTTTGGCTGTGCCGCTGTCGTCGGCCAAGTCGGGTGGGTATGTCGGCCAGGTGCAGAATGCCGCGGATATCAGCGCGCACACGTGGGAGCTGTCACTCACCACGCGTGTCATTGACCGCCCGACGTTTGCGTGGAGCTTCACGCTGACCGGTGATCGCACGAAGCAGGCTGTCGATCGCCTGAATCGTTCGGCCTACAACCAGGCGGCGGCGTTCGGTCAGAGCCAGGGCAACCAGTTCTGGGTTCGCCAGGGTGAAGCGCTGGGCGTGATGTATGGTGCACGTTGGGTGCACAGCATCGCCGAGCTGTCGGACAATCCGAAAAACACCGCCGCGAATGGATTCCTCTCGACGGATTACGTGATCAACGAACTGGGTTATGTCGTCAAGGCGGTCGCCATTCATACTACGGCTGAGCTGCCGATCAAATACGTCGACCCAACTGGAAATGCCGTGGTCAAGATTGGCGATATCAATCCGAACTTTACCTGGGGTTGGACGCACGACCTGCGTTACAAGGACATTGGCCTGCACATCCTGTTTGACGGTGTCTCGGGTGGCCAGATCTACAACTTTACCAAGCAGTGGATGTTCCAGGATGAACGTCACGCCGATCAGGATCAGGCAAACGTGCAGCCTGTGTCGGCTCGCAAGACCGTCGGATTCTTCTCGTCGGGCTTCTACAACGGCCTCGATGCCAACGACTACTTCGTCGAAGGCGGCACGTATGTGAAGCTCCGCGAGCTGTCGCTCAACTACACGCTGCCGAACCGCGTCCGCAATGCGCTTGGCCTCGGACACTTGACGAGCGGCGTGAAGCTGGCGTTTGTCGGCCGTAACCTGAAGACGTGGACCAAGTACACGGGTGCAGACCCGGAGCAACTTGGCAATTGCCTTGAGGCCGTCGTTCGCCGAACCCAGAGCGCTGTACAACCGGACCCACTGGGTGTTCGC
>JANYKA010000120.1 GCA_025358315.1 Gemmatimonadota bacterium | reverse complement strand
GATCAGGAACTGCGCGTGCTTGGCGAACGGACGCGGGGCATGACAGAGCGCGGCCGCAGTGCGTTGAATTTTATTTTGGGTGGTTCACTGCTCGCGCTGTTCCTCGCCCTGATTGCATTGCAACCCCTGCGGCCGAGTGTAGAGCGCCGTCTGACCCAGCGACTGTCGCAGGTGATGATGCCGTCGCTTCCCGAGCTACAGCTGACGCTGAACGAAGAGGCACGTCATGCTGGCGACCGCCTGGTGCGACTCCAACAGGTGATCGCGGCACTCAACGGCCGCAATGTCAGCGCTGAAGATGTTGCCCAGGTGCTGCTCTCCCGCGGCGCGCCACCGCTGGTAGCAAGTCTCGGCTTTGTTGCGCGTAACATCGACGGGAATCGGGTGGTCGTGCGCGCATTGGGCGATATCGTCACGCATCTCACTACCGGCTCAACGGTCCCGGCGAACCTCGCCGACCCGATGGCCGAAGCAGAGCGCACACACGAACCGGTGGTGATCGAATCGCGGTCGGAACGACTTTCGCGCTATCCGGCGCTCGGTCGTTTTTCGGATACCGGAACGTCTGACGGTGCTTTCGCTGTCGCACCGCTCGTCGCCGATGGCGCGGCATATGGCGTGCTGGTGCTGGCGTTCGCGGCCAACCGCGTCTTCAGCGATGACGAGCGCGCGTATCTCGCGACGCTCGGCCGCATCGGCGGACAGGTCCTGGCGCGCAATACCGTGTGAAACCCGCCCGGGCAGGCAACGGCTGCCCGGGCGGGTGTGCGTTTTAGCGGCCCACGACCGATAGCTGCGCTGGCTGATCGACTTCCGGCATGAGTGCGAGCTTAAGTACGTCTTCCAGCGTTTCCGCGGTATAGAAGGTGAGCTGGGCCTTAGCTTCTTCAGGCACGTCTTCGAGATCGGCTTCGTTGTCCTTGGGCAACACGATCGTGGTGATGCCGGCCCGTAGCGCGCCGAGCACTTTTTCTTTCAAGCCGCCGATCGGCATCACGCGGCCACGCAAGGAAATTTCGCCCGTCATTGCCAGATCTTTACGCACCGGCCGACCGGTCATCTCACTGGCCAATGCTGTGGCTATCGCGACGCCCGCCGAGGGACCGTCCTTCGGAATCGCACCCGCGGGCACGTGGATGTGCGTTTCCACCGCTCCTAATCGTGACCGCGGAATACCGAGCTTCGCGGCGTTGTTCGTCACGTACGTAAACGCGGCGCGTGCCGACTCTTTCATCACGTCGCCGAGCTGTCCGGTGAGAATCAGTGACACCGGGCCACCGCCGCCATTCCCGTCGCCGGCTGGCGCTGTTTCCAGACGCCGGGTCGACGCTTCGACGAACATGATGTCGCCGCCCATTGGCGTGTAATACATGCCCGTGGCAATGCCAACTTCGTGCGTAGCGTTCGCCTTTTCGGGATGCACTTTCGGACGTCCGAGCAGTTCGCGCACATCTTCGAGCGTGACGATTCCGTCATCTTCGATCGTCGTGTGCGCGTCGCCTGCCGCAATGCGGCGTGCAACTTTGCGCGTCACCTTGCCGATTTCACGCTCCAGCTGACGCACGCCACTCTCGCGCGTGTAATTCGAGACCACGGCATTCACCGCTTCGTCGGTAAACGTCACGCCTTTGTTTCCGAGCCCCGCATCTTCGAGCTGTCTCGGAATCAGGTATTTCTTGGCGATCTCGGCTTTTTCGCGCTCGGTATAGCCGGCGAAATCCACGACTTCCATTCGGTCGAGCAGTGGTCCGGGAATATTCTGAATGAAGTTTGCTGTTGCGATAAAAATCACTTCGCTCAGGTCGAATGGCACGCCGAGGTAGTGATCGGTGAACGTGTCGTTCTGGGCCGGATCGAGCACTTCAAGTAATGCGCTTGAGGGATCACCCTGATAACTCGTTCCGAGCTTATCAACTTCGTCGAGCAGGAAGACCGGATTCTTCGTGCCGGCCTGCTTCATTCCCTGAATGATACGTCCCGGCATCGCGCCGACGTATGTGCGCCGGTGACCGCGGATATCGGCTTCGTCACGGGCACCGCCGAGCGCCACACGCACATATTCCCGCCCGAGCGACCGCGCAATGGACTTCGCGATCGATGTCTTGCCGACGCCGGGTGGGCCAACGAACAGCAGAATGGGTCCCTTCGCCATCGCGCGCGACTTCGCCTCTTTTTCGTCCGTGATCGGTTTGTCGTCGGTGGCGTCGTTCTTTGTGAGCGACGGTGTCGCGTCCTCTTTGCTCACGCGCAACTTGGCCGCCGGGAACTCACCCGTGGTTTTGATTTCATCGGCCATCTGTTGTGCACGAAGCTGACGCACCGCGAGGAACTCCAGCACGCGGTCCTTCACGTCCTTGAGCCCGTAATGGTCTTCTTCGAGCACGGTCATGCCGTGCTTGAGATCGAGCTGATCATCCGACCGCGTGTTCCACGGCAACTCGGCGATCCACTCGAGATAGGTGCGAATGACCTGCGCTTCCATGGACTCGCGGCCGGCACGCTCGAGCCGTCCGAGCTCGCGGGTGACTTCGGCGCGGGCTTCTTTCTTGAGGTCCAGTTTGTTGAGTTTTTCGCGCAGCTCTTCGATTTCTTTGGAACTCTCGTCGTCACCCAGTTCCTTCTGAATGGCTTTCATTTGCTCGCGCAAGAACATCTCGCGCTGACGCTCGCCCAGTTCTTCCTGGACCTGTGATTTGATCTCATCCTGCGCTTCGAGCAGTGAAATTTGCCGCTGGACGTGTACCAGGACCCGACGGAGACGGTCTTCAACGCTGAGCGTTTCCAGCAGCCCCTGTTTTTCTGGCACCGTCAACTCGATATAGCCGGCCACGAGATCGGCAAACTTGCCGGGTTCGGTGACCGAGTCGAGCACTTGATGTACGACTTCTTCGGGCAAGCCGCGGCGCTCGCCGAGTTCGACGGCGCGTTCACGGATTTCCTTGTGGAGCGCCTCGAAGGCAGGATCCTTTTCATCGAGCGGGCTCATTTCATCGGTGTTCATCACCACCGCCGAGAGGTAGCCGTCGCCCTGCGTATAGTGGAGCGCCGTCGCTCGTTGCTCACCTTGCAGCAACAACTGCACGCCGCCCAGTCCGCGCTGGACCTGCCCGATACGGGCGACGACGCCCATCGAGTAGAGAATCTCCGGAGCGGGATCGTCGGCGTTGTCGCGCTGGGCAACAGCGAAGACGAGCCGATCGCCCTTAATGGCGGCTTCGATGGCCCGTAGCGTGCCCGGGCGTCCGGCGGCAATGGGCGCCGTCAATCCGGGGAAAATAACCGTC
>JANYKA010000054.1 GCA_025358315.1 Gemmatimonadota bacterium | reverse complement strand
CGGTGCGCCGCCATTCACCGGCACGATGGCGACCGTGCCGAAACCGCCGCCGTAGCCGAAATTCTTTGGCTCGGGACCTTGCACGTATGCGACCAAGCTGCCGTCCGGGCTCCATGACAGTGGTCCTTCGTCGCGCCCCTGGAATGTTGTCAATCGTTTGATAGAGGCGCCCGCACGAGCCTCCACGACATATACATCGGTATTGTCATAGCGCTGCGCGTCCGGCTCCCGGGCGCTGACAAACGCAAGCCACCTGCCGTCGGGTGACCACGCGGGCGCGCTGTCATCTGCGTCGCCGGTGGTGATTTGCGTCGATGACCGGGATGCGATGTCGAACACATATAGGTGGGAATGTTCCAGGCCGAGGAACCCCTCACCGTCGCGTTTGAACTCGTAGCGATCGACGACGATCGGCATCGCTTTGGTTGAATCGGTCGTCGGCTGTGTATCCGCCACAACCAGTGCGAGTCGCTTCCCGTCTGGCGCCCAGGCCACCGCACTCACGCCACCCTTGAACTGCGTTATGCGTTCCGCTTCGCCGCCGTTGCGATTGAGCAGCCACACCTGCGATCCTTTTGATCCCTGGCGTGAGGAGAGAAAGGCCAGTTGCTTGCCATCCGGACTCCATCGGGGCGAAGTCTCTGACTCATCGCTCGCGGTGAGGCGCACGGTCGTCGCGCCATCCCAGCTTGTCATATAGATGTCGCTGTCGTGCCGATCTTTGGTCGAATCAATATGAGAGACTGCATATGCGACCCACGCGCCGTCCGGCGAACGCTGGACATCACCCACCGTACGCAGACGATACCAATCCGCGACTTGCAGGGCACGCTTGGCGGGCAGCTGGCCTTCGACGGGAGCGGCAAGCACAACAAAAAGCAGAAGCAATTTGCGCATGAACAACAACCCCTTCAGCGTTGTGAGGAATTAAAAATAGATCTTGTTCCGATTGATCCACTCGCCATTAGACCTTACGGCTTGATCGGCTCCGCACTTTTTAGCTTCGCCAGCCGCGCCCGGACGTCCCGAACCGCCGGCTGCAATTCGGGATCAGCGTTCTTCCAGAGGTCAACGAATCGCGTGTACTGTTTCGCTGCATTGGTCGGGTCTCCCTTCGCTTCATACAACTCGCCGAGTCGCTTCAGCGAAGGGCCGAGGAATTGGCCGTCGACATACAGGCGCCCAAGGTGCCGATCTTGCACATATCGTTCGTAGACGGCGATTGCCGAATCCGGCTTCGCCGCCAAGTCATACGATTGCGCGAGCTGCGGGACGTCGCAATTCCGGCAAGGGTCGTCGATTGTTTTTTCGCGAAATTTCGACGCCGCGAGGTCGTATTTTTTTTCGGCCAGCGCGATCGTGCCTTCCATGTGCGTCCGGTCGTTCGTGTCGGGAACTGCTCCAATCGATCGAAACGCCTTTTCGAAATCGGCCAGCGTGGCCTTCGCGGCATCCAAACGGCCCGCCGCCACGTCCGCATCGACCAGTTCTCTAAATGGCCGATCGACGGCGCCGAGTTTCGCAATGGGGTTTGATTTTAATATTTCATCGAGCTGGCGCGCTGCCCGTACGCGATCGCCTCTGTACCATGCGGTGCGCACGACGGTCCGAAGTGCACCGGCAAGCGCATTGCCTTCCCTACCCGCTTCGTGATCGAACGCACTCGCCACGGCAGCCAATCGATCGCCGTCCGTCAACTTCCCGCGCGCCAGTTGAAGGTTCGACTGGACCAGGGTCATTTCTGCGCGAGCGTACGGACTAGTCGCTTCCGTCGGAAACCCCGCTGCAATTTTGCCTGCGGAATCGAGCATCCCATTCGCCCAAAGCAAGTTGACGGCGGCACGGGTAAAAATCCATTTGCCGCGCGGAATACGATTGCTGCCAGCGGCGATCGCTCGCGAGGCCTCGTCCAGCTTTCCCTGATTCGCCAGCGTTCGCACCAACCCCAGATTCGATTGGTATGTGAAAGTATCGAGCGCCAGCGATCGCCGGAACAGCGCTTCCGCCTTGGCGTACTCGCCTCTGAACTCAAGCTGGACCGCGAGGTTGATCAACCCCGTCTGATTTTCTGGTGCGAGGTCGAGCAGACTTTCGTAGGCCGCGATTCCCTTCGCAAAATCGAGCCGCGAACCGGTGATAAAGTAGTAACCTTCCAGCGAGTACCGCTCTTCGTCGCTCAGCCGGTCGCGGTGATCGTATGCCCGTTGCAGTAGCGCATACATGGTCTCGAGATGGCCGCCCTCATTGGAATATGAGACCGCCAATTTCCGGTACGCCATCGCAAAGCCCGTATCGAGGGCAACCGCTTCGTTTAATAAGGTTCGGCCGCGCTGATCGTCGCCAGCATCGATCGCGCGTTGACCATCAACAAACTTTCGCAACGCTTCGAGCGAACCAGTCGTCACCCGCTCATAAGATGGT
>JANYKA010000101.1 GCA_025358315.1 Gemmatimonadota bacterium | reverse complement strand
GTTCACCGTAAAACCCTGCCGTTCCATTACCCGCCGTAACAAATCGCGCGTCCACCGTTGCAAGGCCGTCCCGCCAGGATAGTGAGCGTACGAGCGCTCCGAAAATTCGTCGTAGCCGCCGGTCATCCGAACCGCAGCCCCAGTGGACAGTTCATACAGTGTGAGATCGACCGCTGCGCCACGATTGTGTTTGGACCCCGTGGCCGGATTCGCAACGAAGCCGCGCTCGGCGCCGGTGGTCGCGTCCCAGAACATTCGGGTCACGTACCACGGACGATACGCATCGTGAATCAGCAAGCCAAAACCATACGCCGCCAATGCCCGATGCGCTCGAATCAGCGCTTCGGCGGCGGGCCGCTGTAAAAACGCGCGGGCCGACGAGTACATCGGGGCCCCCATAAAGTTGTTGGCGGTGGCGTACCGGATATCGAGTTTGATCCCGTGATCGAGCCTGGCGACGTCCGCCAGATCACTGCGGCGATGATGACCACTCTCTACCGGCGGTGTCTCGGCCAACGCTAAGCGGCGCAGCACGTCGACTGGTTGCGCAGGAAGAATATGAAATGTGACGCCTTCCTCCGTGCCAACGGATCGCCTCGGAAATCGCTGAATATCGAGCTGGAGCGCTATAGGTCGACCGGCCGAATCCCTAGCGAACGAACTGACGGCGATTTGAACTTCGGCGGGGTAGTGCATTGCGAAGAGCCGTCCCCCGCGCTCGAGAACGATAATCGTATCTGCACCCGCACCGTATTCGCCCACCAACGCCGCGAGCTCCGCCGTCGCTGGCAATGGACGAATGCGACTTGAGTCATTCAGGGTGAGATTTGGCGCGGCTGAACGGGCGTTCGGCAATGGACTGGCCGGGCGCTGCGCATAAAGCGGCGGACAGATTGCCAAGAATCCGGCAAGTAACGCCACACAGCCGCAGGCTGGAATTACCAGCCTGCGGGTAATGACTCGGTTTCTAACGGGCTCGGCTACGCTCGCCGAAGTCAAACAGTTACGCAGCGCCGGCGATGTACCGGGCGAAGCGGCCACAGTTCAGGCACTTAAGTGTGACATGGCACCGTGGAGCAGGCGGGAACTCTCCCGGGTCGCGCTCAATTGCGCCGGAGCAGGAGGGGCAGGAGAGAGGTGTGCCGTTGCGGTCGTTAGCAATGAGATTCAATGCCTGGGCCGGATTGTACGAGGCCGGGCGTGGTTTGCGCATGCAGTCTCCAGATGTGAATAGCCGGTGCGACGACACACACACCGTCATTTGAGCTGACTGGAAAATAACCAATTTTGGCCCAAACTCGAAGGGCCGGAGCCCTGATTTTTGGTGAAATTCGGTCCAATCGACGGCAATTCTAACTGATCAGGACCGGCAATTCCCGAATTTTGGCCTTCCACTCAGCGGGACCGGTCTCGTGGACGTTGTTTCCGGCCGCGTCAACCGCGACCGTAACGGGCATGTCTTCGACCGTAAATTCGTAGATTGCCTCCATCCCCATGTCGTCGAATGCGATACAGCGCGATCCGCGAATGGCTTTTGACACCAGATACGCCGCCCCGCCGACTGCCATCAGATAAGCTGCCTTGTGGCGACGAATTGCCTCGAGACCAACCGAGCCACGCTCAGCTTTGCCAATCATCGCGATCAGTCCTGTTTTTTCAAGCATCATTTCCGTGAACTTATCCATACGGGTCGCAGTTGTCGGACCGGCGGGCCCAACAACTTCATCGCGAACGGGTTCAACCGGACCAACGTAGTAAATCACTCGATTCGTAAAGTCGACACCTGGTGGAAGATTCTGACCGGTTGCGAACAAATCGGCAATACGTTTGTGGGCAGCATCGCGGCCGGTCAGCAGTTTTCCCGTGAGCAGCAGGCGTTCGCCCGCCTTCCAGGTTGCCACCTGCTCGCGAGTGAGCGCATCGAGATCAACGCGCCGGGCATTGCGGTCCGGTGTCCATGTCACGTCCGGCCAGTCTTTAAGTTTCGGGACAGGAAGCCGCGCGACTCCTGAACCATCGAGTGTGAAATGTGCGTGACGCGTGGCGGCACAATTTGGAATCATGGCCACGGGTTTGGAGGCAGCGTGCGTCGGATAGTCTAGGATTTTTACATCGAGAACGGTGGAGAGTCCGCCAAGGCCCTGCGCACCGATGCCGAGCGCGTTGACCTTCTCGAACAGTTCGATGCGGAGTTCTTCAATGCTGTTTCGGGGACCGCGGGCCTTCAGTTGCGTCATGTCGATGTGATCCATGAGCGATTCCTTCGCGAGCAGCATCGCCTTTTCCGCCGAGCCGCCGATCCCGATGCCGAGCATCCCCGGTGGGCACCATCCCGCACCCATTGTTGGCACGGTTTTGAGGACCCAATCCACGATGGAGTCGCTGGGGTTCAGCATCACGAACTTTGTTTTGTTCTCCGATCCGCCACCCTTGGCGGCTATTCGTATCTCGACCGTATCGCCGAGCACGATGTCGTAGTGAATCACGGCCGGAGTGTTGTCTCTCGTGTTCTTCCGGCCAAATGCCGGATCGGCAACAATAGATGCGCGCAACACATTGTCGGGCTGCAAATAGGCGCGGCGCACTCCCTCATTCACCATTTCCGTCACGGAGAGCGTGGTGTCCCAGCGGACGTTCATTCCGACCTTCACGAACACGACGACGATTCCCGTGTCCTGACAGATCGGGCGATGTCCTTCGGCGCACATCCGGGAATTGGTCAGGATCTGGGCGATGGCATCTTTCGCCGCAGGCGATTGTTCCTTCTCGTACGCGTCACCTAATGCAGTGATGTAATCGAGCGGATGAAAATACGAGATGTGCTGCAGCGCGTCCTGAATGGACTGAATGAAATCCGATTGCTTGATGACAGTCACAGCATGATCCTTTAGAGGCTCTGTACAAAGTTAACCGAGCGATGTGTGTTTCATACGGCCTGGACGGTCGATGCGACGTATCGACTGAATGCCGAGGAACGGCCCGATGGCTAAAAGCACGAACGCCCAAGGCCATCCGGCATACCGCACCAACGGTGGCACAACCTGAATCGTGACGGTGGTCAGCAAGAACCCAAGGGAGGTTTGCAGCGTAAGCGCCGTGCCGACGGCGTGCAGCGGCACGCTTTCCGTCACCAGCACGCTGAATTGCGCGCTGTCGGCGATAATGAAAAACCCCCAAACCAACGCGATCGGCGCGAGTATCCATAGGGGTCGACTAAACGCGAGGCCGACCAATGCACAGCAGGCGCCGCTGATGGCCATTGCCCGCATGACCAGCGGTCCGCGCCCGATGCGATCGGAGAGGAGGCCGCCCCAGATGCAGCCAGCGCCGCCAACCGCGATGACGCCGAACGAGAGCGCGGCGATGGCGGGCGATGACGGCGCCGTGAGTGCGTGCGCGTCGCCGACAACACTTGCCGCAATAAAAGCCGGAATCCAGGTCCAGTACGAATAGAGCTCGGCCATATGTCCGAGATATCCGCCGGTGGCGAGCCGCCATTGACGGGTGCGGATCACATCGCCAACGAGCGCCCACGAAAATGGGCGCGACGGAAACGCGAACGGCCCGTCGTGATACAACGTGAAGACCAACAGCGCGGCACTCAATGCGGAGGCGGACGCAAGTAATGTGATCGCCTCGACTGTGGCATTGGGAACTGCGTGGGCGAGATAGGGGCCGGCCTTGCCAATCGTGAGTGCGCCAACCACCGTGCCAACCGCCAAGCCTCTGCGGGCGCGGAACCAAGTTGCGGCCATTTTCATTGCCGGTGGATACACGCCAGCGAGTGCCGCACCGGTGACAAATCGGCTGACAAAAATGATCGGCAACGTGCTGCTAAAGGCCAATGGCAGGTTCGCCACCGCACCGAGCAAGGCCGCACCCGCGAAAAATCGGCGAGCGGGAATGACATCAGCAAGGTTGAGCAGCGCTGAACCGGCGGTACCAAAAACGAATCCGATCTGCACCGCGGTGGTCAATGCACCTACAGCTGTACCGGAGAGTTGAAATCTCGCCTGCAGTTGCGGCGCCATGGCACTGCCGGCAAACCAGAGTGACATGCCGAGCAGTTCGGCGAGCGCAAGCAGGGCGAGCATCCGCCACCGTCCCGGCGCGGCATCATCGGCAACGGCGGGGGGCGCTGTCAGGTTCACGTGGCTTGGGTACGCAGGACGAGCCATCGCTGGGCATAGCGGAATTCGCGTAATGCGCGCGACCGTCGTGACTCACTAATGGCGGTGAGCGACGCGTAGTCGGCTACATGGCGATCGGTACTCGCTATGAACGTCGCGTGCGAACCGGGAAAACGCGCGGCGATATCTTCGCCCAAATGCTCATGCGTTTGCTCATGCAACTCGACAATCATGTCACATGCCGCCAATGCCGGAGTGCGCTGTGGGTCAAGCAGAATGTCCTCATAGCCTTCGCAGTCGCAGATAATCAGCGCCGGGCCGCGCGTGAGCACGGCGGCCAACGAGTCCGGGTTGGCTTCTCCGTGTACATAAACGCGCCGGCTTACGCCATTGTCCTTTGCAAGTTTCACGGTATTCCAGCGTGCGAGCCCATCCGTGTCGAATGCGTCGATGCGCGCCGTTGGCACCGCTCGTGCACATCCGATGGTGTAGTAACCTTCGGCAGATCCAATCACGATGATACGGTCCGGCGCCGCTCGCAGTAGGTCACCAATTACAGGATGCAATTCGCATTCGTAACTGCCAATGAGCTTGCCGAGGGCTGACGCATCGCCCCAACGCGGCGTGTACCGCATGCCGAGAAATGGGCCATCGGTTACGGTATTGCCGAAAACGTGTCGCCATTGCCGCATCGCGTCCCGGCCGCCGCCTGCCTGTGCGAGACGGGCGGCGTGCGCCCGATGGCGCAGCATCCGCAGCTGTCCGATCGCCGTGGCGATCAATCCCACTCGTGCCGGCGCCGCCACACGCGCCGGTCGAGGCGCCAGGCGCGTCGAACGGAAAATTCCTCGTCGCCGGGAAAGAGTTCGGTATCGGTCATGGCGTCCGTAAAATTATTCCCATTCGCGCTCGCTTGATCTGCCCAGTGCAGTAGCTCTGCTTCGAGAGTCAATGGTCGCACGGCGGCACCATGCTCGGGGAGACCGTGATGCGATTGAATGAAGTGATGTAATTCGAATTCCTGTGTCTCGGTCAGCGTACCGGCGGGGAGGGTACGCAAACGCCGGTCGAGCATCAGTGATCCGAGCACCATGTGCTGTAAGAGATGCCCGGCCTGGGTAAACTCGAACCCCCCGGCGGTGATCGCGTAAGTCTCTACCTTGCCGATATCGTGGACTAGCGCACCGGCAGTGACAAGATCGACATCACCATGCATGGTTTTTACGGCACCGCGGGCGATGGTAGCCACCTCGACCACGTGCAGCAACAACCCACCGAGCACGGCGTGATGGCCGCGTGGCGCACCCGGGGTGCGCTCGAACGCGGCGCGAAACGCGTCATCTGCGAAAAACAAATCCACAACGGTGCGCAGTTTCGGCGATCGAATTGCCCCGCGCCATTTATCGATTTGCTCCCAGAGTGCCGGCGGGGTAACGCTGGCACTCGGCAGAAATTCGTCAAGGTTCGTTGCCGATGCGGCAACGATGCGTGGCGGCGCGGTCAGCTTGAGTTGTCGCTTGTTTTGATAGGTCTCAATAGTACCAATGACCTGTACTATGCTGCCGGGCTTCACGGCGGCGATGCCGGGAAGTTCCTCTTTCCAAATGTTGGCGGCAATTTGCCCAGTCGCATTACCGAGCTGGAGAATGGCGAACGGATCGCCGTTCTTGGTTGTTTTGTCTTCGCGGGCGCGCACCATCAACTCGTGCTGCACCCGATCCCCTGCTTTTAGTGCTGCAATGTCCAGCATTGTTTCCGTGGCTAAGGCTTCCAGTCTGCGATGAAAACGTTGGTCTCGTGCGGCAATGCGGCAAACCGATTTGACGCCCAAATAATCTTTTTCCCATCCGGACTGAACATCGGGAAGCCATCGAATTGCAGG
>JANYKA010000085.1 GCA_025358315.1 Gemmatimonadota bacterium | reverse complement strand
GCGGCGTACACATCCGCGAGTCGCGGAACGATTTCTTTCTCCCCCAGCCGGATCGCGCGTCGTTCAGCATTCGATACCACGTTTTCCAGCACGGAAATCGGCATGCGCTGTGAGACACCCGAGCGGCGATCAATGCGCTTGTCGGAGCGGGCTTCGAACGCCACGCGCTCCACCAGTTCGGCAAGCAGTGGCGAAATCCGGGCAGGCGGAACGCTGCGTGCCGTCCACGCCTCCTGCTGCGTGATCGCCATGCCGAGTTCCACGGCCTCCGGATAGTGCGTGATAATCTCACTCCCAATGCGGTCCTTGAGTGGCGTGATGATTTTGCCACGTGCGGTGTAATCTTCGGGATTGGCCGTGAAACAGAGCAGGACGTCGAGCTCCAGCCGGATCGGAAACCCTTTGATCTGAACGTCACCCTCCTGCAGAATATTGAATAACCCGACCTGCACTTTCGCGGCCAAGTCCGGCAGTTCGTTCAGCGCGAATATCCCGCGATTGGCTCGCGGCAGCATTCCATAGTGAATGGTCAGCTCGTCGGAAAGCATGTGGCCGCCCCGCGCCGCTTTGATCGGATCCAGATCCCCAATGAGATCGGCGACGGTGACGTCCGGCGTCGCGAGTTTCTCGACAAACCGCTGGTCGCGGCTGACCCAACCGATGGGCGTGTCGTCGCCGCCTTCGGCAATACGCTCGCGAGCGAACTTTGATATCGGGTGGAACGGCGAATCGTTAATCTCGCTACCAGCGACGACCGGCATCACGTCGTCGAGTAGCGTCGTGAGCGCGCGCAGGATGCGTGACTTGGCCTGGCCCCGGAGCCCGAGCAAAATAAAATTGTGCCGCGAGAGCAGGGCATTGACGATTTGCGGCATGACGGTGTCTTCGTAGCCGAGCACGCCCTCGAAGAGTGGTCCCCCATGCTGCAGGCGCATCACGAGATTCTTGCGAATCTCATCTTTCACTTTGCGGTGGGCCCGCTCGGGCACGGCGAATGGCGAACGTTTGAGTGCTCCGAGCGTCTGCGGCAGCTGTGGCGTTTCTTTCGTCATCAGTCGAGTACTGAAACCTCTACGAGATTGTCGTAAAACACGGGCCCATGCCCAAGATCAGTTTCACGCTGCGATGTCGTGTCATTTGCGTTCGCACCGTCGGCAGCGAGCTTTGTCCACCAGATTGACGGCGCCCACACGACCCCTTCACGGACGGCGTCGGAGATGCGAACGACACCCGAGAAGTGGCCGCGGTCGTTCTGGACCACAACACGAGCTCCCGATGGAATGCCGCGGCGCTCGGCGTCAACCGGATGCACCATCACCTCCGGCTCGGCATTGCGGCGCAGCGAGTCGATATTCACGAAAGTCGAATTTAGGAATTGGTGGCGCGGCGAGGAGATGAGGGTCAATGGATACTTCGCGGCCAGTTCCGGCACCATTTCCGGGAATTCGTATGGTGGTGTGAACGCCGGAAGTGGGTCGAGCCCCATTTGTTTCATGCGTTCGGAGTAGAACTCCACTTTGCCGCTTGGCGTGGAAAAGGCACCGTCGACATATGGCAGGAAGGGCGTCGGCAAATTCAGCCGCACCCAGCCGCGTTCCATCAGCGCGTCGAATGTCACACCTTTCATTTTTTCGTGCGGCGATTCGAGCGCCTGGTGAATCAGGGCGAGATCGTCGTCGGCGAACATCGGGTCGGTGAGCCCCATGTGCGCCGCAAGCAAGCGAAAGATCTCACTATTCGGCTTTGCCTCGCCCATCGGTTGAATCGCCGGCCGGTTGAGCGGCACGTAGTGATGGCCATACGAAAAATGAATATCCCAATGTTCGAGCTGCGTCGTGGCAGGAAGAATCCAGTCCGCCCAGTCGGCGGTGTCGGTTTGGAAATGTTCGAGCACTACGGTGAACAGATCGTCGCGCGCCAATCCGCGAAGTACCGACGTGCGGTCTGGTGCCACCGCCGCGGGGTTGGAATTGTATACAATTAATGCCTGAACGGGCGGCCCACCAACGCCGCCATCGGGCGCGTTGAGTGCCTCCCCGATGCGAATCATGTTGATCGTCCGCACGGGAGGAGAAATGTCGGGGCGTTCAAGCGCCTTCTTATTGAACTGGAAATTCGCACTAGTCGAGAGCTGAATGCCGCCGCCGGCCCGGCGCCAGTGGCCAACGACGGCTGGCAGGCAGGCGATGGTTCGCACGGCCATGCCGCCGCCAGCGTGCCGCTGCAATCCGTAATTGATGCGCACGAACGCCGCCTTGGCGCGACCGTACTGCCGCGCCAGCTCGATAATCCGCGGGCTCGGAATACCGGTGATCTGCGCGGCGCGCGACGGTGGGTACTGTTTCACCCGCTCGCGCAGTTGGTCGGCGCCGAGCGTGAAGCGATCGAGATAATCGTCATCCTGCAATCCTTCGTCGAAGATCACGTGCATCATCGCCAACGCCAGTGCCGCGTCAGTGCCAGGCCGGATTGCGATCCACTCGTCGCATTGATCGGCCGTGCGCGTGCGGATCGGGTCGATGGCGATCACCTTTGCGCCATTGGCCTTGGCTTGCAGGACGTGCGGCCAGAGATGTGGATTTGCCGTGAGTGTGTTCGTCCCCCAAAGGAGCACGAGATCGCTGGAGGGCAAGCCTTCACCATCGGCCCCGACATTGGCGCCCACGGTCATCTGCATGCCTACGGAGCCGGCGGTAGAACAAATGGTACGGTCGAGTTTGGATGCGCCAATGGCATGGAAGAACCGGCGGTCCATCGACGAGCCCTGAATGAGCCCCATCGTTCCGGCGTAGGAGTATGGCAGAATCGCTTCGGCGCCATGCGTGGCCACTATCGTCCGGAGTCTCGCGGAAATATCGGTGAGCGCGTCGTCCCAACTCGCCGGCTCGAACTGGCGGCTCCCTTTTGGGCCAACGCGTCTGAGCGGTGTGGTGAGTCGGTCGCGATGATAGGTGCGTTCGAGGTACCGGTTCACCTTGGCGCAGAGAAAGCCCTGTGTGAACGGATGGTCGGGGTCGCCCTGAATACGCGTGGCCCGGCCATTTTCGACGGTCACAATTGTGGAGCACGCGTCTGGGCAATCGTGTGGGCATGCGCCACGAACAACCGTAGCGCCGGCCTGGTCCTCTTCGGGAAATTGGATTGCGGTCATCGCGTACTCGCTGGTTCCTGGGGGACCCGTATCAGAAATCTAATCGCGCCCCCAGAGTGAAAGGGGCCTTTCGCCCTGACGCCAGTGTCGACCAAGCTGAGGGATGACATTGGGTTAGCCACGTCAAAGGCCCACTAATCTGGGCCGCCAAACACTTGACCAAGACACCGGAAATCGATAAGTTGTGCTGTTGTACGAGCACTGCGTATTAGGCGCAGTCTCGATTGCGCCTATTATCCCGTTTAGGAGAACCCCCATGAAGCGTATTGCCCTTGTCGCTGCCGTGCTCGCTCTCGCTGCTTGCGCTGACAAGAAGGAAGAGGCTCCGGCCGCTGCAGTTGCTCCGGCTCCGGCCACCACGATGGCCTCTGACTCATCGATGAAGATGGACAGCACCAAGAAGGACACCACCATGAAGACCACGACGACCACCACGTCGACGTCGACCACGACGAAGACCCCGGCCCCGGCAAAGAAGCCGTAGTCCGGAATCGAAGTAAATGCGAAGGGCGCGACTATCTGGTCGCGCCCTTCGTGTATTAACGGCAATCACAATCAACTGGCAAATGGGAGCTGGTGTACAACGGCGTTTGTTTCGCCACCGTCCCATCGTGCCGTGAGCCGGCTCGCCGCCGCCACTTCATGACGAACCATCGCGATGGCAATGGCGCCAAGCGTTGGTGATGTGGTGGCACTCCGGACTTCGCCCACCGGTTTCCCATCTTCACTGAACAGTTGGGCCCGACTCGGTAGTTGTGCCGTGCTGCGCAACCCGCGCAGATGCCGGTTCACGTGGCCTCGAAAATGCACGCGGGCGACGGTCTCCTGGCCTGTGTAACATCCCTTCGTATATGAGATGCCATGCAGTTCATCGAAGTTCGCTTCCTGGGCGAGGGTGTTCTCGTCCATGTCGATTCCCCAGAGCGGCCGGCCGGCTTCAATTCGTGCGATGTCCACCACGGCCCGCCCGACGCGAGTCGCGCCTGTACTTTCGAGTGCCGACCATAGGGCCGGGGCGGCCTCCACTGGTACGAAAATATCGAATCCGTCACCACCTAAGTCGGGCACGCGCGCGATTCGCAACGCGTTTCCGTTCCAGTCCAGCGCGAAATGCGCGTAGTCACCGAGTGATTTGAGCGCTGGCGCGGCGATGCCAAGTGCGAGCGCAATCGTGCCAGCCGAACTGGGACCGAAAACACCGACAGTACGCAAGATCGTGCTCGCGTCCGCGTATCGTGCGAGGCGAGGGTTCACGAACTTTCGAATCATCGCGGTGAATCCGGGAGCGGCCGCCTCGGCAACGTCGACCAAAAAGTCACCATCGCGCGAAAAGACCCGAACGTCGGCGATGATTTTCCCTTTGGATGTCAGTGCCGCGGCGTACTGGCCGGTGCCCGGAGTGAGCGCAAGTACATCGCTCGTGAGGAGTCCTGTGAGCGTATCGCCTGCCTTTGCTCCCGCGAAGATTATCCGTTGACGCGAACTGCGATCGACCAATGCGGCACCGTTGCGGAGCGCATCGTATTCACTCGACGGTGTCGAAAAGAGCTCGACCCGTTCGAATCCCGGCGCGACCGCTTCCGGCATCACGTCGCCCGAGCGCGACGTGAGAAGCGTACCGCATCGGCGACAGCGACACCCTCAAGTGTGGCCATGTATCCGTCACCAGCGAATGCGACCGTTGGCGATACTGGACCAACGACTACGACAGTCAACTGCGCCGCCCGGGCCGCCGCGGCCGCGTTGAGAGACGCCACTATCGCGGTCTCGCCACCAGCGCGAATACTCTCACCGTGGGCAAGACGAAACAGTGCCGCGTCGTACGATTCCGGCGACGGCTCGAAGCCGGTACGATCATCGGCAGTAAGGACACATTCAAATGCGTCGCGCAGTCCGGCCAATTCCAGCAGCGCCTCGACGTCGCGTCGCCGCGCGCTGGTGACAATTGCCAGTCGAACCTGAGCCGAGGCATTGCGCACAAAGTCCGCGGCGCCCGGGGCGAGTAGGATTCCGTGTTGCGTAGTCGCGGCGAAGGCACGATCGGCACGCAATGTGGCAAGTTCGATCATCGTTTCGTCGGCGGGCACATTGGCCTGTCGATACACCCCGCGAACTGCGGCGGGGATCGACACGCCCAAACAGATCGTGTCGAGGAAGTCGTCATCGATCACCACGCCATCAAACGCGAATGCGGTACGCAGCGCGTCAAGTTTTGGCGCGCGCGTTTCGGCGAGCACATCGTCGAAATCCATGATGAGGACCGGGCGTGACATCTTATATAAGTATCACCGGGGTGCTGGCCGCGTGAAGTCCGCTCAGGATTTCCGATACGCTTCGGCAAGCAACTCGACGGGGTGCCGCGCTATCGCGGCGCTGCCGGACCGCATGAGCCCGGCGCCGATCTGCATCAGGCAACCGGGATTTCCGGTGGCAACGATGGCAGCCCCGGAAGCGGCAATGTGCGCGAGCTTTGGCGCTAGCACTTGGTCTGACAGCTCCGGCTCGATGAGGTTGTAGATGCCTGCACTGCCGCAGCATTGATCGCTGTCGGTGAGCGGAATGAGCGTGAGTTGGCTAATAGCGGCAAGCACGGTGAGTGGCGGAATTGTGACATGCTGGCCGTGTTGCAAATGGCAGGGCGCGTCGTACGTGACGGTCGTCGCACCAGGCAGTGAGCCTGCCGATCGCGGGCCGGCCACGGCAAGCAATTCACTCACATCGCGTACCCGCGTGCCGAATGCCGCAGCGCGATCGCGCCACTCGGGGTCGTCGCGCAACAGTTGCGAATACTCTTTCATCGCCGCACCGCAACCCGCGGAGTTGGTGCAGACGAATTGCGCGCCGCTCTTCTCGAAGGCAGCAATGTTGGCGCGCGCCAGTGTGCGTGCTGTCGCGGCGTCACCGGCGTGGGCATGCAACGCGCCACAACACTGTTGGCCGGGCGCGGTAACGCGCCCATATCCGTTCACTTCGAGTACATGTTCCGTGGCGCGATTTATACTGGTGAACAATCCTTCCATCACGCAGCCATCGAGTATCGCGACCGTGCCCCGGCCGCAGTCCGGATCGGCCGCGGGATACGCGTGCTGGCGCCGCGCAGTCGACGCAAGCATGGCCATAGCGAAACCGAGCCGGCCCGGTATGCGAGCGAGCAGGGCCGGAATGCCGGTGGCGCGGAGCACACGCGCGCCAAACATGACGATACCGAGGAACAGCGGACGCGCAAACACAAAAAGAATTGTCCGCGCCACGAGCGGCAATGGGCGACCTGCGGTGAGTCGCTCGCGCGTTTGTTCAAGCAACTGACCATAGGGAACGCCCGACGGACAGGCGGTCTCGCAACCGCGGCATCCGAGGCAACGGTCGAGATGACGCCTCGCGTCCGGATCGTCCGATGCGATCGCGCCCTCAGCGAGTGCTTTCATCAGCACGATTCGCCCGCGCGGCGAATCATTTTCGTCGTCGAGCGCGAGATATGTTGGGCAGGCTTGCAGGCAAAAGCCGCAATGCACACACAGCTCGGCTCCGCGCAATGGCAGCAGATCGGCAGCGGTGCGCGTCATGATTTGCCTTCGGCACCGTGCCCGCCTTCGAATCGGTTCCACACGTGGGCGGGATCGAACAGCATTTTGACTCGTCGCGACAATGGATCCGCAAACGCGTTTGCGGTGACGGTGCGAGGATGCGGATCAAGGGCGCGATAGCGCGACCACACCTGCGTGTCACACGGGTCGGCTCGGCCAATCTCGCGCACGGCTGCGCGCATGGCGGCGCGTGCGGCCGCGACGAATGCGGTGTTGCCGCCGAGCCGAACGAGCGCTGAGGCGTTTGGCAGTCCAAGTGCGGCGGCGTGAGCAGTTGTGAGGATTTCACACGCCAGTGGCGCAAGCGGACCGCGCCGCAGAGCTGCCAATTGCGATTGCGCTGCGACATCGCTCGGTGTGAGGTAAAGCGTCCACGATTCGTCGACGGCGGGCCGCGCCCGCAGGCGAATACTTATTTCCGTGATCGCGCCAAGGGTACCCCACGATCCGACCATCAGTCGTGTGAGGTCAAACCCGGCCACATTTTTCACGACGCGGCCGCCGCCACGCGCGAGCGCTCCCGTGCCGTCCACGAACTGCACCCCGATGGCTATATCACGCGGCGTACCCAGTGATCGCGCGCAGGGACCGGTGGTAGCGGTGGCGAAAGTTGCACCTAGCGAGCCGCCGTCGTCGCCCCACGGCAGGAGCGGGCACCATTGGTTGTGCGCCGCAGTCGCGGCGTCGATTTCGGCGATTGTGGTGGCGGAACCCGCAGTAAGCGTGAGGTCGCCCGGCACATATTCCACGATGCCACTGAATAGAGACAAGTCGAGCGATGTGGACGCGACCGCTCCGCCCGTCACTCCCGTCGGCCATGTTCCGCGGCTGAACAGACGCAGCGGAGTCGATCGCGCCCGCGCGTCGTGCGCGATCGTCTGTAGCTCGCTGGTGTTCGCGGGTTGCAGTGTCATGTGTGTGCGCCCGGTGCGGCGCGCCACTCTTTGCACCGGTGCGAGGGGACGACCTTGCCGGGATTCGCGCGCCGCTCCGGATCGAACGCGTCGCGAAGGCGACACATCGCGTCGAGCGAATCGCCGGGAAACATCCGCTCCATATATGCGAGCTTGTCGGACCCGACGCCGTGCTCACCGGTGATTGTACCACCAACCGAAATGCAGAGCTCCATTATTTCGCTCATTGCGGCGTGCACGCGCGCCGACTCGTCGGCGTTGTCGGCGTCATACGGAATGTTGGGATGCAGATTTCCGTCGCCGGCGTGAAACACATTGCATACGCGCACATTGTGCCGCGTGCCAATCTCGGCCATGCGGGCGAGGATCGGCGATAGCTGCGACCGCGGAACAACGGCGTCCTGAACCGCGAGGTGCGGGGCAATGCGTCCCATCGCCCCGAACGCTTTCTTTCTCCCCTGCCACAGACGGGCGCGTTCGATCGCGTCGCTCGCTGACCGCACGTGGCGAGCGCCACAGGCGCGACAGATTCGCTCGATAGCGTCAACATCTTCGTCGAGACCGTCGGCTGCGCCATCCACTTCTACGAGGAGCACCGCGGCGGCGTCGACCGGATAGCCCGCGGCGTAAATCGAACTCTCCACTGCCTGAATGGTTGCGGCGTCCATCAATTCGAGCGCCGCCGGAAGTATGCCGGCGGCAATGATCGCCGACGTGGCGCGGGCTGCATCGTCGATCGACGAAAAATCGGCGAGCATGGTGTGTACGCGCTCCGGATTCGGCGTGAGCCGCACGGTGATGTCGAGCGCCACACCAAAGCAACCTTCGGAGCCGACGAACGCGCCAAGTAAATCGTACCCTGGTGTTTCTTCGCTTGGCGCGGTAAGTGAGACGATCTCACCATTCGGCAGCACCACCGTGGCGGCCAGAACGTGGTTGAGCGTTACGCCGTACTTCAGACAATGCGGGCCACCAGCATTCTCGGCGAGATTTCCGCCAATCGTACAGGCCGTTTGGCTTGACGGATCGGGCGCATAGTGCAATCCAAACGGCAACGCAGCCTTGCTGAGCGCAGCATTTACGACACCCGGCTCTACGATCGCGGTCCGCGACTCGGGATTGATCGTGATGATCTGCCGAAGCCGCTGAAGCCCAAGCAAAACGACACTGTCGGCGAGCGCACCGCCCGAGAGGCCGGTGCCAGCGCCGCGTGGGACGAATGGCATCCCAGCCGCATAGAGTGCGCGCACCACGGCCACGGTCTCGTCCCGTGTGCCTGGCATAACGGCCAGCCGGGGATGACGTCGATTGCCCGGTAACGCATCGGTCGCGTAGGCCAACAGCTCAGTCGCACGCGTGAGGCAATAGCGCGTGCCGACAATATCCGAGAGTGTGGTGGCCAATTCCGGCATAGCTGAACCTTAATCGTCGCACCGTGAATGCACGAAAGGCCGGGCAGCCAGGCCGCTCGACCTTTCACGCATATCACATCGCGCTCTCCGGGGAGCGCGATGGGTGGGGTTCAATCAGGTAATGGCCCAGAAGCCCATCAGCGAACGCCCCTCGGGCGACTCGCGAAGTTTCTCGAACGCCCGTTCGCGAATCTGGCGAATGCGTTCGCGGGTGACGCCCATCAGTGCGCCGATTTTCTCGAGCGTCATAGCTTCGGCACCCTCATCGAGGCCGTAATACAAATGCAGAATTTTGCGTTCACGTGGCGTGAGGTAATTGCGGAAGACTCTGGCAATGCACTCGCGCATCAGGTTGAAGTCCGTCCGCTCTTCGATCTCGATGCCATCGCCACCGGCAAACCGCTCGCCGAGTGTGGACGCCTCGCGGTCAGAACGATCGACCGGTGCGTCGAGCGAGAGCTCGGTGGCCGACATTTGTTTTGAGGCGCGCACCTGTTCCGGTGTTTCATCGAGCAACCGGCCGATTTCATGGTCCGTCGGGTCGCGCTTCAGCACCTGCGCCAGAACGGTCTCGGCGCGGGAAAGTTTAATCAGCTGTGAGTTCTGGTTGAGCGGAATGCGCACCGAGCGCGTCTGTTCCGCGAGCGCCTTGAGGACCGCCTGACGCACCCACCACACGGCGTACGAAATGAATTTGACGCCTTGATCGGGATCGAATTTGCGGACCGCTTTGAGAAGTCCCTCGTTACCGATTGCGACGAGTTCGGACAGATCGAGTCCGTGCCCTTGATATTTCTTGACATACGAAATGACGAATCGAAGATTCGCCGTAACGAGCCGTTCGGCTGCGGCTTCATCGCCCTTTTGGGCCAACCGGGCCAAGCGACGCTCTTCTTTGACGTCGGTTATGAGCGGGAGCTTTTGAATGTCCTGCAGGTACTGGTCGAAAGCTGTGGAGGGGGAGGAACGGAAGAATCCTTTCGATCTCGACTCAGTCGCACGCTGCATACACACCCCGTAAATGCGTTGGGAAGTGAATAACCGAGCTACGTACTGATCAGGCGTTGACCAATATGCAGGGACGGGCAGGATATGTAGAGGTACAGCCAGCGGTCAACACCCAAAACGTGTGCCATGTCACAGTGTTGGTGCAGAGATATGACTTATCTCGTTTACTGGCAATAGGTTACACAAACGTCACAAATCTTTCAGATAGATGACCCGCGTCACAATGGTCGCGAGTGTCTGGTTTCTGACCGGCCGGTCTGCTTATCGCGAGTTATCAAGTGCGGCGCAAACCATTGCATCCGACACCGGTATCCCGAATCCGCGGTCGGCGCCGGCCATCACGCCGAGCTTGGCTGGCAATGCATATTCGACCAATCCCTCACGGGCCTTCTTGTCACTTCGCGTTGCTTCGAGAATGGCGTCACTGGACATCGCCGCCGGAACAACGGTCGGAAGTCCGGCCTGCCGCAGAACTTCGATGAGCATTTCCGGAAGTCCCGGATCACCGATCCCGACGCGCGCGGCAATGCGCGCTTCGACCACCATTCCGACGGCCACACTTTCGCCGTGGAGCATTGCGAAACCGCTGAGCGTTTCGATGGCGTGGCCAATTGTGTGACCGAAGTTCAGGATCTTCCGGACGCCGGTTTCGCGCTCGTCGCGGGCAACGATATCCGCCTTGATCTGCACGTTTCGGCGCACGAGGTGGTCGGCCAATGCGGCGCCAGGGCCGCCGCTACGAATGATCGAGTCGGTATTTGTCGCGAGCCAGACGAAATCCGGCGCACTGGCGATTACAGCGTGCTTGACGGCTTCGGCAAGCCCGTTGCGGAGTTGTTCGACGGGCAGTGTGCCGAGGAGTGTCGGGTCGACAAGAACGAGTACAGGATGATGAAACGCGCCGACAAGATTTTTCCCGGCGCGTGTATCAACGCCGGTTTTTCCACCTATCGACGCGTCGATCATCGCGAGTAATGTGGTGGGCAATTGCACCACCGGAATGCCGCGCAGATATGTGGCCGCGACGAAACCGGCCAGATCACCAACCACGCCGCCGCCGAGGGCGAGAATTGCCGAGTCGCGACCAAAGTGCAAGTCGAGCAATTCGTCCGTGAGGCGCGACCACTGTTCGCGGGTTTTGCTGGCTTCCCCGGCGGGAATTGTCAGTATCGTTGGCGACGGCGTGCCACATGTTGCGGCGAGCCGTGCCGCATAGAGGGGTGCGACGTTGCTATCGCTGATGATCGCCAAGCGCCGGTGATGCAAGGTGGCGCGCAACTCGACGCCGCCCTCATCAAGGAGGCCGGCCCCAATCAGCACGCGTGAACCATGCAAGTGGATTGGGCTCGCAGCTGCGCTTATCATGGACTTGCGACTACCAGGTGACTTCGCCGGCGCCGGCGCGGCGGTTCGCGACGCGCGCGAGCATAAACAACAGATCGGAAAGCCGGTTGAGATAGATGATCACGACTTGCGGTACGTTGTCGGTATGTTGGAGCCGGATGATCGCACGTTCGGCGCGACGGCAGACCGTGCGGGCTACGTGCAGTGCGGCGGCCTTTTGCGTGCCGCCGGGCATGATGAACGCTTTCAGGGGCTCCAGCTCCGCCTCACAATCGTCGATCGCCTGTTCAAGTTGGGCGATGCGCTGATCAGTCAAGCGCGCCTTTTCGAGCTGCTCGCGGACTTTCTCCGGATGTGGGGTCGCGAGGAGTGCCCCAATCGCAAACAAGTCGCGCTGGATGGTCGCCAGCACTTCGTCGATACGCGGCATCACTTCGGCTGCGCGGGCAACGCCGACGAACGCGTTGAGTTCATCGACGTCGCCGTATGCGGAGACGCGCGCACTGTCTTTGCCGATCCTGCCGCCGCCGAAAAGGCCGGTTTGGCCGTCGTCGCCTGTCTTGGTGTAGATCTTGAACGTCATGGCTAAAAGCTAACGCCGACCAATCGAGAACGCCCGTCAGTCACCGAACACTTTATCGAGCAGCGACCAGACAGACTTTTCCGGCACTATTGGAGCGGAGACGGCGCGGGGTGTGTCAGAGGGCGGCGAGTAGCTCTGTGGAAACTGCTTGGCCAAGTGCGCCTGCAGCCGTTCCGGCGACCCTGGCATTTTCTGTTTGGCACACCATTCGTCGAGCGCCAGTCCGAGCATCGCGGCATTCGGCCGGATCATGGAGTCTTTGGCGATAGCGAGCGAAATCAGTCCGGTGAGGGTCTTGTCGAGATGGGGGAGGAGCAGGCGGAGGTCGGGTGTTGGGGCAATGGTCACTTCATCCATCGACGCTTCCGTCTCGACTTCCTTAAACAGTTGCTCGAGCGCTAGAATTTCAAAAAGCACCACACCGGCCGAGAAGATATCGGTGCGCCAGTCGACGTTTGCGCTGACGATTTGTTCCGGACTCATGTAGTGTTTCTTGCCAATCGTCATCTGCTGACGCGCCGCCGGATCGGCCATGGTCCGGGCTTTGGCGATACCAAAATCGGCGAGTTTCACCTGACCGTCCCATGTCAGCAGCACGTTGCCCGGGGAGACGTCGCGATGGACGATGTACAATCGTTCGCCGGACGCATCGACGAAATTATGTGCATAGTCCAAGGCGCGGCAGACGCGACTGATGATGTAGGCAGCGAGCGGCGGCGGCATGGGCTCGCCCATCGCCCGGTGATGATCGATGAGCCGGCGTAGCGTGACCCCGCGCACGTACTCCATCGCCATGAAAAATTCGCCGCGCACTTCTTCGAATTGGAAGATTTGCACAATGTTACCGTGCATCAAATTGGCCGAGAGCTTTGCCTCGTCGATGAACAGCTGCAGCCACTCGGGTTCGCGGGCGTATTTCTCGTGAATGACCTTGAGGGCGACCCGCTTGGTGAATCCGCGGTCGCCGACCTGTTCGGCCTCGTACACGGTGGCCATACCCCCGAGCGCGATCTGGCGCAGCAAGCGGAACTTGCCGAGGTATTCGATGGTGCGGGACGCGTCATGCACTGGGTGCGCTCACATTTGCTCGTCAGCGGATGGACCGTACAGACCCGGCACGGGAATATCGAGCAGGCGAAGGTACACGATGAGTTCGCCGCGGTGATGGATTAAATGGTTCATCATGAATTGGCGGATGACCATGTATCGCGGCATGGTAAACAACGCCTTGCCATTGAACAACAGGGCCCAGTTTTCGTCGAACATTTTGTCGGTACAGCGGGCGATGGCGGCGCGCGCCTCGGTGCTCGATTTCTCGAACGTCGCGAGAAGCTCGGCCTGGGACGTTGCGGGCATCACCCCTTTGGGCGTCTCGCCGTTCGGGGCAATGTCGTATTCCGGATGGTCAATGGCGCGGGCGGCGAAATTGGTGAGCGTCGCTACGTGCGTCGCGAGCCACCCCAGCGAGCCAGACTTCGCATGCGGCTTCCAGTCGAACTGGCCGTCGGGGACACGTTCCAATGCCCGACGGGTGCTGGCCGTTTCGAGATCGTATTCGGGGAGCAGCAGGCCACTCTTGGTCATCGAATAAGCCTCGATAGGTTGATTCATTAGAGCGCGGCGGCGAACTTTCGGAATGGTGCACGAGATCACTGATTTAACGATCATTGGGGCAGGGCCGGCTGGCCTGTTTGCCCTCTTCTATGCTGGCATGCGGGGCGCGTCGGCACAAATTGTCGACGCGCTTTCGGAGCCCGGCGGACAGCTGACGGCGCTCTACCCGGAAAAAGATATCTTCGACGTCGCCGGATTTCCGAAGGTGCTGGCGAAGGATCTCGTGCGCTCGCTTGTCGAGCAAGCCCGCCAGTTCTCCGGGCTGACGCATTGCAACCAGCGGGTGGTGGCGTTGGAAGAAGCGGACGGTCATTTCGTGCTGGTGACGGAGGCGGATCGATTTCCGACCCGGGCGGTAATTATTTCCGCAGGCATTGGAGCATTTTCGCCGCGTCGTCTTCCGCAGGCCGCTGCCGGCCCCTGGTACGGCCGCGGGATCCACGACCGCGTAACGAGCCCGGACGATTTCATCGGCAAGCGTGTGGTGATTATCGGCGGCGGCGACTCGGCATTCGATTGGGCGCATCAGCTCCGGGACCGCGCGGCAAGCGTCGCACTGATCCATCGCAGTGACCGTTTTCGCGCGCATGCGGCGACAATCTCCGAAGTGCGCGCCGCGGAGGCTGCGGGGCGAACGTCTATCCACACGTTCCACGAGTTACACGATGTGATTTCCGACGGCGACCGGATTATTGCGCTGGAAATCAAGGATATCAAAGCGAAAACTTTGCATCGTATTCCTGCCGACGTCGTATTGCCAATGCTTGGGTTCGTGAGTGATATCGGCCCGCTGGGCGAGTGGGGTTTGACGGTGGAGAACGATGAGATTGTGGTGAACTCTCAGATGGAGACGGGCCGGCGCGGGGTGTACGCCTCGGGCGATGTCACGACGTATCCGGGCAAACTGAAATTAATCGCTACCGGATTTGCGGAGTCTGCGACCGCCGTGAATCAGGCGGTGCATTTTATTTACCCGGAGAAAAAGGTGAACCCCGGTCACTCGTCCAACCTCGCGGTATTTGGCCAGAAGGACGATTAGGCTTCGCCGAGCGTGGGCGGTGTGTGCGGCAGCGCTGATTGTTGCCGGCCCTGCGGCGGCGCGCGCACAAAACGTGTCGTGCCGGCCCGGGAGCCTCGAAGTCGTGCAGCTCACGTTCGAAGGCAATCGTGCGTTCTCCGACGCAACGCTGGCGGGCGGTGTCGTGACCACACCATCGTCGTGGACGCGGCGTCACCTCCGGTTTTTTGGTGCGCGACACTGTCTCGACCGCACGCAGTTCCCACTCGACGTGCTCCGCCTGTTGATCTGGTACCGCAATCACGGATACGCATCGGTGGCGGTCGATACGGTTGTGACGCCAGTGGGCAAGGAACAGATCGCCGTGCGATTCTCCGTGCGGGAAGGAGTTCCGACTATCGTGGATTCACTCGTGTTTGATGGTCTCGATCGCGAGCCCGATCGCGCGTCACTGTTGCATGGCGTGCCGACGACGCTGGGCGGCAACTTCGACAAGTATGCGAACGAAGCCACGCGCGATACGTTGACGCAGCGGTTGCACAATGGTGGGTATCCGGATGCGGAAGTGTTTGTTGGTTACGACACGCGCACGGCGCCGCGCCGCGCCAGCGTCACGTTTACGGTGGCGCTCGGACCGCGGGTGCGGCTTGGCGAGATTGTCGTCCGCGCACATCTGCAGCGGCCGGGCGCACCGCGGTTGGTGAGCGATGCCGTCGTGCGTGAGGTCGCGGCTGTGCAGACGGGCGACCAATATTCCGAAGAGCGGCTCGAGCGCGCCAAACGTGCGCTCTATCAAACGGAATTGTTTACGCATGTCAGCGTGGTGGCCGACAGCGCATTAGCGGCGGGCGATTCAACAGTGCGCGTGTCACTGGATGTGACGGAAGGGCTCGCCCGCTCGGCGCGCCTCGGCGGTGGATATGGTACGCTCGACTGTTTTCGTATGAGCGGCGATCTGACGCAGTACAATTTTCTTGGCGGCGCCACGCGGCTCGACTTGCACGCGAAGCTATCGAAAATTGGTGTCGGCAGGCCACTCACCGGACTGGAAGGGCTCTGCCCGTTTGTGCACGATGATCCGTACAGTAAGGATCTGAATTATTATCTTGGCGCGACCATCAGTCGGCCCGCATTATTTCATGCGTTCGTGCCGTCGTATTCGCTCTACAGCGAACGGCGGTCGGAATACAATGCGTACCTGCGTACCACTCCAGTGGGCGGCAGTTTGGCCCTTACACGCCGCCAGTCGCACGTGACGCAACAGTTGTCGTATTCGCTGGAATACGGAGAGACAAAGGCACAGCCGGCGCTGCTCTGCGCGGTATTCAATGCCTGCGTGGAGGCCGACCGCGAATCCTTCAGCCGTCTGCAGCGCCTTGGCGTTGTCGGGCTCGCGGTGACGCGCGAAACCAGCGACAATCCCGTGGATCCCACGACCGGTAGCGTGCTGCGGTTTGAATTGCGCACCGCTGGCAACTTTACCGGGTCGGATCCGTCGCTGCGGTTTACAAAGCTGACGGTAGGCGCGGCGATGTATCTGCCAGTGACCAGCGATCTCGTGCTCGCCGGACGGTTGCAAATGGGCACGGTCGTGGGCAGCACATTGCAGTTCTCCAGTGCCGCCTTGTACGTGCCGCCTCAGGAGCGGCTGTTTGCCGGAGGGCCGACCACGGTCCGTGGATTCGCGCAGAATGAGCTTGGCCCGGCATTGTATATCCCGGCCGCTTACGACACCGTGCGAGCAAGCGGAGCAATTGGAGGCGATCCGGCCAACCCCCACGACACCGTGTATTTCCGCGCCCGTGCGGACTCCGGCAATTCGCGCACCGTTCCGACTGGCGGCAACGCACTCATCGTGGCGAACGTCGAGGTTCGGTGGCGCAGTCCATTTCTGCCATCCGTCATTCAATGGACGGCGTTTACCGACGTGGGCGAAGTGTGGAATCGCGGCTCGGCCGGTTCGAACGTCGGGTTCAGTTCGCTCCGGTGGACACCGGGAATTGGGGTGCGCGTCCGAACGATCATCGGATTCCTCCGACTCGACGTAGCGTACAATCCCTATCAACGGTCCGAAGGCGCCGCCTATTTCGACGCGCCGACAGTGGCTGGCGGAGCGCTGCTTTGTGTCAGCCCAGGCAACACGCTTCGGGTGACGTCGGCTGGCCGCGTGCTGGCTCAGGAGTCGGGGAGCTGTGCGGCGACCTACCAGCCGCCACGTGAAACGTCGTTCTTCCGGCGGTTGACGCCGAGTATTTCCATCGGTCAGGCGTTTTAGCGTATGGGACGCCGCCGCGCGGTGGTGCTGTTGTCGGCACTGGCGATGCTTGTGCTCGGGGCGGGAATCGTTGGCGGACTGATCGCCGCGACGCAAAGCGACGGCGGCCGCGACTGGCTGCGCCGGCAGTTGGCACGTCAGTTGACGCGCGGGATGAATGGCACGCTTCACCTGGGAAAACTGTCCGGGTCGTTTCTCACGGATCTGACCATTGATTCGCTGATGATTCGCGATCGCGATGATTCGGTATTCGCCACCAGCGGTCCGATACGGCTCACTTACGATCCACGCGACATTCTCGATGGTCGAATTATCGTGCGCTCGATCGAGTTGCAACATCCGTTTCTAGTGATGCGTCGTGAGTACGACGACCGGTGGAATTTCCGCAAAGTTTTTCCGAACGGGGACGATGAAGTCGTTGGACAGCCCATTGCGCGCCGGGGGTTTGGCGCACTGGTGGTGCTGCACAATGTGCGGGTCCGCGGCGGTCACTTTCAGCTCACGCTACCGTGGGCTCCGGATGACTCGCTACAGGGCGCGCGCCGCGACAGTGCCGTGGCGGTGAATCTTGCGCTTGCCGATCACGAGATCCGCCGCGTCGCCGCAAAAGGCAAGACCTTCTACCAGCGTTCGTGGCACTGGCAGGCCGTGAACGCGACATTCAACCGGGTGCGCCTCCGGCAGCCCGACAGCACGGGCCGTCAGTTCGATATTGCCCGATTAGACGTCTCCGAGCCGCTGCCGCCGTTCGCTTGGCGCAACGTGCGTGGCGGCGCAGTCTGGCGGGGCGATTCCATTTGGATTGACTTCACCCATATGGAACTTCCCGGCTCCGTGGCGAGTGCAAAAGGCAAAATGCACTGGGGCAACGACCTGCCGATTCGATACGACATCCGGGTCCACAGCGACTCGGTGGCGATGAACGATATCGCCTGGATATTCCAGACGCTGCCACGTACCGGTGGCGGCTCGATGGACTTGCACATCAAGAATGAGCGCGATCTTCGCATTCTGGATTATGCGATCACGAACATCGACGCGCGCAGCAACGGCTCGCACATCCGCGGTGCCATGACGTACGGCGTCGGCGGCCCGGTGCTGATTGTGAAAGATGTCAATCTGCAACTCCTGCCAGTCGACTTTGCCTTGCTGGAGACGCTCAACGGCAAGAAGTACCCATATCCGTGGCATGGCCAGATCACTGGTACGCTCAGAGCATCGGGCGGCCCGGTGAATCACCTCAAGGTTGATGAAGCGAAATTTTTGTTCGCCGACGGAAACGTGCCCGGCGCGATTACGCGCGGGACGGCGCGGGGGGAGGTCGATATTCTTGATCCCAGCCTGGCAAAATTTCACGGACTGCAACTGGATATTACCCAACTCGACCTGCGCACCCCACAGTTCCTGAATCCAAATTTCCCTCGATTGAACGGGACGATCTCGGGTACCGGCATTGTCGATTCGGTTTGGACCGACATTCGCTTTCACGATGTAGATCTCACGCATCGCGATGGCGACACCGCTCCCGTCTCACGATTGAAGGGCAGCGGGCGCATGACGGTGGGCGAAGGCAATATTGCGTTCGATCTTACGGCGGCGGCGTTGCCGCTTTCGGCCACTACGGTCTCCCGATCGTATCCCGGTTTGCCGTTGCGGGGCGAATACAGTGGCCCGTTGCATCTCAAAGGCACAGTGGCCGACCTCACCGTACAAACGGACTTGGTCGGTGGGACCGGCCGCGTTCAACTGGACGGCCAGTTCGATGCTGAAGGCCCGCGGTACCACGCGGCAGCCCGCGGCGCCGTCTCCGGATTGAATTTTCGCCGGGCGTTCGAGCATGCGGGCCTGCCGCAAAGCGAATTCAGTGGCCGCTTCAGTATGGACCTTGAGGGCGATTCACTGGCCAATGCCGTCGGCGGCGTTGAACTCTTCGCGGACCGATCGATGGTGGACAGCATCCGGATTTTTTCCGGGCGCGCAACGTTGCGATTACAATCCGGAACACTGCGCATTGACTCTATGCGTGTCGAGTCATCCGCCGGTTTGTTCATCGCGACTGGCGGACTCGGACTGGTGGATGTGCACACCGACACCGTGCAATTTCGGACGATCATCGATTCCCTTGGCGGCTTGCGTCGGTACCTGAGCCGCGTGCGGACCGACACCGGGCTCTTTGCCATCGCCGACTCGCTCGGCGGTACGATTATCGGCAACGGTACGGTCGTCGGATGGACGCACAAATTTGCATTGCAGGGCGCGTTTAGTGGCGCCGACCTGCGGTATGAGGGGACAACAGCGCGTCAACTCTCGGGGAGTGTGCGGCTAGGTGCGCTCCCGGATTCGGCGACCGGGACAGTCGCTGTACGCCTCGATACGGTGCGAACGGGCGGTGTTTCACTGGGGCGCCTCGACGCCGCCGCGGAACTGCGCGGTGGATCGCAGGCCACCGCCACGGCGGCGGCCGAAACGCCGCGAGGCACACGGGTCCGGGCGCGAGCCGAGATAGTTCGTCATGGAGATACCACGGACGTGCGGCTCGACAGCCTCGCATTAAAAACGGCGGCCAACGCGTGGTCGCTACAGCGCCCCGGAATCATCACGCTGACCCCCGGTGGAGTGCGTCTCGACACCCTTTCATTGGTAGGTGCAGGCGGAGGCAGGATCACTGCCGGTGGTCAATCCTCGGCCGATTCCGTGCTCGCACTCCTGGTGCAGGCCGATCGTGTCCCATTCGTCGATATTGGCGAGGTGATCCAGACCGAATCGTCTCTCGCCGGAACACTGTCCTTCCGGGCCGACGTGCGCGGCACACACACCCGGCCCGATCTGTTCTTCAGCGGCATAGTGCACGACGCGTTGATCGGTGGAGTTCGGATTGAATCGCTGCAAGCCGACGGCCGCTATGCTGAACGCAGACTGACCACCACGATGGAATATTCCCGGCTGGGCATTCCGGCCTTTCATGCGGAAGCCACGCTGCCCATCGATTTGGGGCTGAATCCGACGGGCCCTCGATTGCTGGAAGAGCCACTCTCCGGCCGTATTCGCACCGATAGCGTTGGACTGGTGTTGTTCGAGTCCTTTTCAAAAGCGGTCAGCGGTGCCAGCGGCGCGCTTGATGTAAATGTCGATCTTGCCGGCACCTGGAAGCACCCCCGTATGACCGGTGCTTTGCGGGTGCTTGATGGAGCATTCATGCTCGCACCGATCGGCGACGTGAAACTCAGCGGGCTCGATGCCGACATCCGTTTTCTTGGCGACAGCATCGATGTGCAGCGGCTGACGGTGCACAGCGGTCTTTCGCGCACCGCGACGGCGACCCTCCGCGGTTTTATCGGGATTCGTGACATCGAAAATCCGACCGTCGGACTTTCGCTTGAGACGCACGGATTCAACGTGATCAAGCGGCCGCTGTTTGCCGACCTTGATCTGACCGGCGAACTCACTCTCACCGGTGCCTGGCGGTCGGCCACGCTCGCCGGAAGTCTCGAAGTCAACCGTGGCGTCATTTATGTGCCGGAGCTCTACCAAAAGCGCGTGATTTCTCTCGATGATCCGGAGCTCTATCGCGTGGTGGATACGACGGCGCTGATCGACCGTCGCGTGTTGCCGCAACCGACCGGTGAGTTCATGGACAATCTCAAGGTCCTGAGTGTGCCCGTGCGGATGGGACCGGATGTGTGGCTTCGGTCGGAAGAGGCGAATATCAATCTGGGCGGTCTCGTCAACATCACCCGTGGACGTGTGCAGCGCGGGCCGAATGCCGGCACGCTACAGCTGGCGCTTGACGGACCGCTGCAAACGGTGCGCGGAACCTACCGGCTGAATCTTGGGCCCGTGCAGCGGCCGTTCGATGTGGAGACCGGCGAGATTCGTTTTTACGGCGACCCCGACCTCAATGCCACGCTGAACATCAACGCGCTCCATACGGTGCGGCAATACAGCCAGTCGGGATCGCGGCCGGATGTTCGGGTGCGCGTGCACATTGGTGGAACGTTGCTGTCCCCGACCGCCGATCTGTCGAGTCCGGATTCGATTCGGGTGACGAACGCCGACTTAATCAGCTATTTGGTGACAGGCGCGCCCAGTTATGAAATCACGGCGCGCAATGCCGACTACACCTCGACGGCCGCACGTTTGTTATTGTCGAGCTCGTTCAGCGTACTCGGATCGAAAGTCGCCGGTACCATCTGCGACGATGCCCAGATCAGCGCTGCAGGACTTGACGCATATCAGGGGCGCCTCCGTGATGTCAGCTCGAACATTTTGTCAGGGACGCGCTTCAACTGTGCCAAACAACTCAGCGAAAACACCTTTGTCCGGGTTGACTACGGGTTGTGTCAGGTTGGCCAGTTGCTCGGAGGCGGCACGAGCACCGATCCGCTCTCGCTGACCGACGCGCTCGGTATCAAACTCGATTACCGTCTCAGTCCCAGCTGGACCGCTTCGCTCGGGATGGATCCGGCGACGAGTGCCGTGCTTTGCGCGCGCGATGCGATCGCGCGCGGCTTTGCACCGACGCCCCGCCAATTCGGTTTTGATCTGTTCCGCATCTGGCGTTTTTGATGCGCACCGCATTGCTCATCGTCAATCCGGCGTCGCGGCTGGGACTGGCCGGCGAAGCGGAAGCGTTGCGGGCGTTTCGTGCGGCGAGCGTTTCCTGTGAAGTGATCCGTACGGAACGCCCGGGACACGCCGCCGAACTCGCAAAAGTACACGCCGAGCGCTTCGGGGCGGTGTTCACGCTCGGCGGCGACGGCACAGCGATGGAGGTTGTCGGCGCGTTGATTGATGCGGCGCAACCGGTCGGCATTTTGCCGGGTGGCACGGGCAATCAGCTTGCCCGCTATTTGGGGACGCCGCTGGTGATTCGAAGTGCGGTGCAGGCCCTACTGGCAGGCGTCGAGCGCCGGATGGATGTCGGACTCCTCGACAGCGGCCGTCGATTCGCACTGACCGCAGGGTTTGGAATGGATGCCGCGATGATGAAAGGGGCAACGCCGGCGCTCAAACGACGATTTGGTGTGCACGCATACTCCTTGAGCGCGACTGTCGCGTTGTTGCGAAATGAGAGCGTCGCGGTGCGAGCTACAGTTGATGGCATTGTATACGAGCGTGAGTGCGGTCTGGCGATGATTGCCAACGTACCGTCACTTCTCAATGGTCTTATTGCTACCGGACCTGGTGTGCGCACCGACGACGGCCTGCTCGATCTCTGCCTCTTTTCGGCAAAATCGTCCTGGCAGGCATTTGACGTCGTGCGGCGCTGTGCCCTGAAGGATTTTCGTCCGCGGGCGAATATGCTGTTTGCCCGCGGTCGCGAGGTCACTCTCGAATCCCTGTCACCTTCGGTTGCCCAAGCGGACGGAGAACTGCTAGGATACGTGCCGCTCCGTGCCACGGCTGAACCGCTCGGCGCGCGACTTCTTGCTCCGCGGTCGTGATTGTGGCGTCACACAGTGTATTGTAAGTTGCCAGTCGGCACCCGTGACCAGCTACGGCACCAATTCACATGACCGATCCAACCCTCGCCGGCACGCCGTCGGCACTGCTGCTCGACCCGCGGTTGCGCGAGCTTTTGCGCGACTTGCCGGAGGCGCAGGCGGCGGTCGTGGAAGCGCTCATTCGCGAGCGCGACCGGCTGGTGGCGCTGGCGGATCGCCGGGCGGACCGCCTGCAGCGGCTCCAGGAGGTAAGTGCGACACTTTCGCGCTCGCTTAATCAGGAGGACATTGAGCGCGAATTGGCACGTCAGGTCGCCCGCATGATCCAGTGTGCCGGGGTGGTCGTGGCGCGGCCAACTGAAGGCGGATCGCATAGTGTGTCGTTGCATTGGCGGGACGGCAACGCCACGACCGATGATACGACAACACCCGCGGCACAGGCCATCGATGATGTGTCCCGCACTGGCAGAGTTAGTCGCGCCGCCGGCATTCCCCGTCCGTCAGCGCGTGGCCCGAAAGATGTTCCAGCACCATCCGTGCTCGCCGTACCACTGATGGTGGGTTACAAACTGACGGGGATCGTGGCCGTATACGGCGATGAGGCCGGCGCGTTTGGCAGTGAAGAAGAAGAACTGTTGCACACGATCGGCGCGACAGCGGCAACGGCGTTGGTTAACGCCACACTCTTCGCAGAGAGTCTGCACGACAAGCGTCAAAGCGAAGCGCTCGCGGCAATGGCTGGTGCGCTGGGTTCATCGCTCCGGTTGTCTGATGTGCTCAATCTTGCGATCCGCCACTCCATGGCCCTGCTCGGCGGCGAAGGGGCATCGGTGGGGCTGCGTCGTGGTGACTTCCTGCATCTTGTTGCAACGGCGGGAATCGCCGATCCGGTGCAGGGGTTCTATGTGCCGGTGGCCGACAGCGTGATGGGCCGCGCGATGCTCGAAGGCCGAAGCATGGTGGTCAACGACGCGATCACCGAACCCGGCGCTTATCAACGGACGCGCGGTATCGCTGGAATTGACAAGGGCGTGAGTGTGCCGATGCTTACGCCTGACGGGCCGATTGGCGTGCTGTCGGTGGTCAATCGCGCTCGCGATTTCACCAGCGACGATGCGCGCGTGCTCGAACGCCTTGCCGCGCAACTCGCGTTGGCCGTGGTGAACGCGCGCTTATACGAGGAAGCCAGCGAAGCGACCCGTGAAGTGAACGCGGCATTCGACGCCATAGTTGGCGGGATGGCGGTCATTGACGGCGAAGGCTTCATCACTCGCCACAATGCGCGGCTGGAACCGCTCGCTGGTCTTAGCGAGGGGCAGCCGCTGGTCGGCCGGGCCCTATTCGATGCGCTATTGCACGGACCGCACGAAATTACTGATGATGATCCGTTGGGCGCCGCGTTGCGGCGGGGTGTTGTAGGGCGGGGAACGATTCGGCAGGAGTGGAGCGGGCGCGTATTCAATCTCGTGGCCTCACCACATCCGGCAGGTGGTGCGGTGGTCACGATTGATGACGTCACGTCGTTTTATGCACTCGCCGAGCGCTATCGGCTGGTTGTTGAATCCACGACCGACGCGATTCTCATCACGTCGGATGTTGGGCAAATCGAGTTCGCCAACGATGCCGCAATTGCGCTATTCGCCCAGCCTGTTTCGCTCATCGGCGGGCCGCTTGCCTCGCTCGTACCTGCCGAGTTGGAGGAGGAGCTTATTGGACACATATCGCTGGCCTTGGCTGGCGAAGCCATGCGCTTCAATGGTGCGGTGATGCGAGCCGGCGGTGAGCGCCGCACCGTGTCGATGAGTCTCGCTCCAATTCGGGGCGGAACGCGGGTCTCGGGACTGGTGGTCTCGCTGCGTGATATGACCGATGAGACCCGCGCCCGCAGCGAAGTTGCCGCGGCGAATTCGCGATACCGGAACCTCGTCGAGGTCGCAGCGGATGCGATTTACACGCTTGCCCCAACTGGCGTTTTTACTTCGGCAAACGTGGCCTGCGAAGCACTGTCCGGCATTCCACGCGAGGCGATGATTGGTCGAAGCATTCTGCCGATGCTCGAGCCATCGGAGACCGCCGAGGTCGTCGATCATTTCCGGGCGGCGCTCGGTGGTGCCACACGACGGTATGAGGCCCATCTCGTTCGTCCGGACGGCTCGCGACGGTTGCTGTCCTTGTCGAATACGCCGATCCATCGCGGAAACGACGTGATCGGTGTGCTTGGCGTGGCACGCGATGTTACCGACGATCGGGCCCGTGCGGCGGCGCTCGAACGTGCGGAGGCGCTGTACACGCGTCTGGTCGAGAGCGCGGACGATGCCATCTGCACGATCGACGAGGAAGGGAACTTCACGTCGGTGAATCGCGCGCTCGAACGGACGATGGGTGTGACGCGCGAAGCGGTGATTGGACACCATTTCACGTCGCTCCTCCCGGCCGATGAGCGAGATGATAAGTGGGTGATGTTCGCCGCGGCCATTACCGGAGAGCGTCAACGGCGTGAGTTCCGGTTCGTCGATGCGCAGGGCCGAAAACGCGTGGCGTCCGTGAACTCGTCGCCGATTCTCGATCACGGCAGGATTGCCGGCGCGCTTGCCATTATTCGGGACGTGACGGAAGAGCGCGGTTTGCTGGAACAGGTGGTCCGCCGGGAGAAACTCGTAGCGCTCGGCGAACTGGTCGGCGGCGTGGCCCATGAGGTGAATTCGCCGCTCACCGGCATTTTGGCGTTTGCCCAGATCTTACAGACCGAACCGCTGGGGAATGAGGAGAACCAGCGGGCGGTCGACACGATCGTCACAGAGGCGAAACGGGCCGCGCGCATCGTGGGTAAGCTTCTCACGTTCGCCCGCCAGAATCCGGTCGAAAAGATGCCGACTGAGCTCAATCAAGTGCTGCTGGATACAATCGAACTGCGCCGGTATCCACTCAAAATGCAGCAAATCACCCTCGATCTGGATCTTGCCGAGAAGCTCCCTGTGACCTGGGCCGATCCGTTTCAGTTGCAGCAGGTTTTCATTAATTTGCTGGCGAATGCCGAGCAGTCGTTGGTATCGCGGCCGGGAGACCGGCGAATCACCGTCCGCACGACCCAGCGCGAGGGCTATCTGGTCACGGTAATTTCCGACACTGGTCCCGGGATTGCGCCGGAACACCTGGCGCACATTTTCAACCCGTTCTACACGACCAAGCCGCGCGGAATTGGCACAGGCCTCGGCCTTTCGATCAGTTTTGGCATCATCCGTGAACATGGCGGAATGCTTCGGGTTCTGTCCGAACCGGGTAACGGAGCCGCATTTGAAGTATCTTTGCCGATTGTCGCTTCCCCTTCTTCAGGCATTCAATAGCAGATGGCAAGCATTCTCATTATTGACGACGAAGTCGCCATTGCCACCGCGTTCGCGATGTTTTTCCGGCACGACGGTTCGCACGTCGTCACGGAAGCGCATACCGGCGTGGAAGGAATTGACGCCTATCATCGCGTCAAGCCCGATCTGGTATTGCTTGATGTGCGGTTGCCCGACATGACCGGGTTCGATGTCCTGTCCAAGATTCGTGATGAGAACCCGGTGGTCATCATGGTCACCGCATATGGCGATGTCGCGATGGCCGTTGATGCCCTGCATCGCGGCGCCGAGAACTTTCTGACAAAGCCGGTGGATCTGAGCCATCTCGCCGCTGCGGCGGAACGAGCGCTGGAAAAGGCCGCCTTGCGCCGTATGAATCGGTATCTGAGTGACCGGCGCGGAGCGGACTCGATCATGATTTTCGGATCGTCCCCGGGCATGCGCGAGCTCTCGGCACAAGTGTCGCTGTTGGCGGCAAGCGACCGCACAACGGCGCTGGTCGTCGGCGAAAGCGGATCGGGCAAAGGCCGCGTCGCCGAGCTGATTCACGCGCAAAGCCCGCGGTCAGCCAAGCCGTTCATCGAGGTCAACTGTGCCGCACTCACGGCAGAATCGCTTGACTCGGAATTGTTCGGCGTGGAGAGCGGCCCCGACGGATCACGCGGCCCCACCAAGAAAGGACTCTTCGAGATCGCCGATGGCGGTACGCTCTTTCTCGATGAGATCGGCGATCTCGATTCACGCCTACAGCCGAAGTTGCTGCGGGTGCTCGAAGGAAAGGGTTTCCGTCGCCACGGCGGGACTTCGGAAATCACGCCAAATGTTCGCGTCATTGCGGCGACGACAAAGGACCTGGTTAATGAAGTCACCGCTGGCCGGTTCCGTGAAGATTTGTACTATCGCTTGTCCGTCATGCCGATTACGCTGCCGCCGCTCCGCGCCCGGTCGCGTGAGGATCTTCTCGAACTTGCCGCGCACGTGTTGGACGATCTGTCTCCCACTCTGCCAGCAGCGCCGACGCAACTCGGCGACGACGCACTTGATGCGATTCTCCGGTACTCGTGGCCCGGTAATATTCGCGAACTGCGCAATGTGACAGAACGGGCAATGCTGATGGCCCGCGGCCAGCCGAAAATTGAAGTGGTGCACCTGCCCCGCGAAGTTCAGGGAGCCAGCGGCGCCGAAGTATCGCATCACGTGCCGAAGTCGCTTTCCGAAGTGGAGAAAGCACACATCGACCGGACGCTGAAAGCGAATCAACACAATCGCACACACGCCGCGCGCGAACTCGGAATCTCGCGGGCAACGCTGATTAAAAAGATTCGAGAGTATACGCTCATGGAAAAGCCGCGCTAAGCCGAATGTCGACTACCGACCGGATGATCTGCCACGCGTGCGGGCTCGAGGAACGAGCCAGCGAGGGATATCCGTGTCAAAATTGCGGGAAGTTCATCTGCGTCATCTGTAACCTCCGAGGCTTCCTGCTCTGCCGGGACTGTCTGGACAAACCGGAAACGGCACCGTCGCCGTGAACGATGAAAACGAGGGAATACCAGACCTCGCGCGGTTCGGCATTGCCATTGGACATGCCACCGATACCGTTGGCGCCACGGGACTGACTGTCATCCGCGGAATTTCAGGCCCTCTGCGTGCCAGCGCACATGTCATGGGCCGGTCGACCGGTTCCCGCGAACTTGCGCTCCTCGATCCACTGGCCTCCAACGATCGCATTGATGCGGTGCTCCTGACCGGCGGCTCCGCGTACGGCTTGGATGCAGCGGCCGGCGTTATGCGCTGGATGGAAGAGCAGGGACGCGGATTTTCGATTGCCGGCGGAGTGGTGCCGATTGTTCCCGCCGCGGTGCTGTTCGATCTGGCCCCACTCGGCAACTTCGCATCGCGTCCAACTGCTCAGATGGCGTATGACGCATGCGAAACAGCGGTGTCATCCGGCATTGCCGAAGGCAGTGTTGGAGCGGGAACTGGCTGCACCGTAGGGAAAATGGCCGGAGTCGCCGGCGCGATGAAAGGTGGACTCGGGATCGCGGTAGCCGAGTCGAATGGCGCGGCGGCGGCGGCCATTGTCGCTGTGAATGCGTTCGGTGACGTTCGCGATGCCAACGGAGCCATTCTCGCTGGCGCGCGTGGTGCTGACGGCGCATTCGTCGATGGAGCGCGGCTCGCCGCGGCAGGGGCGTTGGACGCAATATTCGCCGCCGGGCGAAACACAACGCTGGCCGTGGTCGTGTTCGATGCGCCGCTCAGCAAGATCGAGTTGCAACAGGTGGCCCGATCGGCGGCGGCGGCGATGCATCGTCGGATTACGCCGGCGGGATCAAGCGTTGACGGTGATGTGCTGTTCGCGCTGTCACCGCGAGAGGGGAAGGCCGGGTCGGTGTTGCGCGCCGAAGCGCTCGCGACTGCAGCGCTCGAAGCGGCGATCGAACGTGCCGTCCGCCTTGCCGTCGGCCGGGACGGCGTGCCGGGACTCGCCGGCTAGCTCAGCAGTCCGCTCAACGGCGCCACGGGCGCGCCAATGCGCACATGCAGCGTGATCTCGGCGCGCAGTGCACCATCAACAACAATGCGCATCACGTGCGGCCCCGCCTGCTGAATAGGCAGGTCAATGGCCGCAATCACCGGGATGTCCAGTTCGTACGCGCCGGGCGGCGGCGCGCCCACCTCGAGCTCACCCGATGACGACCAGATTTCTTCGCCGTTCGGTCCCTGCCATCCGAAACCGAGCGTGTGCATCCCGCTATCGTCTTCGGCAGCCTTGAGGCGTACGACGAGCGTGGCGCGCGGATGCACCGCCGGCAGCGAGCCGATTTGCAGCGCATCGAATACGCCGAGGATGTTGAGCTTCCCTTCCTGGGATATGTTTGCGGCGTCGGCGAATAGAGCGAAGGAAACATGCATCGGCGGAAAGTACGGCGCCGCAGGCGGAAATACAAAGGCGGGCCGGCCGTCGACTGAAGGCGTCGGTTCGTTACCTTTCACGGTATGTCGACACGTGTAGCGCGCTCGTCCAAATCGGAAATAGCCCTCACTGAGCTCGGTTTGGTGGGGATGGCCGTGATTTGGGGGGTGAACTTCTCGGTGCTGAAGTACGGCACTCAGGTGCTCGAGCCGCTTGCGTACAACGGAGTGCGCATGCTGCTCGGTGCACTTACGATGCTCGCAGTGACATTGCCGCAGCGCTCAAAGCGTCCAACGAGACGTGACATCGGGCTGTTGATGCTGCTCGGCGTCTTGGGCCATGGAATGTATCAGGCGCTGTTTATTCAAGGACTTTCGCGAACCCGCGCCGGTACCGCGTCACTGCTGATGGCGGCGAGTCCGGCGCTGGTTGCAATCGTCGGTCGGTTGATCGGCATCGAACGGGTAACGCGTCGCCAGGTGCTCGGGATTGTGCTGTCGATTGGCGGGCTGGCTTTTGTCATTGTAGGGTCCGCGCAGTCCAGCGAGGGCCAGACCAGTGTTTCTGGTGATATGCTGATTCTAGGCGCGGTATTGATTTGGGCCTTTTATACGACGTGGGTGCGCCCACTGACGGAGCGGATTGACGGCATGCAAATCGCCGCATGGACATTGGCTGGCGGCACGATCCCGATTTTCCTGATGGCGGCGCCGTCGATTCTTCGGACGGATTGGACGTCGGTGGCCCCGCTCACGTGGGGCGCAATTGCGTACAGTGGAATTGGCTCGGTGGGCATCGCCTACTTGGCGTGGTACCGGGGCGTGCGCGTGATCGGTTCCACGCGCACGTCGATGTTTTCGAATCTGCAGCCTATTGTCGCTGTCGCGGTGGCGTGGCCACTGCTGGGCGAACGTCCCACGGCGTGGCAAGGCGTTGGCGCGGCAGGCGTCCTTGCCGGGCTCTGGCTCTCGCGCTCGTCGACGTCGACCGAGCCCGCCCACGGCGAATGAAAATCGCGCTGTTCGATATTGACGGTACGATTTTGTGGTCGCGCGGTGCCGGCCGCCGGTCAATGGAGCGCGCGCTCACCGGTATTTTCGGTACGCCAGGGCCGGCAGGATACCGCTACGACGGCAAGACTGACAAACAGATCGTGCGCGAAGCCATGCAGCACGAAGGGTTTTCCAGCGCTGACGTCGACGTGCGAATGGACACTGTGCTAGACCGCTATGTCGAAGAACTCGCGATTGAGCTCACGGGCGATCAACACGGAACCGCTTTGCTGCCCGGCGTGGCCGCTTTGCTTGATGCCGTTGAGCAACACGACGATATCGTCCTTGGTCTGCTGACGGGAAATCTTGTGCGTGGCGCCGCACACAAGTTGCGGGTCGTCGGTATTGATCCGGGCCGTTTTGTTGTTGGTGCGTTTGGCAGCGATCACGAAGTGCGCAGCGAGTTGCCGGCCATTGCCCGCCAGCGCGCGAGCGCGGTGCTGGGCCGTGAGATTTCCGCTGCCGACTGTGTGATTATCGGCGATACGCCAAACGATGTCGCGTGCTCGCGCCCCATCGGCGCGAAGGCCATCGCCGTGGCCACGGGACACTACGATGTCACGGCGCTCGCGGCCTGCGGTCCCGAAGCCGTATTCGCCGACCTCTCCGATACGGACGCTGTGCTCCAGGCGATCATCGATGCGTGAAGTCGAGCTGAAAAGTGTTGTGGCGGTTCCCGCAACGCTCGCCGTGGTACTGCGGGCGGCCGGCGCCGAGTTGCAGTTTACCGGCACACTGACAGATCGCCGCTACGATACGCCGGAGCGCGCACTCGCGTCGCGCGATCACGTGTTGCGGCTGCGCGAATATCGCGATGCCAATGGCGGGCGCGCCACGCTCGACTGGAAAGGCACGACCGGCTACGATGACGGCTACAAAGTACGCGAGGAGATTTCCACGGACGCCGCTGATGCTGATGCGCTGGCAACAATGCTTGAACGCCTCGGGTATGAAGTCACACGAGAGATTGATCGCGAGATCAATCAGTTTTTATTTCGTGGCGCCATTGTGCGCATCGAGGAATATCCGCGAATGGATGCTTTGGTAGAGGTTGAAGGAACGCCGGAGAGCATTGAGACGGCGATCGCCGCGACCGGGCTCCCTCGTGAGGGATTCACATCGGATCGGCTCCCCGATTTCATTCGCCGCTTCGAACGACGCACACTCTTGCGGGCGGCGATCTGCCGCCGCGAACTCACCGGCGATTATCGTTACCTCGCGGCCGATGCCTGAGCACGTTGCGCTATTCGCGCTCCCCGAGTTCACGCGCTCCCTGCGCGCGTTCGCCAGTGTCGGTTCGTTGGCGACGCCGCAGCACGATCTGGTGTTTGCCCCGCTCCTGACGGCCCGCAAGGCAGCGGCGAGAGTGCAAAGTGCCGATGCGCGCCTGGCGGCATTCGATCCGTCACGGATTCGGCGTGCGTTACAAGACGCGATCGACACACTGGCGACACAGAAGCACGCGAAGTCCGATGCCGACCGGCGTGCGCTCGCCGCGGCGCTTGGTGAACTTGCCCTGCCGGCGTTCTCGGCGCTCGAACTGATGGAACGATCGGCTGGCGGATTTCGCGCTGCGGCGGCCGGTGAACGCGACGCGGCGTGGATCAGTTGGGTTGCCGGAGTTCAGGCGCTGTTTAATGGCGTCGACACCTTTTGGGATGCGGCGCGCCGGATTGTCATGGTGACACCGTCATCCGTGCGCAAATCGGCCAAGCGCACTGCGGCGCGCCTCGTGGCGTTCACCGTGGTTGGGATCGGCGCTACGGCCGCACCTGTACACGCACAACACATCACGCTACGGGTTCCCGGCGTGCGCGCCGAGTCGCTACTTAAGCACGGGTTCGACGTCGTTGGAGTGGAGCGGGGAACGCCGCTCGTCGTTGCCGCACCGGGCGAGCTCGCGCGAATGGAGCAATTGGGGTTCCACGGTTCGGCGGTGCCTGTCGGTCGAAGCGGGCTCGCGGGGCGGGTTATTGGCGCGGCGCAGCAAGCGATCGCGGTCACGAAAGTGTACCGCGACTATGACGATCCGATTCGCGGCATTCGCGCATTTATCGACTCACTGGCCAAGAATAATTCACGCGTCTCGGTTGATACACTCGGCAAATCGTACGAAGGCCGCCCGATGCTCGCGGTGAAAATTGGCCCCAAGGGAGACAGCCCGTCGCGCCCAAACGTGTTGTTCATGGCGACGTATCACGCGCGCGAGTGGGCGGCTACGGAGATGGCGTTACGGCTCATACTGTATTTGGCCAATCCACCGGCCGGCAACGCCCGGCTCGACTCGCTATTGCAGACGCGTGATATCTGGATCGTTCCCGTCGCGAATCCCGATGGCTTTGAATACACCTTCACCGCCGACCGCCTGTGGCGTAAAACGCGCTCTCCGCAGGGGATTGGCGTTGGGGTCGACCTCAATCGCAATCATCGCACCAACTGGGGCTTCGACGACAGTGGTTCGTCACCAGATCCGCAGTCGGACATTTTTCGTGGGCCGACGGCGGCGTCGGAAATTGAAACGCGAAATATTGAAGCCTTTCACATGTTGCACCCGCCAGTGGTTGCACTCAGCTACCACACCTATTCCGGCCTGTTGCTCTACCCGCCGGGTGCCGTGTACGGTCAACTTTCTGCGGACCTGCCGGTATATCAGACGCTTGCCGGGACAAACAACCGGAGCGCAGTTACCGATCATCTGCTGGGCTCTACGCGCTCGTTCTATTCGCCGGGCAACGCATGGTCACTGTATACGACCAACGGTGAATACAACGATTGGGCAGGCACCAAGTTTGGCACGATCGGGTTCACCCCTGAACTCACGAGCGGTTATCAGAGCGGATCCTATTACGGGTTTGAGTTTCCCGACGACGAGGGGCAACTCCAACAGTTGTTTCAGGACAATCTGCCATTTGCCCTGGACGTGATTGAGAGTGCGCGCGATCCGTACAGCTATTTGAGTCCCACGACCGGCGGGCACAGTGAGCATATCATCGTTGAAAGTGTGTCCCCGTCCGTGATTGTCACGGTGCCGGCTGCCGCCGCCCCGACCGCAATAATCAGCGTTCCCATACAGCGCAGCTTCCGCATAGACTCCACCGCTGGCGGACGCTACACACGCCGCCTCTCCACTGGGCAGGCGTCGCGGCCCACTACGGTGACGGTCAGCGCTGGCGGCGTCACCACCAGCTACAACGTGTTGGCGATTAATGGTGGCGAGTCGAATGAAACCGGTTGGACGGCCACGCAATTCCATGCGGATTCGAATTTTGTAGAAGCAGGGCGCGTCTCGTGGCGCTCGGATGGCGGCGGTGATTTGCGGTCGCCGGCCATAAAGATTCCTACAGACGTCGACACGGTGTCGCTTATGTTCTGGACGCGATACGATGGAAGCGGCTTCAGCGAAGCCCTGTTCGGGCGCGTGCTGATGTCGGTCGACGCGGGCGTGACCTATCAGCAAATCTTGCGCGTGCAGGGTGCAGCGCCCCTCTGGTATACGGAGCGCGTTACGGTCGGCGGAGTAAAAGGGAAGTCACTCGTGTTCGACTTTGCCAGCACCGGGCTGCAATGGAATCTCGATGAGATTGCGGTCGTGTCGCATGGGGCGTCAACGATAACCGGCGGCAATGCCGCGCTGGCGCTCCGGCCGTCGGAAAATCCGGTGCACAAAAATATTGTGTACTTCGCGTGGCCATTCGCCACGCCCACTGGTGACATTCAGGCCTATGACTTCAGTGGCCGCCTGGTGTGGCGTTCGGCGATTGCAACAGGCGGCACGATTGCCTGGGATCTCAACGCAACGCGTTTGGCAAACGGCGTGTATGTGGTCATCGCCCGCAGCGGAGGCCAAACGGTGCGGTTGAAATTATTCGTCGTCCGGAACGGTTCATGATTTGCGGCGTTGGCATTGACCTGGTTGAAATCGCCCGCGTCGAAAAAATGTTCGACGGGAAAGGCGATCGCATGCTACAACGTTTGTTCACGGATGATGAAGTGGCGTATGCCAAGGCACGGGTCCGACCGGCCATGCATCTTGCGGCGCGACTGGCGGCAAAAGAAGCGGCATTCAAGGCACTCTCCGGATCCGATGAGGCGCGGCTTATAGGCTGGCGCGAGGTCGAAGTTATCCCGCACGAGAATGCCGCTCCGACCCTGGCGTTTCACGGCCGGGCAGCGGCGCGGGCCCTCGCGCTCGAGGTGGCGAGTGTGTGGGTATCGCTGACCCATACGGACACAACTGCATCGGCAGTGGTGGTTCTGGAGCGGCATGCTTGAGTTTGTCTGGCGGTAAACAATAACAGACAACGGATTTCGAGCTGAGGAGTAGCGTGGCACTCCGCAACCCGAGTATCTTACTTTTATATGCTTTTGAGAATGATTCTCAACCGATACATCCCCGTCGTTCTGTTTGCTGCCACGCCGCTGTTTGGAGGCCAGCAGGAGCCGCCGGCAAAACGGCTGGCTGCTATTGTCAGCGTCGCCGTGGAGGAGTATGCCAAAGGTATCGATGCCAATGGCCGAATTATTGCCGCCTCTGAACTGGACGAGGCTGCCGGATTCTTGCGCGATGCGAAAGATGTGGCATTGCGACTTGATACGCCCAATGCGACGGCCGCGCGTCTCATACTCGACTCGCTCTCGGCGGCTGCAGCCCGACACGCAAAGCCGGGCGAACTCACCGCTCTGAGCAAAAAGTTTGCCGAAGCATTGGGAGCCGAAGGGGCGCTCGATCTGCCTAGCCGTATCCCCGACCTGCTACGCGGTCAGCAATTATTTGCGCAGAGTTGCGCAGCGTGTCATGGCGCAACCGGTGCCGGCGATGGGGCCCGGTCGCGGGAGTTTACTCCGCGCCCGGAGCCGATTGGCAGTGTCGCACACATGCATAGCGTATCCCCCGCACACGTGTTCCGAGTGATCTCCGTCGGCGTGCAGGGGACGATGATGTCCGCGTGGGCGTCGGTGCTGAGCATCGACGACCGTTGGGCACTGGTCGCGTTCGTAAATTCCCTTCGTGCGACCGATCAATCGCGGGCCCGCGGCGCGTCGGTACTTGGGGCGCACTGTGCGTCGTGCGCGTCGGCCACGCCGCCGCGTTCCAAGAGTGTGGCTTGGCAGGCGGAACAAAGTGACGATGCCATTGCTGCGGCGATTGCTGCCGGCGATCCGCTGACGGGAATTTCTGACGGCGCCAAGCTCAGTGATGCGGAACGCAGCGACGCCGTTGCCTCGCTGCGCGCTGCGCCCGTGCTCACGATTGCAGGCAGTGCCAACGCGAATGCCGGCGACTCGCTGGATACGCGGACAGTCGCCCGCCACGTCGTACGCCTGATCGACGACGCGCTCGCGGCGGCCCGATCGGGAAAAAAGTCAGAAGCAGGCGATCTCGCCTTTGATGCCTACATCGCTTTTGAGCCGCTGGAAGGACCGGCCCGCATGCGCGATCCGGGGCTCGTCGCGGGAATGGAGAGGCACTTCGCTGATTTCAAGGGCGCGGTGAAAGCCAACGATCTCGCCGCCGCAGAAATGCAACGCAACCGCATCGAGCAGGGAATGCCCGCCATTCTCGAACTTCAGATTCCTGATTCTACGGGCTGGGGCGTGTTTCTCGAGTCGTTGCTGATCATTCTTCGCGAAGGTTTCGAAGCGATTCTCGTGGTCGGAGCTGTCGTAGCATTTCTGATCAAAACCGGGAATCGCGCCCGGCTGCGCGACATCTGGTGGGGCGTCGTCGGCGGCCTCGCCGCCAGCGCGGTGCTTGCGTTCTTCCTGCGCACTGTGCTGGCCGCTGTTCCGGCATCGCAGGATGTCATCGAAGGCGCCACCATGATGATTGCCGTGGTCGTGCTCTTTTCGGTGAGCTATTGGTTGCTCTCCAAAGTTGAGGCCGCCCAGTGGCAGAAATTTATTCGCGAGAAGGTAAACGCCGCATTGTCCCACGGTGGGCGATTTGCCCTTGGCTTTGTCGCTTTTCTTGCCGTATTCCGTGAGGGCGCCGAAACGGCGCTGTTCTATCAGGCGCTCTTCACTCGCGGATCACACAATATTATGCCGGTGGCGATGGGGCTGCTCGTTGGTGGCGCCGCACTGGCGGTGATTTTCTCACTGTTCTATCGCTTTGGCGTCAAGATTCCGTTGCGTCCATTCTTTGCTGTGACCAGCGCGCTGCTCTATACGATGGCGTTCATCTTTGCCGGCAAGGGATTGAAAGAGTTGCAGGAAGGGAATATTGTTTCCCAAACGCTTATTCCCGGCTTTCCTCACATCGAGTTTTTCGGCATCTACCCGACCGTCGAAACGCTGACGCTTCAGGGAATATTGCTGGCGCTACTGCTATTTGCGCTCTGGTGTACGCTCGCGCCAGCGGCCGTGGATCCGCGTGACGAGGATGCCGAGTACTCCGGTGAATCCATCCCACCGGAGCTGGCGGAACGGCTCACGGAACTTCAGGCCACGGCGCGGCGATTGCAGGATCGTGTGGATTCACTCGAAAAAGAAATCGAGCACGATTCCAAAACCCACGGCCAGGGCGAAGCGCCCCGGCCGTAGCCACGTCTCACGCCGACGCGTAAATCCCCGGTGCGCCCTTCCGCACCTGACTCCGCTTGGCCATCCACAGTGCACCGCAGGCAACAAAGGCGATCGCGATCACCTGGGCCATTGTCAGCACGCCAAAAAAGCGGTCGTCTTTCGCGCGGAAAAACTCCACGATGAACCGTTCCGTACCGGCCATCACGCAGTAGAGTCCAAACAGCCACCCCTCGGCGTGCTTGTGGTCGCGCAGGCGCCAGAGCACGGCAAACATCGCGAGGCCCATGGCCACTTCGAACAATTGTGTGGGATACACAGAAACCAATTCCGTCAACGGATGTCCCTGCAGTGCCCGCACCTGAAAGGTCTGCATCAAGTTGAACACGGTCGACGGCGGATTCCCCTCGGGAAATGCCACGGCCCAGTGACTGCTCCACGGCCGTCCATAATCGTCGCCCACGGCCCAACATCCCGTGCGGCCCACGGCATATGACGCGGCAATACCAATGCCGGCGGCATCACTGATGCGCACAAATGGAATTTTCTTGTACCGGATGACACCGTAGGTGCAGGCAATGCCGCCCACCAGCCCGCCCCAAAACACAAAGCCGCCGCGACTGAAGATATCCATCACATTGCCCATCAGAATCGCGTAATAAATTTTCGCGCCCAGCAACCCGCCAACAACCGCACCGACGGTCACATCCGCCATGGCCAGCGCCGCTGCACCCTGGCCCCGGCGTTGCAGTTCTTCGGTGGCTACAAGCTGACCAATGAGAAACGCGAACAGCATCGCGATCCCGAAACCGGTGAGCGGCGGCAACGCACCGAGCCGGATCGCAAATTCGTGCACGATGATAAACGGCGGATGCGGAGTCATGGTTTCTTCCTGAAATTCTTAGGGTGTGGCGGCGCCTGATGCACTAGCAATACTAAGCCCCGGCAGTGACTGCGATGCAAATGCGTTGAGTGATGGCCCCGACCGCTCACCCCGCGCCAGCCGAAACAGCCCGGCCCGCGCAATCATTGCGGCGTTGTCGGTAGCCAATCGCGGACTGGGCACGAATACCTGCACCTGCAAACTACACTCGG
>JANYKA010000044.1 GCA_025358315.1 Gemmatimonadota bacterium | reverse complement strand
ACGGCGCTCGCGCCACCGACACCGAGGAGCGGCGTGAGCAGTTTGTACGCGTCCTGAATCTCGGCAACGTCGTGATGTCCGGTTTTATAGAATGTCGCGGCCGCGACAATCAGAATGGCCGCATTGATGAACAGCGCAAAGGTGAGTGCAATAGTGGAGTCGATAAACGCGAACCGCACGGCTTCACGTTTTCCCGCCACGGTTTCTTCGTATCGGCGCGTCTGCACGATAGACGAATGCAGATACAAATTGTGCGGCATGACCGTCGCGCCGAGGATACCGATGGCGATGTACAGTTTGTCGCGGTCTGTGAAGATGTCGGCGGTTGGAATGAATCCGTGGGCGACGCCGGCGAGGCTGGGCCGCGAAATGATCAGTTCAAAGAAGAAGCAGGCGCCGACGGTCGCGACGAGTGTAATGACCACTGCCTCGAGCAGCCGGAATCCGCGATGTTGCAGTACCAACACCATCATCACGTCGAGGGCGGTGAGGATGATGCCCCAGGTGAGAGGAATATGAAAGAGTAGATTGAGGGCGATTGCCGACCCGATGACTTCGGCGAGATCGCAGGCGGCGATAGCGACCTCGCAGCCGAGCCAGAGCGCGATGGATACTGGCCGCGAGTAGTGATCGCGACACGCTTGGGCGAGATCGCGCCCGGTGACGATTCCGAGTTTGGAAGCGAGCGCTTGCAGGAGCACCGCCAGCATATTCGAAACAAAAATGACCGAGAGAAGCGAATAGCCAAAGCGCGAACCACCGGCGAGGTCGGTGGCCCAGTTGCCCGGATCCATATAGCCGACGGCGACGAGGTATCCGGGACCGGAGAAGGCGAGGATTTTCCGGAACCACGTCTTCCCGTCGACGGGGATTGATCGGTAGGCTTCGGCGAGCGACGGGGCCGTGCGCGCGTGGCGCCACCCGGTGAGGGGAGCGCCATCGGTTGGCGGAAGCGAGGGGGGTTGCGGGCGGGCCACGTTTCTATTTTAGTACATCCTAACTTATATGCAAGTGCGTACGAATATTTTAATGACGGCCTTTGCAGCAATCACTCTGCTGCACCCTGCCGGCGCGTCCATTGCCGCCCAGCAATCGGATAAACCGCCAGCGCCGGCGTCTGTGGATCCGCGCGCCGCCCAACCGGAACGCCCCACCGTCGCCACACACGCAGGGACGGTGGCCCCCGGGTATTTGGAATTCGAAACCGGCGTCGAGCTCGATCGCTTTGCTCATGCGAGCCGCTCGTCCATTGGCACGCTCGTGACGAAAATCGGGATCGCTTCTCATGTGCAGCTTTCGCTCTTCTCGGCCGTTGTAAAGCCGAGCGATAATACGGGCGGCGTCGGCGATTTCGGAATTGGTGCCAAGTGGCGCATTGTCGACGACCATCCCGTACTCGGTGATTTCGCCGTGCTCCCAATTCTCACTGTGCCAACCGGATCGTTTGCACACGGGAGCGGCACCGGCACCACCGCAGGATCGCTCTGGCTGATTTCGAGTCGCGATCTTGGGCCGCTGCATCTGGATCTGAATGTTGCCTACACGATGAACGATGGCCGCGGAGCAAACGTGGCGCAGTCGTCATGGCTCTGGACGATGTCGTGGGGCGGAGCGTTCACACCAAAAGTTGGATGGACCGTGGAATGTTACGGCGTTCCCGGCACCGGCGGCCCAGCCGGAGCGCCGCCACTCGTCGCATTGCTCTTCGGTCCGACGTTCACGGTACAGAAGTCGCTCGTGCTGGACTTCGGCGCAATCGCACCGATCGCCGGTCAGCAGCCACGCGCGCTCTTCGCTGGCGTTACTTACAACGTTGGCCGGCTCTGGTAGCTGGTCATGTGCGCGGGTGGGCAGGCGCCAGTGCGCGATGCGAGAGTTTGCCCGCGTGCGACACATATTGCTTGGCGGGCGGGTTCGGGGATCTCGCGCAGGCGGGCCCAACGCGTAGCGCGAGACTCGCCCCTAGGGCGAGGCTCGATGCGTGTAAGCGTTAGGCCCGACGAAGCGAGGTCCCCGAACCCGCCCG
>JANYKA010000066.1 GCA_025358315.1 Gemmatimonadota bacterium | reverse complement strand
GTGCTGGAATCGTTTCACGACCGGTCCACCACGCCGGCACCGGTGACGGCAGCCCGAATGCCCGGACTCGACCCGGACGACCCGCGCGTGCAACATCTCACGACCATCGTCGCCGGACTTCGCGAAGCGCCGCGGCAGCGCAGTATTCATGTCGGCGGATTCGTACTCACCCACGAGCCACTGCATACCGTGGTGCCGATCGAACCGTCGGCGATGGACGACCGCACCATCATCCAATGGGAAAAAGATGATCTCGATGCGGCGGGGCTCGTGAAGATCGATCTCCTCGGTCTCGGGATGCTCACGGTGCTGCAGGACTGCATCAAATACATTCGCGTCGCCCGCGGCGTGACGATCGATCTCGGACAACTCGAGATGACCGATCAGGCGGTGTACGACGATCTCTGCCGCGCCGACACGGTGTCCATTTTTCAAGTGGAGAGCCGCGCGCAAATGAACACCCTACCGCGCCTCAAACCGCGAACCTTTTACGATCTCGCGATCGAAGTGGCGCTCATCCGCCCCGGGCCGCTGCAAGGGGATATGGTCAATCCGTATTTGCGACGCCGGAGCGGCGTGGAGAAAATCGAATACCTGCACCCGTCGCTCGAACCGATTCTCAAACGCACACTCGGCGTTCCGTTATTTCAGGAACAGGGCATGCAGGTGGCGGTCACGGCGGCGGGATTTACGCCCGGCGAAGCCGACGTGCTTCGCAAGGCGATGGGACACAAACGCAGCCGCGAAAAAATGGAAGCGATTCGCCAACGGATGATCGACGGCATGGCGAAGAATGGAATTGCCGGCATCGACGCTGAGCGGATTTTTCATCAGATCAATGGATTTGCCGACTATGGATTCCCCGAGAGTCACGCCGCCAGCTTTGCGCTGATCGTGTATGCGAGCGCATACCTCCGGCATTACTACGCCGCGGAATTTTTGTGCGCGACGCTCAACGCCCAACCGATGGGCTTCTATGCGGCTGGTACATTGGTCGAGGACGCCAGACGTCACGGCGTGCGCATTGCCCCGATCGATCTCACACGGTCGGCGTGGGATCACACCCTCGAGTGCGCCGATGGCACCGTCGTGGTGCCGAACGACGGTGTGATTTCCGTGCGCATGGCCGCCGTTGGCCATCCTGCGAAAACCGCTGCGCCCGCGCGCAAAGCTCCGGTGGTGCGACTCGGACTGCGTTCCATCAGAGGGCTGGGTTCGCACGCCCGCAAAAAACTCGAAGCCGCTCTCGCGGGTGCGGCGTTCACCAGCATTCACGATTTTGTCACACGGTCACAGCTCGACCGTCGGGCATTGCGGTTTGTCGCCGAGTCGGGCGCGCTCGATGCGTTCGTGTCGGACGAACCGCCGGATCGACGGCGGCGCGTGGCACTCTGGCGCGTGCTTGAAGCCGAGCGCGGCAGCGCCGGGCCGCTGGCGCTGTTTCCCGAAACGCCGGTCCCTGCGGGGCTGCCGCCGCTCTCGGCGCCGGAGATCACCGAAGCCGATTACCGGATGATCGGCCTTTCGTTGAATGGGCACCCGATGAAGCATCTGCGGAAACTCCTCGATCCCAATGGCGTATTGACGGTGCGGGCCACCGAGCAGGGCAAAGATGGCGATCGTGTCGGCACCGCCGGGCTCGTGATCTGCCGTCAGCGCCCCGCCACGGCGAAAGGATTCGTGTTTCTCACGCTCGAAGATGAAACGGGGATGCTGAATGTGGTGGTGACTCCCAAACGATTCGAACAACAGTCGCAGCTCATTACGCGCAATCCGCTACTGCTGGTGCGCGGCACACTGCAGGTGGAGCAAGGGGTGGTGAATCTGCGCGGCGAGGAATTCATCGCACTCGGGGCGCAGGCGGGCGCGGCGCACGCGCGCAGTCACGATTTTCGGTGAGCGCGACGCCGGCCACCTTGCCCGCCCAACAGCCGCGCACGAAGTTGGATCACTGCATTCACAGGAGAGCTGATGCAACTGCCGATCATCGCACTCAATTTCGGCTACGCCATTCTGGGCGTCGTGCTGATGTGGGTGAGTTACCGCGTTATCGACAAGATCACACCGCAAGTGGATTTTCCGGCCGAGCTCAAGCGCGGGAATATCGCCGTGGCGATTTTCATCGCGGCGCTCTTCCTGTCGATCGCGATTATTGTCGGCCACGCCCTGAACTGATCATGCGGTCACGTGGGCGGAACAC
>JANYKA010000059.1 GCA_025358315.1 Gemmatimonadota bacterium | reverse complement strand
TGCGGCGCCGGCGATGCCGGAAGCTCCGTTCAGCACCGAGCCGTTGGTGGGCGCGGTAGCCGGGTTTACGGGGACGCCGATGGGAGAACCGGTCGTGGCGCCGTTCGCGCCGTTGCCAGGCGAAGAGTAGGATTCGCTGATTGTTGGAACGATGCCCCGTCTGGTTTTCCAGACGGGGCATCGTTTTTAGCTGACGGTGTCCGACGGATATCCCTCGGCTGGAGCATGCTCTTGAAACTTGCCACTGCGTTTGCCCTCGTGATGCTGGTGCCGGCAGGACTGCACGCACAACAGCCTGTAACGCCAGTGACGGTGCAAGGCACCGTATTCGACAGTCTGTCTCGAGTGCCGCTCGCTAATGCGTTAGTGCAGTTCGTTCACGAAAGCGGCGCGCCGGGATTTGCCTCAGCGCTGACGGGGGCTGACGGAAAATTTGCCCTGAAGCTTGAGCCCGGAAAATGGATCGCCGGTTTCTCGCATCCGTTGGTGGACTCACTGATGATCGAGTTGCCGGTACGTCGGGTTGACGTTGGCGTCTCTTCGAATCCGCGAGTTGCGTTGGCGATCCCATCGTCGCGCACGCTGTTACTGGCGTTTTGCGGTAAGCAGCAGGACGACTCTGCGGGCGTGTTGCAAGGCTACGTTCGCCGCGCGCCGGAGGAGAGTCGCCTGGATTCCGGTGGCGTGTACGTACAGTGGATGGAAATGCAGATTGGCCGGACGGGCATTGAGCGCGATTTGCCGACACTTCGTGCACGGGTAAATCCCGACGGCAGCTACCGTGTGTGCGGGGTTCCGGCAAATACGGAGGCTGCCGTCTGGGCGCAACGCGGAGCGGCGAGTACCGGGCTCGTAAGCGCGATGATCCCGAAGTCCGGCATATCCCGCCTTGATCTGACGCTCGATCCTCAGGCCACGCAGGAAATCAAATTCCTGCGCGACAGCGGGGCGGTGGCCGATTCGACGCCACTATTGCCTGGAGAAAAATTGCGACCGGCGCCGAAAGTTGGTGCGGCGCGATTCAGTGGCGTAGTTGGCGATGCGAAAGGGAAGCCGTTGGAGACGGCCCGCGCCCGGATCGTTGGTCGTCGTCCGGCGAAGGCCAATGGCGCAGGGGTTTTTGTGCTCGATTCACTGGCACTGGGCACGCAGACGCTGGAAGTACGAGCCCTGGGGTTCGTCCCGGTGAGCCGTTTGGTGAACGTGACAGACGCCGCGGCGCCGGACACGATTCGTATGACGTCTATCAAGGCGATGCTCGACACGATCAGAGTGATTGGGGAGCGCGTCTACAATGCCGACGTGAATGGATTTGAAATGCGCCGGCGCGGCGGGATGGGGCGCTACATCAGCCGCGAAGACATCAATCGTCGGCAACCTTATGAATTCACCAATCTGTTATATGGTGTTCTAGGCATGCGAGTGAGTTTCTGGGCTGGTCACGTTTCCGTCTTCACGCGCGGGGTGGTTGGCACCTGTACTCCGGCGATTTTCCTTGACGGGTTTCAACAGATTCTGGATTACGAGAGTGACCTGAATTTTCTGGTGCAGCCGGATGAAATCGAGAGTGTTGAAATTTACACTTCAGGGCCGTCGACACCGGCGCAGTTCACCGGTCGCGGCGGCACGGGGTGTGGGAGCATCGTTGTATGGACGCGGCAGCGGCCGATGGAGTTCAAAGCGCCGGGAAAGCCATCGCGGACTGAGTCGGTGTGTTATCTCGTCCAGATGTAGAGTGCGGCGCAGGCGTCTCCGCGCGCCTCGGCCGGCATACCGCTGATGCTTTTGTAAATTTCGATAGCCTCGACCGTGTTGAGGTCAAACTGAGCCAAGATATCCATCGGCCCCCCGTCGACAGGTCGCAAAAATACGCCGGCATCATGAAGTTCGGGGCTTGGACTGGCCCCAACGGGTATTCTTTGTGTCCGTTGACAAATACGGCCATGCGCGCTTCCGGGCAGTTCGGCAGGGAGATCATGTAGTGCGAACCCCGACGCGCCATGTGCACAGCTGGAATCGACGAGAACACTTCTGCAAGATTGGCGTTCACTCGCTTTTCCAACTCTTCGTGCGTCAGCTGGATGCCACCGGCGGAAATAACTTTTCGCGCGTAGAAATCATCGTACTTCGTGGTGTTCGCGAGTCGCATTGGTTTGTGCAGCCAATTATCTGCCAACACCCGCTGGGTATCGAGCTTCGTCACCGGCCGGATCAGTCGAAAATCGAATGCAGTGACGCCAGTCGCGGCGATGATGACAGATTGCCGGCGTTCGACAAAGCCGATCTGTTGCACGCGAACGATCTGCGGCCCGGATGGCACCGGTTGGAGAAAAAACCGGCCCATGCTGTCTGAACGCGCGGAATACGATGTTCCAACGATGGTGATGACGGCACCACTGACGCCGACGTTGGTAGAGTCCAGCGTTACACGCCCGAGTAGGGCTCCGGTTGCAACGATCGGGGTACCCTGAGCCGCAGAGGTTGCGGCCACGGCCACGACTGCAACGGACAATGCCACGGTACTCAGCACCAACCGCATGCTTTCTCTTGGCCCGATTGTGATACCGATCACGGTGGACATTGTTTGTTCACCATTGCACGAGAATTAGTTCCTGTCAACGGCGCCGAAACACTTTTGCGACAGAGAGTCGCGGAATGCATGGATACGTCGCAGATTTATCCGCATGACCTCTGCCGCCGAACCGCGGGTGATCCCCCGCCGCGCCGTCATTAGTTGGATTCTCTACGATCTCGCCAACGTCATTTTTTCGATGGGCGTTATCTCACTCAACTTCTCGCTGTTCGTGAGTAAGGAAGTGGGCCCGGCACGCGCCGACAGCGTCTACGGACTGATCACCGCCGTGGCGATGGGGATCATGTTCCTCCTGTCGCCACTGCTCGGCGCGCTCACCGACCGCGCGAAAAAGCGCATGCCTTTTCTCTTCTGGGCTACCGTTCTCTCCTGCACTTGCACCGCGCTGCTCGCCCGCGGGCCGTTCATGGTCTCGGCGTTGCTGTTCATCTTCGCCAACGCTGGCTACCAGGCGGGTGTGCAGTTCTATGACTCACTGCTTCCCGAAGTGACGACCGAAAAAAATCGCGGTCGCATTGCCGGCCTGGCAGTCGGACTCGGATATCTCGGATCGTACATCGCGGTTGGCATTGGGCTGATTATTGCGCCAAAGGTCGGACCGTTCCCGTATTCGTTCTATTTTTTACTCGTGGCCATCGCTTTTTTCGTCATCGCCACGCCTGCCTTTTTATTCATCAAGGAAAAAGGGAACCCGTCGCCGCGCCCCATCTGGGGATGGAAAGTCGTTACGGAGTCCGTAGCGCAGACGATTCATACGCTCAAGTCCGGAAACAAGTACCCGGGACTGCTTCGCTTTTTGGTTGGCCGTGCCTTCTATACAGATGCGATCAACACCGTTATCGCATTCATGACGCTCTATACCGTGAACCTCGCCATCAATACGGGGCTCACCTCGGAGCAGGGCCACGCCAAGGCTCAGCTCGTGTTGCTCTCGGCGATTACGGCCGCTATTCCCGGCGGGATTCTGTGGGGAATGGTCGTCGACCGGCTCGGACCTAAGCGCGCGCTCAATATCGTACTCATGTGTTGGATGGCGACGTTCGCCCTTGCCGCGTGTATTGGATTTTTTGCGCTGCCAATCGGATTTCTCTACCTCGTCTCCTGTGCCGCGGGTATATCGCTCGGCGGAACCTGGGCATCTGACAAGACGCTCATGTTGCGCCTGACTCCACCGGATCGGGTTGGCGAATTTTATGGATTGTATGGGATGGTCGGCCGTTTCTCTGCGGTCACCGGACCACTGATCTGGGGTGCGACGACTTTTATTGTGGTGGAGCAGATGGGGAAGCCCGCGGTCATTGGTGAAGCGTTGGCGATCCTGATGCTACTCGGCATGGTGATTGTGGCCTACCGCATTCTGCACTCGGTGAGCGACGAAAAGCGCGACTGGGTGGCACTGGGCCATTTGCCTGGGTCGTAACGCGGAAGCGCTCCTATTGCTTGTGAACAAAACAATCGTCGGCGCGGCGGTTGTTTTGTTGTTCGCCATCTTTGGCTGGCAATTCTGGCGCCGGTTCACACGTCGAGCCGCGATCAGATCGGTGCGGCAGTTCCGCGCGCGCATCGACCGCTTTAAGCTCACCGGCAAGAGCTACATCACCGACGCACTGCTCGGCGATCCGTTGGTCGCCGAGGCCGTGCGCGCCAATGCAACAGAAACAGGGAATTCGAACGCCGTAGTATGGAAGCGCGTGCGCACGTACATCGACGAGATCGTGCCGGTGTTCAATCTGCTCGTGTACTATCGGTTTGGCATCGCCGCATCGCGCGCCCTGTTGAATCTGTTTTATAAAACCGATGTCCGGCACGTGCGACGCGATGCGTTCGACACGCTGCCGTCAGCGTCGATCGTGATCTACTTGATGAATCACCGGTCGAATGCCGATTATGTATTCGCGAGCTACGCGCTCGCCGGTCAGGTGGCGATTTCGTATGCCGTCGGCGAATGGGCGCGGGTGTTTCCGTTGGAATACATCTTCAAGAGTTTCGGATCGTATTTTATTCGTCGCCGGTATCGCGAGCCGCTCTATCACACGGTACTCGAGCGCTACGTGCAGCTGATCACGCGCAACGGAGTGACGCAGGGAATTTTTCCGGAGGGCGGTCTTTCGCGCGATGGCAAACTGCGCCCGGCGAAGATCGGATTGCTCGACTACGCGCTTGGCGTCGCGCGTGAGCCGGGATTCGCCGAACGGATGTACATCGTCCCGGTCGCCGTCAATTACGATCGTGTGTTGGAAGACCGGTCGTTGCTCCGCGAATTGCGCGCGAGTGAGGGCGGGAGCCGCTCGGGCCGGGTCACGCAGTTGTGGGAAGTGCTCAACTACACCGGATGGAATGTGTGGCGACTCATCGCCCGCCGTTGGCGGCAATATGGCTCCGCCGCCGTAGTGATTGGTGAGCCAGTGCCGTTGGCACCCTGGTTCCGATCACTGGAGCAACAACAGCGTGGGCTGTTCACCCTCTCCCGCGAGGAACGGCTACACGAAGTACAACTGCTCACCGACGACGCGATGCATCGCATTGGAGAAATTATCCCCGTCACGCCGGTTCCCTTGGTGTGCGCAGCGATTCAAACCATGGACGCTGATTTTGTCACCCGTGCGGCGTTGATCGAACGGATGGACGAAATGCGCGCGTCACTGGTGCATCATGGCCGCTGCGTGCTACACGCCGAGGAGGATGCCGGCGAAACGCTTGATCGCGCGTATGAACTGCTTCGGCTGAGGCGTGTGGTGTCGCGCGAAGGGGCAGGATATGTGGTGCTGCCGCGGGGGCGGGAGTTGATCAGCTACTATGCCAACTCCATATCGCATTTGTTAGGGGAATTTTCCGGGGCGGTGAGGGCTCGCGATGCATTACCGATTATGGCGGTGGTGGACTACTGATGAGTGTTGAGTGGGAGTAAGAGTGCTGAGTGCGAGACTAGTGGGAGAAAGGGGGTGGGGGAGGAGTGGGAGACGTTAGTGGGAGCCTGAGTGGGAGGGAGAAAAAGCCCTCTCCCACTACTTTTTCTCGCACGCCTCTCCCACTTGCCTCTCCCACTAGTCTCGCACTCAGCACTCTTACTCCCACTTAACACTCATCAGTAGTCCACCACCGCCATAATCGGTAATGCATCGCGAGCCCTCACCGCCCCGGAAAATTCCCCTA
>JANYKA010000052.1 GCA_025358315.1 Gemmatimonadota bacterium | reverse complement strand
GACGTTTGACCAATGGCCTCCCAAGGATGCCACGAGCCAGTCGATCTACTTTCACTCTGGCCGAACGCTCACGTTCGCGCCTCCGTCGAAGGATCAAAGGCCGGGTGCAGATGCGTGGGTTACCGACCCGTCCAATCCTGTGCCATTTGAGCAAGGCAAGAGTACCGACATGAATCCGGATTACATGGCCCGTGACCAACGATTTTCGGCCAATCGTCCGGACGTGGTCAGCTACCGCGGCGAAGTGTTACGCACAGACCTCACCATCGGTGGACCAGTGAGTCCCGAACTTTACGTGTCCAGCACGGGGAGTGACGGTGACTGGATCATAAAGCTGATAGACGTGCACCCTGATGGTTTTCAGGAGTTGGTGCGCGGTGACGTGGTGCGCGCAAAGTTTCGAAATAGTCTCACGACTCCCGATTCGCTGGTACCCGGTCAAGTGACCAAAATCGCGTTCGAGATGCCTGACGTGTTCCATACGTTTCGCCGCGGACACCAACTCATGGTTCACGTACAAGGAAGTTGGTTTCCGCTCGTGGATCGCAATCCGCAACGGTTTCTCGATATCTACCGCGCACGCGACTCGGACTTCCATACGGCAACTCAGCGGCTATACCGCGGACCGTCGACGCCATCGCGGATCGTTGTGCATGTGGTCGCCGCGCGACCGTAGTCCGTTAACTCGCACGCTGACGGTCCACCGGGATTTGTGTTCACTTAATCCAGCGAACTAACATGGCTTGGAATTCCTGCTCTCGCTCCTTCGCTTCAACTGTCATCCGTGGATGCTCCGGCGTTCTCGTCACTGCGCTGATACTCGCATGTGGATGTAGCCAAGGTGTGCGTGCAGGTGCAGCTGCAGGCACTGCCGCCAATGCGCCGTATGACGTCGTCATTCTGAACGGTCGCATTGTCGATGGCTCGGGCAATGCGTGGTATTATGGCGACGTCGGTATTCGCGGCGACCGCATTGCGCGCGTGCAGCGACGTGGCTCGACGACGCCGCTCACGGGTCGAAAGACAATTGATGCAACGGGCAAAGTGGTAGCGCCGGGCTTTATCGATATTCAAGCCGGCGGCAACTACCTCACCGGCGATGGTCGTGACGTCAGCAAGGTCACGCAGGGCATTACCACCGAAATTTTTGGTGAAGCGTACACGGGCGCGCCGATAAGCGAACTCTCCATAGCCGGGGACACTGGCGCCGCGGCGAAGAGTGCGCGTCGGTTCATGGGCCCGCGCGGTTTTGACGCCTGGCTTCGCGCGATGGTAGCGCATGGCATATCACCAAACGTCGGCGCGTTTGTTGGGGCAAGCACGATTCGAACGTACGGCATGGGAATGCATATGGGTCCTGCTGATACCAAGGCGCTGGATTCCATGCGGACGGCGATGCGAAACGCCATGGAAGATGGGGCATTCGGCCTTGGTTCAGCGTTGATTTATCCGCCCGGAAATTTCGCGAGCACCGAAGAACTCATTGAAATCGCCAAGGCGATGGCACCATACGGCGGGATTTACATCACGCATATGCGGTCGGAAGCTGATCAGGTGTTGGAAGGCATGGACGAAGCATTGCGTATTGGTCGCGAGGGCGGAGTGCCGGTCGAGATTTATCATCTCAAAGCAGCCGGCACGGGCAACTGGAGCAAAGAGCTTGCAATGATTTCGAAGATCGACTCCGCTCGTGCGGCCGGGTTCGATGTACAGGCAAACATGTATCCGTACACGGCAGGTGGTACCGGGCTTGCTGCATGCTTGCCGCCGTTCGCATCGGCGGATGGGAAACTCCTCGCAAATTTGGCGGATCCTTCGGCGCGTGCGCGCATTCGTGCGGAAGTAGTGAAACCGACGAGCTTCTGGGAAAGCCTCTGTGAACAGTCAACACCAAAGGGCGTGCTCATTACCGCACTCCGCAGCCCTGAAAACCAGAAGTGGTCTGGGCACCGGCTCTCAGAAATTTCGGAGGCCATGCGAAAGGATTGGCTCGATACGGTGATGGACCTGCTGCTAGCTGAAAATGGCAGCATTGGTGCCATGTATTTCCTGATGAGCGAGGACAATGTTCGCCTGCAACTGAAACAGCCGTGGATGAAGTTCGGCACTGATGCTGGCGGTAGTGACCCGGACAGCACCAAAGCGTTGGTGCACCCGCGTTCGTACGGCACCTATCCGCGCATCCTTGGGCAGTACGTGCGCGACGAAGGGGTGATACCACTCGAAGATGCGATTCGCAAAATGACGAATGCGGTCGCGACGCGATTGATGATCACGGATCGCGGACTTCTCCGCACCGGGATGTTCGCCGACGTTGTTGTCTTTGACCCAAAACAAATTCGTGAGAATTCCACCTATGAAAAACCCCTTCAACTCTCCACGGGAATAGAAGTGGTGCTCATAAACGGCGTCGAAGTTGTTCGCGACGGCCGACACACAGGAGCCACGCCCGGGAGCATTGTGCGGGGCATGGCGTGGCGTCCCACGGGTCGCTAGACAGCATTCGCTTGCCACTGCAAACTCGTACTGGAGAACACCGATGACGCGTCGATACCTTCGCGAGCTGAGTCTACTGCTGCTCTACGTTTTTCCCGGATCTGCGGCGATCGCCCAGCCAGGACGATTCGATCTAGAGAAAACGAAACGGGTGCTCACTGGCTTGATCGAGAAAACACTGGCCGAGAATGGCATTCCTTCGATGTCCATCGCGCTGGTTCGCGGCGACTCGATCGTTTGGAAGGCGGCGTTCGGCTACACGAATATGCGCACCCGAACGCCCGCCACCACGGAGACCATTTACAGCACCGGGTCGTCGTTCAAGTCGGTCACTGCGACGGCGGTGATGCAGCTGGCCGAGCAGGGCAAGCTTAAACTGGATGACCCAATCACCCGATACCTGGGCGATAGCCTCAAGGACCGGCTTCAGGGGCCAAAGCCAGTGACGTTCACGGACCTGCTGTCTCACTGGGCCGGGCTTGCGAACGGCGCAGAGACCAAACCGATCTGGGGTCGAACGCTGCCGAAGACTCTCGACGCGATAACATTCGCTGGGCTCAACGCCGTTCGGCCGCCAGAAACGAAGTGGGAATACAGTAATTTCGGCATCGCCGTGGCGGGCCTGCTAGTGCAGAAGATCTCGGGAATGGAGTACGAGCAGTACATAGTCGAGAACGTACTCAAGCCGCTCGGTGTGACGACGCCGCATCCGGTGTACCCCTCGCCCGAGATGGTTGAGCGGATGGCGCTACCGTACAAGGCCGGTGGTTCGCTTGGCCAGCCGGTGCCCGAGGCGCAGGTGCATTTCGATGTATATCCGGCCGGCGACATCTATCTGCGCGCGGAAGACATGGCCCGGTACCTTGGCGCTCAACTCAACGGCGGCGTGTTCAACGGCCACCGGATCCTGTCGAAGGAGTCGGTGCTCGCAATGCATAAGCCGCGCTTTGGCGGCGACTATGGGTTCGGCTTCTGGATGATTCGCGATAGCGCCACCGGCGACACGCTAATTCACCATGGCGGCGCCATCCAGGGCCAGCGGGCGTTCCTGATCGGCGATGTCAACGCTCGTGTGGGCGCGTACTACATGACCAATTCCGACTTCCTGCCAGACGCAGCGCCGCCGTCGGAACTCACCGACGCCGCTCTCAAGCTGTTGCGTGGCGAGGACTACGTGCCCAAAGCCCAACGCAAGGGCATCGTGGTGGATGAGAAAGTGCTCAACAGCTACGTTGGCACCTACGCGGTAGGGCCGGCGACCATCGCCATAACTCGCGTTGGACGCGCCCTCGCGATTCAGCAGAACGGTCAGTCGGCAATCAATGAGCTGTTGGCGGAGAGCCCGACGCGCTTCTTCCAGCGTGCCAGCAATATCACATTCACGTTCGAAGGTGACGGCGGTAGCATCGACCGGCTCGTTGTGGAGGCCGGCGGCAAACGCCAAACAGCGGTGCGGCAGAAGTAGCCCGCACGGATTTCTTCGGGGATAACGAGCGCGATCAGCCCCACCGCGATCGCGCAACTCGCGGCTGTGAAGAAAAGCACCGTCATCGACTGGATCGATGTGCTCGAATCGTTGTTCCTGATCGCGTGGGTGCCGGTCTTCAGTGGGCCCCATCACGCCGCGCGTTGGCGGCACAGCCCAAACTCTACTTCGCCGATACCGGTATTGCGGGGGCCTTTCGGCCTACCGATAGCGCGCGGGCCGCGCCCGACGCAATTGGTGCGTCTCGCGAAGGCCTCGTTTATCAGCATCTGGCTGTGTGGTGCGCGGCAGGACGCGATGCTCGGCTCTCCACGTGGCGAACCACCGGCGGCGTCGAAGTCGATTTTGTTGTAGAAACCTCCGACGGTCTCGTCGCCATCGAGGTCAAGAGCGGTCACACGCTACGTCCGGCCGATCGCCGCGGCCTGCTGGTCTTCCAGGATGAATTCCCTGACGCGCGATTGATTGCGCTCGCCGACGTGCCCCACCAGCAGCATCAGGGCCCGATGCACATATTCCCGCTCGCCGCTTTTCTGCTCGGTATCGTGCCGGGTGCTCCGCTGCCTGCATGACACGCGTGTCTGACACCGCACGAGCGACTGCGGATGAGCGCCTGCGGATGAGCGACTGCGGATGAGCGACTTCGTATGACAGATATGGCGTGAGCGACATCGTGCAGCGACTCACAGCTGCGCTGTCCGACCGCTACCGCATCGACCGCGAACTCGGCGCAGGCGGCATGGCCACCGTGTATCTCGCGCATGATATCAAGCATGATCGGGATGTTGCGATCAAGGTGTTGCATCCCAATTTGGGCGCGGCACTCGGTGGTGACCGTTTCCTTACTGAAATTTGCACCACCGCGCGTTTGCAACATCTGCACATCTTGCCGTTGCTCGAGAGTGGTGACGCGGATGGATTGTTGTTTTACGTGATGCCGCTCGTGACGGGGGAAACGTTGCGCGCGCGATTGGAACGCGAAAAACAATTACCGATCGCCGATGCCGTGCGCATTGCACGTGAAGTCGCGAGTGCGCTCGACTACGCGCATCTGACGTCCCCCCAGAATAGTGGACGGTTGTAAAGTAGAAAAAGTCGGGGCAATGTTGGCGGTCCATGACCCGCACCGGGTAAGGAGATCGCGGTATGAAGAAATCGAAGTTCAGCGAAGAACAGGTCGCGCACGCGTTACGCCAAGCGGAGAGTGGGACCGCCGTGGCCGATGTGTGCCGACAACTCGGCGTGAGCGAAGCGACGTTCTACCTCTGGAAGAAGATGTTCGCGCACCTCGGGGTCAGCGAGCTGCGGCGCATGCGATCACTGGAGGACCAGAACGCGCGACTCAAGCATGTCGTCGCGGAGCGGGCTTCAGCCGCAGTGGGTGGTACAAACCGGGTGTGGCGCGCGATCAAACCGCGTTGCGGCTTCGTATTCGCGACCTCGCGCATGCACGTCCTCGTTTCGGGTATCAGCGCATTTGGGTGCTGCTGCGACGCGAAGGCTGGCGCGTGAACAAGAAGCGCGTGCGGCGCTTGCATCGCTTGGCGGGCCTGCAGGTACGGATGCGCGTGCGGCGCCGCAAGCACATGGCGCTGCATCGAGGCGCCGTACCGGTACCGACCGGCGTGCAACAACGCTGGAGTATGGACTTTGTGCACGATCAGCTCATCGATGGACGGCCGTTTCGCGTGCTGACGGTCGTCGATCAGTGGAGTCGTCAGAGTCCGTCGTTAGCCTGCGACTTTTCGCTCACCGGGAAGCGCGTGGTGAGCGCGTTTGAACAGCACGTGTTACCGCAGCAGTTGCCGCAGTCGCTCACCGTCGATCATGGCACCGAGTTCACGTCGAAGGCGTTGGAAGCGTGGGCGTTTTATCGCGGCGTCGCACTCGATTTCACGCGGCCCGGAAAGCCCACGGATAACAGTCACATCGAATCCTTTAAGGGACGCTTGCGCGACGAGTGCCTGAACGTGCATCAATTTGTATCACTGGACCACGCGAAGCGTGTCATCGACGCGTGGCGCATCGACTACAACGAACACCGTCCACATAGCTCGCTGGGTGACCTGACACCCCGTGAGTTTGTCCTCAAACATCAGGAGACAATCATCGCCAACGCGACCTGATTCTTACTGCGCACTGTCTACAAACGGGACCAACGTCAGCCCCCGAATTGTCTGATTTCCAACTGTGCGCTTTACGGGGAAGTCTACGCGATACTGGCTGGCGTGAATGCCTGCGAGTATTTACACGTTCGCCCAATGGTTGAGCCAACGCGTGTTGCTTGGCGGCGCTGCTTACAGCTAAGGCAAGGGACTTCGCTCATTAGCAACTGTCGTGCGCTTCAACAGTGAACCTGCGACATCGCGCCAGCCGCTTTGAATCGATCGTGCCTGCCGGCCGCATGCTGAAACTTGACGAGCCGAGTGTTGGTAGTGCGACAACCTATTCTCACGTTTGGCCGTCCAGCGGCCGGGATTTCGTCGATGAAATGCAGCACGTACCATATCGGGCTCGTCGGCTCGCTCGCCTGTGCCGCGGTCGCATCCGCTCAACCGCCGGCGTTGCCGCTGCGCTGGACCAATGATTTTGTGATCCGGCTCGGCGACGACACGCTTGTAGTCGAACGCGTGACGCGGAACGATACGCGCCTTGCATCGGACCTCATGAACCGTCAACAACGCGTGCGCATCGGCGTGATCATGACCACGCAACCCGACGGCCTTGTTTCCCACTTGGAATCCACGGTGCGGCATGCCGCCGACGCGCCAGCTGCCGATCCATTGCAAGTGGCGACCGCGACATTCACCTCCGATACCGTGTTACTGGCGACGAGTGCTGGTGCCGCGTCGGCGAAGCGGTTGCCGGTGCCGCCCGGTACACTGCCGTTCATCAATCTCTCCGCTGCAAGTCTGGAACAGATCTTCGTTCGTGCGCGCGCGCTCGGACGCGGACCGATAACGATTCCCGTGTTCGCGATGGTGGGCGGCCAGGTGCGCACCACGACGGTGCAGTGGATTGGCGCAGACTCTGCGGTGCTGCTCATTGGCACTGAGGTGCGCGCGCAAGTGTCGCCCGCCGGCGAGTTGCTTGGGGCAATCATACCCGCCCAAGGGGTGCGGTTCAGTCGGACGGGGGCGAGCGATAATACGGCCCCGCGCGTGGCGGATCGGCCAGATTATTCCGCGCCGAAAGGAGCTCCATTTACGGCCGAAGACGTCCAGCTGCGGAACGTGAAGGCCGGGATTGTGCTCGCGGGGACGTTGACGATGCCGCGTCACGCGCCCGGGACGCGCGTTCCCGCAGTCGTGATGATTACCGGATCAGGCGCCGAAGACCGGGACGAAGCAACGCCCGCGCTCCCGGGTTGGAAACCGTTTCGGCAGATCGCGGATACGCTCGGGCGGCGCGGTATCGCGGTGCTGCGTCTCGACGACCGCGGTGTCGGGGGCTCCGACCGCGGTTCGCCCGATGCGACCAGCGCAGACTTCGCCGATGACATCCGCGCCGGACTGCAGTACCTGCGTACGCGTCCGGACGTCGACCCCTCGAAGCTGGGATTGATTGGCCACAGTGAAGGGGGCATGATCGCACCGATGATTGCGGCGACGGATCGTCGGCTGCACGGCATTGTGTTGATCGCTGGGCCGTCGCACACAGGGCGCGCGATATCGGACGCGCAGGTGCGGGACGCCATTGCCGCGCAGGGCGTACGTGGCGGTGCGCTCGATTCGGCAATTGCGCGGAACGCCGTCGCGCGCGACGCCCTGCTTGCCAAGACGCCGTGGCTCAAGTTCTGGTTTGATTACGATCCCCTGCCGACGGCGAAGCGCGTTCACGTGCCCGTGCTGATCGTGCAAGGCGCAACCGACCAGCAAGTGAGTCCAGACCAAGCACTGGAGCTGGCCCAGGCGTTACACTCGGGCGGCAACCGCAGCGTGTCTGTGAAGATGATTCCAGCGACGAACCACCTGCTGGTGTACGACGTCGACGGGTCGCCGAGCAACTACAAAAAGCTGCCTTCATTATCGGTCAACCCGGCGCTCCTCGGTGCGGTCGCTGATTGGCTCGCAAAATGGGCCCATTGAGATAGTCGACGGCCACGGTGCTCACGAAGTGTGCCAGGGGTTCGTCCGATCTTGTCGCGCACGTTGCTCGCGGACTTGCCAGAACTCGGGCACTATCACGTCGCGCGATTGCAAAACTCGCCGGTGTTGCGCAGCTCAGTCGCGATTCCGGCAGGATGCGCGGAGGACGCTTTGTGAAAGGCGGACGGTCAACCGTGTGCGCCGTCTTGTACAAGAGCGCACTCGTCGCGAGCGAGCATAACATCGTGATTGCGCAATTGTATCAACGTCTATTCGCCGCGGGCAAACCAAAAGAAACTCGCCCTCGTCGCCTGCATGCGGAAACTCCTCACCATTCTCAACGAACTCAGTGCTCGATAACACGCGTCACAATGGTGCCTCAACATCCGCTAGAGAACTTTGCTCAAGCGCTTCCAATTGGCTTCCAATAGAAAAATCGCCCGAGCTTAAAAGCATCGGGCGATTTCCGTAAGTTTTTTATCCGTAATCACTTTCGTCAGTCGGGGCGACTGGATTCGAACCAGCGACCTCCTGCTCCCGAAGCAGGCGCTCTACCGGGCTAAGCTACGCCCCGTGTGACGACCGCAGTACCGCAACGCGCCTAGAAGGACTCGAACCTCCAACCTTCTGATCCGTAGTCAGATGCTCTATCCAATTGAGCTATAGGCGCACTGAGAACCGCTCTGCCCATGCTGCCGGCAGCCCTGCAACTACGGAGGAACCGCAACGTAGCAACCCAACTCGCACCGCGCCACGTCTCCCGTCTACGGTCTCCCTTCTACCGTCTAACTCATGGGTCGTACAAGACTCGAACTTGTGACCTCCACGATGTCAACGTGGCGCTCTAACCAACTGAGCTAACGACCCCACAAGCGGGAAACGGGACTCGAACCCGCGACCCCAACCTTGGCAAGGTTGTGCTCTACCAACTGAGCTATTCCCGCAACGCTTCGGCAATCCTCCACCGAACCCGGTGACCTC
>JANYKA010000046.1 GCA_025358315.1 Gemmatimonadota bacterium | reverse complement strand
CGGCCCCACTGGTCAAATGTCAAATATCCGCCCATCGATTACCAGGCAACGCGCTACTACTCTGCTCCGAGAAGCGTCAAGCCGCTTCAGTCGCTCGATGACGTCGATCCTGAGCTGCTCAAGGTCTACGACAAGCTCGGCATTTCTCTCTCCGAACAAAAGCGCCTGAACGGCGTCGCGGTCGATGCGATTTTCGACTCCGTCTCCGTCGGCACCACGATGAAAGCCGAGCTCGCCCAGTATGGTGTGGTATTCTGTTCGTTCAGTGAGGCCGTCGCCAATCATCCCGATCTCATTCAGAAATATCTCGGCTCGGTGGTTCCGTATAGCGACAACTTTTTCGCCGCGCTCAACTCAGCTGTCTTCTCCGATGGCTCCTTTTGCTACATCCCCAAGGGCGTGCGCTGCCCCATTGAGCTCTCCACGTATTTCCGAATCAATGCCGCCGAAACAGGGCAGTTCGAACGCACGCTGATCGTCGCCGACGAAGGCGCGTATGTCAGCTATCTGGAAGGATGCACCGCGCCAAAGCGCGACACGAATCAGCTCCACGCTGCGGTCGTCGAGATCGTTGCACTCGACAATGCCACTGTGAAGTACTCGACCGTGCAAAACTGGTATGCCGGCGACAAAGACGGGCTGGGTGGCATCTACAACTTCGTCACCAAGCGCGGCAAAGCGATGACGAATTCCAAGATCTCATGGACCCAGGTCGAAACCGGTTCAGCGATCACCTGGAAATACCCCAGTGTCATCCTGCAGGGTGATAACTCCACAGGCGAGTTCTACTCCGTCGCCGTGGTAAACAACCACCAGCAGGCCGACACCGGCACGAAAATGATCCACATCGGCCGGAATACCAAGAGCACGATTATCTCCAAGGGCATCAGCGCCGGACAAGGCCAGAACTCCTACCGCGGTCAGGTAAAGATTCTCCCCAAGGCCCACGGCGCCAGGAACTACACCCAGTGCGACTCCATGCTCGTCGGTAACAAATGCGGAGCACACACCTTTCCGTATATCGAGGTCGCCAACAATACCGCGACCCTCGAGCACGAAGCCAGCACCAGCAAGATCGGCGAAGACCAGATTTTCTATTGCAAGCAGCGCGGCCTGAGCGCCGAGCAGGCAATCTCATTAATTGTCAGCGGCTTTTGCCGCGAAGTGTTCAAGGAACTCCCGATGGAGTTCGCGCTCGAAGCGCAGCAGTTGCTGGGCATCACGCTTGAAGGTTCAGTCGGCTAACCATAGGAATTGAAATCAGTGCTGAAGATCGATAATCTCCACGCCAACGTTGGCGATAAAGAAATTCTGAAGGGCATTACCCTCTCCGTAAATGCCGGTGAGGTGCACGCCATTATGGGCCCGAACGGCTCTGGCAAGAGCACGCTCGCTCAGGTTATTGCCGGTCATCCCGGCTACAGCGTCACCTCGGGCTCCATTCTCTACAATGGCGTGGATCTGGTCGAGATGCCCGCCGAAGAGCGCGCCCAGAAGGGCGTCTTCCTCGCCTTTCAGTATCCGGTAGAAATTCCCGGCGTCACCAACGCGTATTTCCTCCGCTCCGCGTATAATGAAATCCGGAAAGCGAGTGGCCTCGAAGAGATGGATCCGATCGAATTTCTCGATCACATGGAATCCAAACTCAAACTCGTCGAAATGGACGAGGCGATGCTGCACCGTTCAGTAAACGCCGGCTTCAGTGGCGGCGAAAAAAAGCGCAACGAAATTCTCCAGATGGCCGTGCTGGAACCGAAGCTCGCCATTCTCGATGAGACCGATTCGGGCCTCGACATCGACGCACTTCGCATCGTCGCCGAGGGCGTCAATAAGCTCAAGCGCCCCGACAACGCCACGATTGTTGTCACGCACTATCAACGCCTGCTCAACTATATCGTTCCCGATTTTGTTCACGTGTTGGCCGGTGGCCGCATCGTGAAGAGCGGCGGGAAAGAACTGGCGCTCGAGCTCGAAGCCAAGGGCTACGACTGGGTAATGGAGGCCGCGTGACCGTGACGTACGCGGACTCGTTCGCCGCCGCTCCGGCGGCG
>JANYKA010000042.1 GCA_025358315.1 Gemmatimonadota bacterium | reverse complement strand
CGTTTTCGCACGGGGGAAGTGCTACGTCCGGGTGATCGTCACCGGCGTGTGGATTGGCTCCCGCGGCGGAGCGACCGGCGGCGGCAAATCGTCGTCACCCATCCCCTCTGCAGTCTCTTCAATCTTGACCTCGCGATCGATCGCCTCGCGCTCCGCCTTGTAGTCCTCATACCATTTGCGCGTCACTTCACCGGCGAGCTCACGGTTGCCAAGTCCGAACGCGAGTGACAACGCCAGTGCGATGGCCCCGAAGATGATCGCAAAGGCCGTCGTCACGATATCGGTCGCAACGCCGAGTTCCTGCAACGACATGAACACCGCCAACAGGATCACCCCGCCCTTGCCAGCCCGCGCCAGCGTCGGGCCGCCATGCAGCGCACTCGTGCTCGCCATAATGAGCCCGCCGACAAAATCGCCGAGCACAATGCCGAGTATCACAATGACAATCGCCGCGATGACACTCGGGATGTAGCTCACCAACTCGCCGAACACCTGTGCCAGCGAGTCGAGACCTAACGCATTTGCCGCGACAAGCATCACCGTGAACAGCACAAACCAGAACGCAAGATTCGCCACGACGCGCGTTGGATTGAAATGCGTGCCAGTGCGATCAACGGCCTGAATCACGCCGCCTTTGCGCAGTACATCATTGAGATGCACACGGCGTAACAACCGGCCAACGCCCTTCTGCACGAGCTTCGCCAGTAAATAGCCGGCGAAAAGTACGATCGTGGCGCCAACGAGTGCGGGAACGAATTCCCACAACTGGGCTAGGCTCTCTTGGAGTCGGTCGGCGAAATTCTGTGGGGCGTTCATATCGGTACCGAAATGTAGAGGGTCAGGCCCCAAAAGGCATAGGAGCCGGATGGCCGCGTCAGTTGCGCGTCCCGCGCTTCACGTCAAACAAAACGCTCCGATGACAGTGCGGACACAGCAGCCACTCCCGCTTGCGCGCATATCCGAGCCCAAAACTTCCCCCGCCGATTTTCCGCTCCGTCATTGCAACTCCGCACCGCGGACACACGGGCATCTCGCCCCGGGTGAATTGCTCCCGCATCGCCTTCTCCTCGGCCAAGTCATACTGTGCCCGGTCAGCCATCGACTAATACCACCACTTTGCCGAACTGTTTCCCGCTTGCCAGCCGTTCGAACGCGGCGCGTCCCTCTGATAGCGGCAGTACGATATCGACCGACGGTATGAGCCGCCCCGCCGCCAACTCGCCCACGATAGCGTCGAATTCAGCGTCATTTCCCATTGTCGATCCCATCAGCGTCCACTGATTCCAAAACATTTTCCGGAGATCCGTCAGTACTATGGGGCCGCTGCTGGCACCGCAGGTCACGAGACGCCCGCGGCGGCCCAGAGCGCCGAGCGAACTCGCCCAGCTCGCCGAGCCGGCGCTGTCGATCACCACATCGACGCCACGCTTATTCGTGCTCCTCCGCACCTCACGGGCGATATCGGTAGTCGTGTAATTGAGCGTTTCGTCAGCGCCGATGGCGGCGGCCTTTGCAAGTTTCTCGTCACTGCTCGACGTCACCCACACCCGCGCACCGCGCGCTTTGGCAATCTGTAGGGCGGCAACCGCAACGCCCCCGCCGATCCCTTGAATGAGAACATTTTCCCCGGGTTTTACTTGCGCCCGGGTGACGACCATGCGCCACGCCGTGAGCGTCGCCAGCGTGAATGCGGCGGCTTGAACGTCGGATATCGCATCCGGAATCCGGCGCACGTTGATCGCCGGCACGGTCACGAACTCGGCGAATGTGCCGGGCCGGTGCTCGCCCAGCAGGGCAAATTTCACGCACGCCGACTGATCGCCCGACATACAATATTCGCAGACGTGACATGAAACTCCCGGATTAATCACCACCCGGTCGCCGATTTTGACGGTTCGGACATCAGTACCAACCGACTCGACCACACCCATTCCATCGGCGCCGAGCACCCACTGGGGGGTGATGTTCACACCGGGTATTCCGGCCACGACGAACAGGTCGAGATGGTTGAGTGCCGCCGCCCGAAGGCGCACGCGCACATCCCCGGCACCGCCCGCCAATGGCAGCGCGGCATCGTCGCGGAACGTGATCTGTTCAAGCCCGCCGTGGGCGTCGATGGTGAGTGCACGCACGTTCGACTCCGGTTCGAGCTACTGTGACCATCTGCGACTATATTTCGGAATGCTTGCAATCATCGTCCCGCCACTCGGCGAATCGATCACCGAAGCCACTGTGTCGCGCTGGCTCAAGAAAGAGGGCGACACAGTTGCCGCCGGCGAAACGCTGGTCGAACTCGAGACAGATAAGATTACCGTCGAAGTGACCGCGCTCAAAGCCGGACTACTCACCAAACGCACCAAGAACGAAGGTGACGTGGTGAAAGTAAACGATGCGCTTGGCGAGCTTGATGAGAGTAAGGCCGGCGCCGCCAGCGCTGCCGCAACGACGGCCCCGGCGGCTGTGACGCCTGCAACTGTTCCTGCTCCACCTCAGGCCACTGTCACGGCACCTGCTCCGGTCACGGCACGTGCTCCGGTCGCGGCCCCTGCTCCTGTCGCGACGCCGACCGAAGTGCGCAGCGCACCAGCCGCGCGGCGCTTGGCCGACGAATCGGGCATTGATATCACCGCGGTTTCTGGCTCAGGGCGCGGCGGAGTCGTGAGCAAGCCCGACGTGATCGCGGCCATCGCCGCGCCGGCACAGGCAGGGGCACCTGCGGCGGCCGCACCTGCCCCTACCATTACTTCGGCGCCACCATCGGTCGCCGCGGTTCCCGCCCCGGCCCGGCCTCCTGCACCGCGCACCGGCGACCGCGAAACGCGCGAAAAAATGACGACGCGCCGTAAGCGCATCGCCGAGAATTTGTTGCAGGCACAACACGCCACCGCCCACCTCACGACCTTCAATGAAATCGACATGACCGCCATCTCGGCGCTCCGCGATCGCATGAGGGAAAAGGTTGAGAAAGAACACGGCGTGAAGTTGAGCTACATGCCGTTCTTCGCGAAGGCGGCGATTATGGCGCTCAAGGCATTCCCGACCGTCAATGCTCAGCTCGACGGCGATTCGATCATCTATAAGCACTACGTCAATCTCGGCATCGCCGTCGCCAGTGAGGCCGGACTAGTCGTACCGAATGTGAAAGACGCCGACCAACTCGGAATACTCGGCATATCACGCGAGATTGCCGCAGTCGCGAAGCGCGCCCGCGATAGCAAGCTCACGATGGACGACCTGACCGGCGGCACTTTCACGATCACCAATGGCGGAGTGTTCGGATCGTTGCTCTCGACGCCGATCATTAATTATCCGCAGGTGGCGATCCTCGGACTGCACAAAATTCAGGATCGTCCGGTGGCAGTGCACGGCCAGGTCGAGGTACGGCCGATGATGTATGTGGCGCTATCGTATGACCACCGCATAATCGACGGGCAGCAGGCCGTGCTGTATCTCGTGCGAGTGAAGGAACTGATGGAAGATCCTGCTTCAATGCTGATCGACTGACGCTTTCGGGTCTCGAAAGGGCATTATCTTTCCGGTATGCCCGATCTAAATCTCAGTCCCGACGTTCTTATCATCGGTGGTGGTCCAGGCGGTTACGTGGCTGCCATTCGCGCCGCCCAACTCGGTCTCCAAACCGTCTGCGTCGAAGGCGACGTCACGCTCGGTGGGACCTGTGTCAACGTCGGCTGCATTCCGTCGAAGGCACTTCTGCAATCCTCGGAACACTTCGAATTCACTCGGCTCCACGCCGAGGAGCACGGGTTCACAGTGTCCGAACTGAAACTGAACCTCGCGCAGATGATGAAGCGCAAGGATGATGTCGTCCTCCAGAACACCAAGGGCGTCGAGTTTCTCTTCAAGAAAAACAAAGTCACATGGGCGAAAGGATGGGGCACACTGAAGGCCGGAAATGCGGTCGAGGTGAAAGGCCGCGACGGCTCCGTGACCACGTATCAACCCAAAAATGTTATTATCGCCACCGGATCCGTGCCGAGTGCGCTTCCGTTTTTCCCGTTTGATGAGGAACGCGTACTCTCGAATGTTGGGGCACTGAAGATTCCGGAAGTCCCGAAGCATTTAATTGTTATCGGGGGCGGAGTGATCGGATTGGAACTTGGGTCCGTCTGGCGCCGGTTAGGGGCAAAGGTCACGGTCATTGAATATGCGCCGACGATTTTGCCGGGAAATGACGAAGACATCATCAAGGAAGCAGACAAGATTTTTCGTAAGCAGGGCATCGCGATTCACGCTGGCACGAAAGTTGTCGGCGGCCGGCGCGAGGGAAGCCGGGTGTTCGTTGATGTCGAGCAAGCGGGCGGCACGAAGCTCACGCTCGACGGTGACTATGTGCTGGTCTCTGTCGGCCGGAACTCCGCCCTGTACGGAATCGACGCCAAGGCGTTGGGATTGACACTGGGCTCACGCGGCGAGATTTCGGTAGACGACCGGATGCGCACCAACTTGCCAAATGTGTATGCGATCGGTGACGCGGTCGGCGGAAAACTTCTTGCCCATAAGGCAGAGGAAGAGGGCGTAATTGCCGCCGAAGTGATCGCTGGCAAGCCCGTGCATATGCACTATCACAACATGCCGAGCATTGTCTACACCTGGCCGGAAATTGCGGCGGCCGGCCTTACCGAACACGAAGTAAAGGCCAGCGGCCGCGCGTACAAGGCCGGAAAGTTTCCCTTCTCTGCCAATGGCCGTGCGCGCACGATGGGCGAGACGAGTGGTTTCGTGAAATTCATCTGTGATGCGCAGACCGACGAAATTCTTGGCGTCCACATGATCGGCGCGAACGCGAGCGACTTACTCGCCGAAGTCGTGCTCGCAATGGAATTCCGCGGCACGAGCGAAGACATCGGCATCACCGTGCATTCGCATCCGACGCTGAGCGAAGTGGTGAAAGAAGCAGCGCTCGCCGTCAGCGGCCGGGCAATTCATATGTAGCTGGCGCGCGAACACCGCTCCGTGAGCCCTGTCCCCTAATCGCGGAGCCCGCTGTTTACGGCTCAGTCTTTCTAGCTAGTACCACACTCAGCCGTTTGATGGATTGTGCCGTTCCAGTCCGCAGCGAGTTTTCATAAAAGCGTTCTATTATCCCACTCGCCGCGATGCCTGAGGCACCGGACCGTCGCGGCACAGCCACGGACGAGAGGTACTATGAAAAACAAAAAGCATTCGATGATCCCGGTCGCCGCCGGCCTTCTGGCTATCCTGATGAGCAGCGCCGCTGCAACGGGCACAGCACAGGGCACCATGCCAATGACTACCAAAATGCCCATGCATCAAGAAGGCATGCAGGGCATGCCGGGCATGATGGACGGGCCGCATCACGTACTCGCAATGGCGTACCGCGACAACCTGACGACGTTTGCCAAGGCGCTACAGGGTCAGGTCACCAAAACAAAGTCCGTGAACCTCGATCTGGCCCGGCCGGCCGCCGCTGAAATGCGACGCAGCTTCGACCAGATGAAAGAACACCATCTGGCTCAAGTCTCGATGATGGGTGACCACCCAACGCCGGCGATGATGGATACGAAGCAGCATAAGGAGACCCATCTCACGGCAGTCAATGAGCATCTCACGGAGCTGGAAGCCGAGCTCAATGCCGCTGCGCCAGACCCGAAGAAAGTCGCCGAGCATACGTCCATGATCCTGAAACACTGTGCGGGCATGTCGGAAATGTCCGGTAAGGCCAAGCCCCATCAAATGAAATGACGTCTCGGGCGCGACTAAAGCGTCCGATCACAATTGAAGGAGAAACACCATGAGCGATCACCTGGTGCAGGGCGACAAGGATTGCATCGCCGCCTGCAATGACTGCGCGGCCGCATGCGGCCACTGTTTTGCACATATGGCCGGTAAGGCAAGCCCCAATGCCTGCCCGGCGTGTTGTATCGAATGTGCGGCGATCTGCCGGCTTTGCGCCGACGCGATTGCACGTCACAGTCCGTTCGCCAAACAGCTGTGCAAGTTGTGCGCGGACATTTGCGATTGGTGCGCGAAAGAATGCGGCGCACACGAAATGGAGCACTGCAAGGCCTGCGCCGATGCGTGCAAGCGCTGCGCAGAAGCGTGCCGCAAGATGGCCGCTTAAGGCGGGCAGGTCACATTTAAGCCAAGTACCGTTCGCGAATGATCCGCACATGATGGATTTCGTGCCCCGCGCTGATATACGCCAGCGCGCGGGCCGAAATCATCTTGCCGCTGGAGGTACCGCGCCGCACCCACGCGGCATCGTCGAGTGAATCCACGAGTTGCACGGTCGCCGCCCGGATCGCGGCAAACTCCAACAATAGACTTGCCATTGTACGGCTGTTCGCGCGGGACGTCGGAATCCAATCGTCCTGTTCGAAACTCGGGAGCGGCGTTTCGTCGCCGCGGGCTATGTGCAACATCCGGTACGCAAATACCCGCTCGGCATCGCACAAATGCCCCACGACTTCCTTGAGACTCCACTTCCCCGGTTCGTATCCCGTTTCGGCTTTCGAATCCGGAACCACAGAGAGCAAGGCGAGGGTATCGAGAAACTGGCGGCGTAGCTGGTGCCGAATGTCGCCGTCAGGTACCAGCGCGATGTATCCTGCGTAGTAGGGGGCGAATTCGTCGGAGGCTGGTCGAGTTAGCATCAGCGAACTATGGCCGTTGCACAATGACTCAACAAGCGGCCACACTCCCCCGTATGTTTTGCACAGTTGCCCATTTGTCTCCTTTCACCTCCCGGGACGGCCAGTGACATCATCACGCCGCGACTTCCTGAAGAGCTCTGCTGCGATCGCTGCTTCATCGGCCATCGGTGCGCGCGCTCTTTCCGGTGGCACGCTCTACACCGCCTCTACGCCAACGCCGGGCGACCCGGCAATCCGAGAACTCATGCAAGTCGCGCTCGACGTCGCGAAATCGTCCGGCGCTTCGTATGCCGACGTTCGCGTGGCCGCGCGACGCCAACAAAACGTCAACACGCGTGACAAAATTGTGCAGGGTGCCAGCGATTCCGACACGTTCGGCCTTGGTGTCCGCACGCTCGTCGATGGCGCATGGGGCTTTGCCGCCACCAGCAACCTGAACAAGGACGCCGTCGCGGCCGTTGCGAAATCGGCCATCGAACAGGCCCGTGCCAATCGAGCCAGTCAACTCAAGCCGGTGATGTTGGCACCCACGCCGGGCAATCAAATCGGCGAATGGAAAAGCCCGATTCAAATTGACCCGTTCACGATTTCCATAGCTGACAAAGCCGCGCTGTTGCTCGACGCAAATGCCGCAGCCGCAAAAGTGAAAGGCGTACGCAACGTGTCGTCATCGATGTTCTTTCTCCGCGAAGAAAAAACACTGATGACCAGCGACGGTTCGAATATCGTGCAAACGATCTACCGCACCTATCCGTCGATGTCGGTCACCGCCGTCTCCGACGACTTCTCCGATTTCCAGTCGCGCCAAAGCAACGACATCGCGCCCATGGGGCTCGGCTACGAACATGTGCTCAACTCCAAGCTCGCCGAGAACGCCACTCGGTGGGCGAACGATGCCGTGCAGAAATTGTCGGCAAAGCCGGTTGAGCCGGGTCGCTACGACCTCATTCTGCATCCGTCGAACATGTGGCTCACCATTCACGAGACAGTGGCGCACCCCACGGAACTCGACCGCGCCATGGGCTACGAGGCGAATTATGCAGGGACGAGCTTCGTTGCACCGCCGGAAAAAGTACTCGGCCAACTCAAGTTTGGATCGCCGATCATGAATATCGTCGGTGACCGCGAGCAGCCGGGCTCGCTCGGCGCCATCGGCTGGGACGACGAAGCCGTGAAGCCCACCAAGTTTGACATCATCAAGGATGGCATCTTCGTGGACTATCAGACGACACGCGAACAGGCCACGATGCTCGACTGGTATTACAAAAAGATTGGCAAGCCGGTGAAGAGTTATGGATGCTCCTACGCCCAGAGTTGGAGCGACGTGCAATTCCAGCGGATGCCGAACGTCTCGATGCAACCAGGCAAGAATGACTATGTGTGGGAGGACATCATCGCGCAGACAGACAAGGGCATTGCGGTCGTCGGCGACGGCTCATTCTCGATTGACCAGCAGCGCTACAATGGCCAATTCGCCGGCCAAGTATTCTATGAGATCAAGGGTGGCAAGATCGTTGGCATGCTCAAGGACGTGGCCTACCAATTCAAGACACCGGAGTTTTGGGGATCGATGGATGTGATTGGCGGCCCTCGCTCCTATCACCTGGGTGGCGCATTCGGTGATGCCAAGGGCCAGCCCGGTCAGTCGAACGCCGTGAGTCACGGTTGCCCGCCGGCGCGCTTCAAGCAAGTGAACATT
>JANYKA010000281.1 GCA_025358315.1 Gemmatimonadota bacterium | reverse complement strand
TGTGGGAATCGCCGGCGTGCTGACATTGCCGAACAAGATGGGCGAAGTCTATGCCACGGTTGCAAACGGCACCGGCTACACGCAAACCGAGTTGGACCCGTATAAGGACTACTCGGCGCGCCTGTCACTGACGCCGTTTGGCAATAATAAAGACGGGATTCTGAAGACGCTTACATTTTCGCCCTGGGCCTATTTCGGCAAAACGGCAAGCAAGTTTATTGCCGGTGGCACCGGCCAGAATGGGCCTGTCACCGGCGGTCTGGACAAGAATCGCTATGGCGTGTTTGTCGGCATCAAGGATCGCCGCGTCACGGCGGGCGCCGAATATGGACAGCGTACGGAGACGGTGGAAACTGGCGCCAATACGCCAGCGAGCCCGCGCATTAGCTACCAAAACTCGGGAACACTGACGTCCGCCTTCTTGAGCGTGCGTCCGGTGGAGTTATTCGGCGATAACCCGAAAGCCAAGTCGCCGTTCAGCGTGTTTGCCCGCTTGGACAATTTCAAGCCGTACTCCGATCAGCGGTCGGCCGGCAACGTCCAGACGACCAGTTCGGCCAACCAGCTCCTGATCGCCGGCGCGTCCTGGGACCTCAACTCCAAGGCGGTCTTCTCCCTCGACTACCAGTCGCTGACGCCACAGAGCGGATCGACTGCCGTCGAGTCGAAGATCATGTATATGCATTTCCAAATCGGCTTCTAAGTCTCGTACCGAATACGTAACGCTCGCCGGGAGGTCGTATGACGGCCTCCCGGCTTGTGGTATTCTCCTAAGATGAGCCAGTCCACACCGCCGGGACCTTCCGACGAAGCCCACTCGCTGCCGCAGCCATTCGATCACGGCATAGAGGCTGCGGCACTGCGAGGCGGGGCGATCGTGGACCGCATCTATGACGGGGCGATCACCTTCTTTGCCCTGTGCGTGCCGTTATTGCTGTTGTTGCTCATCTTCGAAGTCGGCAAGGCCGGTTGGCCGGCATTTGAGAAATTTGGAATCGGGTTTCTGTTTTCGAGTGAATGGGATCCGGTCAATCTGAAGTTCGGTGCCGCGCCGGCGATCTTTGGTACGATCGTGTCGTCGATCATTGCGCTGATTCTGGCAACGCCACTGGCGCTGGGCGTCGCGATTTACGTCGCCGAATTTGCGCCGCCCTGGCTGCGACAGCCCGTTGGGTTTTTGGTGGATTTGCTCGCCGCTATTCCAAGCGTCGTGTACGGACTCTGGGGTGTGTTTGTGCTCGTGCCGGTCCTGCGCGAACACGTTATGCCATTTTTGCGCGATACGCTGCATTTGGGCGGCACGCCGCTGTTTAGCGGTCCTGCATACGGTCCAAGTATGCTTGCGGCTGGCGTCGTGCTCGCGATCATGGTGCTTCCGTACATCTCGTCGGTGGCACGAGAAGTGTTGCTCGCCGTGCCGCGCTCGCAGCGCGAGGCGGCGCTGGCGCTCGGCGCCACACGGTGGGAAGCCATCCAGGGCGCGGTGCTTCCATTTGCAAAGTCAGGAATTGTTGGCGGAATAATTCTTGGTCTTGGTCGGGCGCTTGGCGAGACCATGGCCGTCACAATGGTGATCGGGAATCGCCATGAGTTGGCGGCATCATTGTTTGCGCCCGGATATACCATCGCTTCGTTGATTGCGAACGAGTTTGCCGAAGCCTCGAATGAGATGCATCTCTCGGCGCTCATGGCGGTCGGGTTTGTTCTGTTTGTCATCACGCTATTGGTCAATGCCGTGGCCCGATGGTTGGTGTGGCAGACGGCGAGTCAGGCCCGGGGTGCGAAGTGACCAATCGCGACGATCCGGCGATGACGTCGTTGCCCACTGGGGGGCCGAGTAAGCGCCAGCGCGAGACCGCGTCAAGAACGCAGAAGACATTGCGCCGGCGCCGTGCTACAAACGCATTTATGGTGGGTGTACTGGCACTCTCGGCAGTGCTGGCGACGATACCACTCATCCTGATTCTCTATCATTTGCTCAAATCCGGACTGTCATCGGTCAACGTGGATTTCTTCACGAATACGCCAAAGCCGCCGGGCGAGACCGGCGGCGGGATGTACAACGCCATCGTCGGAACGCTGATGCTGGTGGCCATGGCGAGTGTCATCGGCATGCCAGTAGGAATCGGCGCCGGATTGTATTTGGTGGAGCGCAAGGGAACGAAACTCGCGAACACCGTCCGCTTTCTTGCCGATGTTTTAAATGGGTTGCCGTCTATTGTGATGGGTATTTTTGCCTGGCAGTTTCTGGTGAAGCCGATCGGACATTTTTCGGCGCTCGCCGGCGCTGCCGCGCTCGCGGCGATGATGGTGCCAATGGTCACGCGTACGACAGAAGAGATGGTGTCGCTCGTACCGACATCGCTGCGTGAAGCGGCGCTGGCGCTGGGGTACTCGCGGGCCCGCACGGCGATGACCGTGGTGTTACGCACTGCGACTGCCGGCATAGTCACCGGCGCATTGGTCGCCGTGGCCCGAATCGCCGGCGAGACGGCTCCACTGTTGTTCACGGCGCTCGGCAATCAGTTCACCTCGTACTCGCTCAACAAACCCATTGCGGCGTTGCCGTTGCAGATTTTCAATTATGCCGTGAGTCCGTACGATGATTGGCACTCCCAGGCGTGGGCGGGCGCCCTCGTGCTCATCGCCCTTGTACTCATCATTAGCCTAGCGGCCAGAGCCGCGACCCGTGGCCGAATCGATCTTGGCGCCGACTGAGTCGCGCCGGTCACGCGGGTCGTCGACCCATCTGCGCGAGCACCGCGCCGATGCGCCGGCCGAGCTGCCAACGCGGCCTCGCGTGGTGGTCGAGGGGCTGACAGCGCTGTTCGGTTCCACCGCAGCGGTCAAGAATGTGTCGATGACATTGCTCGATCGCCGGGTGACCGCCATCATCGGTCCGTCCGGTTGCGGAAAGTCAACGTTTTTGCGCTGTCTCAACCGGATGCATGAGACGGTCGGCACTGCCTCGGTACGGGGAAAGGTGATGCTCGACGGACACGACATTTACGGACCGAAGATGAATCCGACGGCCGTACGCAAGCATGTCGGGATGGTGTTTCAGCGCCCAACGCCGTTTCCTACCATGTCCATACGCGATAATGTCGCGGCCGGCCTGCGTGGGGCACGCCACGACGATGCCGTCCGCAGTTCAATTGATGAGATCGTTGAGAAAGCGTTGCGGCGGGCGGCACTGTGGGACGAGGTCAAGGATCGACTGGACACGAGCGCGGTTGGTATGTCGGGTGGCCAGCAGCAGCGCCTGTGCATCGCTCGCGCATTGGCCACGGAACCGGAAGTGCTCCTGCTCGACGAGCCGACCGCGTCACTCGATCCCCTCAGCACGCAGAAAGTGGAAGAGCTGGTGTGGGAACTGCGGGCCGACATTGCGGTGGTGATCGTTACGCACAACATGCAACAGGCGGCACGCGTGTCCGATTTCACGGCGTTTTTTCTGCACGGCGAGATGGTGGAGTTTTCACCGACGGCGGAGATTTTCACTAACCCGCGTGACCCGCGCACTGAAGCGTATATCACGGGACGGTTTGGATGACCGATATCATTCGAACGAGCGCGCCGGCCGAGCCGGCAGCCGGGCCTACTGGTCCCGGAGTACCCGGGATCCTGCAGGCTCGTCAATTTTCGTTTTGGTACGGCGAGAAGCAGGCGCTGTTCGATATCAACCTCGACATACACGCGCGTTCGATCACGGCATTCATTGGGCCGTCGGGCTGCGGAAAATCGACATTTCTGCGATCCATCAACCGCCTGAACGAAACAATTCTCGACACGCATCACACGGGTGAGATCCGGCTCGACGGCGCAGATATTTATGAGTCCGGCACCGATGTCGTCGCTCTACGCCAGCGCGCCGGAATGGTGTTTCAGCGATGGAATTGTTTTCCGAAATCCATCTACGATAACATTGCGTTTGGTCCACGCATCAACGGTGAATCGAATCGCGCCGTGCTCGATGGCATCGTCGAGAATGCGTTGCGTCGCGCTGTCTTGTGGGATGAGGTCAAGGATCGTCTCCGGCAAAGCGCCACTGGGCTTTCGGGCGGACAACAGCAGCGATTGTGCATCGCCCGTGCGCTGGCGAACGACCCCGAGGTGCTATTGCTTGACGAGCCGTGCTCCGCGCTCGACCCGATTGCCACGCAGCGCATTGAAGAGCTGCTCGTGGAGTTGAAGCGTGAGCTCACGGTGGTAATTGTGACGCACAATTTGCAGCAAGCGGCCCGGGTATCAGACCGCACCGCGTTCTTCTTCGTCGGCCAGCTCGTCGAATACGCGCCATCAGGTCAATTATTTACCAGTCCGCAGCATGAGCGGACCGAAGCGTACGTAACAGGGAGGTTCGGATGAGCACAGATGCGGAATTAATCGCAGCAGCAGCGGCGACGACAACAGGTGCTGGGGTTGGCGCGGCGCACGGCGGTGGGGCCACGGTTCCGGCACCCGGATTCCGTCACTTTCACGAGCAGCTGAAGGATTTGAAGCAACGCCTGTTCGAAATGTCCGAAAGGGCAGAATCGCTTGTCGAAATGGCAGTTGAGGCGCTGTTGACGCGAAATGTGTCAAAAGCCGAGGCGGTTATTGTCGGAGATCATGCGATGGACGCACTCGAAATCGAGGTCGAACATCTCGCCATCGCGCTGCTGGCACTGCAACAACCCATGGCACGGGACTTAAGATTCATCATCAGCACGATCAAGATCTCCAGTGATCTCGAACGGGTTGGTGACCATGCGGTAAACATTGCACAGTCGGCGTTGCGTTTGGCGCAATTGCGTTCGGGCATTATGCCGGACCCGGAAATCGAAGATATGGCCCGGCGTGCCAGGCAAATGCTCAGCCAGGCGCTCGATGCGTTCATTCGGGCCGACGGTGCGCTTGGGCGCGCGGTGTGTGCGATGGACGATCAGGTTGACGCACTGAATGACTCGGTATTTCGCATTGTGATTACGCATGTGCTGGAAGATCCAACGACGATCACCGCAGCTCTGGAGCTGTTTCTGGTGAGCCGGAACCTCGAGCGGGTGGCTGACCTTGCCACGAACATCGGCGAGGATGCGGTTTACCTCGCGGAAGGAAAACAGATCAAACATAATTTCGAAGACCGGAATATCCACGAAACATGACGTCCGAGCCCCGCTTCTCCGCTGCGCACTTCTTGAACCGCGAACTTTCGTGGCTCGAGTTCAACGCGCGCGTGCTCGCCGAGGCATTTGATGAGCGGAACCGTTTGTTGGAACGGCTGAAGTTTCTCTCGATCTTCAGTACGAATCTCGACGAGTTCTATATGGTGCGCGTGGCCGGCCTGCGCCGTCAGGTGTCGGCGCGGGTGCAGCAAACGCCGCCGGATGGGCTCACCGCTCGTGACCAGCTCGAACGCATTGAACTTCGCGTGCGGGAAATGCTGGACCAATCCCGCTACTGTTTGCACGATCTGCTGCTGCCGGCGCTTGCCGAAAGCGGTCTGCGTTTGCTGTCGATGGCCGAACTCGCGCCTGCGGAACGCCTCGCCATGGACGCGTTTTTCGAGAATCAGGTGTATCCGGTACTGACGCCGCTGGCCGTCGACCCCGGACATCCGTTTCCCTACATCTCCAATTTGTCGGTGTCGCTGGCCGTGGAACTTCGCGACACCGAGCGCGGCACAGAACACTTTGCCCGCGTGAAAGTGCCTAAATCCCTCTCCCGCTGGGTTAAAGTCGAGGGCCGGCCGAATCACTTCGTGCCACTTGAGCAGGTCATTGGTGCGCACCTCGGCACGCTTTTTCCGGGGATGCAGATCCTCGGGTCACACACATTTCGCATCACCCGATATTCCGATCTGGAGATCGCCGACTCCGAAGAGCCGGAAGATTTGCTGGCGATGATCGAGGAGCAGGTCTTTCAGCGGCGGTTCGGCGAGGTCGTGCGGCTGGAAGTGCAGGCCGGTATGCCGGGGCCGGTGCGCGCGCTGCTGCTTGAAGAGTTGCGAGAAAGTGAAGATCCGGAATTCGAGCCGCTCACCGAGCGCGAAGTGCACGAGCCGGGCCAACTGCTCGATCTCGGTGACCTGATGACGCTGGCGCTGCTTGACCTGCCGGAATTGCGCGATCCGCCGTTTGTACCGGTGGTGCCAGCGGAACTTCGCGACAGCGATCGTTCGATCTTTGATGTGATTCGCGAACGCGATTTACTCGTGCACCATCCGTTCGATTCGTTTTCGGCCACTGTTGAACAGTTCATAGAAGCTGCCGCGCGCGACGACCAAACGCTGGCGATCAAGCTGACGCTATACCGCACTACCGGCGAAGGTGCGATCGTCCGTGCCCTCACCGAAGCGGCGCAGCGCGGCAAGCAGGTGGCTGTGCTCGTGGAGTTGCAGGCCCGTTTTGAAGAGGCCAATAACATTACGTTTGCCCGCACGCTGGAATCTTTTGGGGTCCATGTGGCTTACGGCCTGCAGGGATTGAAAACGCACGCCAAGCTGGCTCTCGTCGTTCGTCGGGAAGCCGATGGCATTCGCCGGTATGTGCACGTGGCCACCGGAAACTACAACTCGAAGACGGCACGGTTGTACACGGACATCGGACTGTTTACCTGTAGCCAGTCGATTGGCGCCGATGTCAGCGATCTGTTCAACATGCTCACCGGCTTCTCACGCCAGCGCGTCTACCGCAAGTTGATTGTTGCGCCGAGCGGGATGCGCGAGCGCTTTATTCAATTCATCGAACGCGAGGCGGCGCACGCGAGGGCGGGTCGTCCGGCCCGCATCATCGGCAAGATGAACGCGTTGGTGGACGCCGAAACTATTGAGGCGTTATATGCTGCGTCACAGGCCGGCGTGGATATTGACCTGATCGTTCGCGGCATCTGTTGCCTGCGCCCCCAGGTCGAGGGCCTCTCTGAGCGCATTCGGGTGATCAGCGTGGTCGGCCGTTTTCTTGAACATTCGCGGCTCTGGTATTTCGCGAACGACGATGCTCCGAATTTCTACATTGGGTCGGCCGACTGGATGCCCCGCAATTTTGACCGTCGCGTGGAGTGCGCCGCACCCGTCGAAGATCCGCAGCTGCATCCGCGCCTGATGTCGCTGCTGGAAACCTTATTGCTGGACAACCGCCAGGCGTGGGAACTCATGGCGGACGGGAGTTACGTGCAGCGTCAGGCGTTCGAAGCGCCGGAGCTCGCTACGCATCGGGCGATGCTGCGGGACTCATGGGGGATTATGAAAGACGGGACGACGTCGCGTATTTCTGGGGCGCGTGAAGGATCGGCGGTTGAGGCATTCGGTTAAAAAGTCGCTGACCGCCGTCCG
>JANYKA010000256.1 GCA_025358315.1 Gemmatimonadota bacterium | reverse complement strand
CAGGGCGAACCGGAACAGCTTGTTCCGTTCGCCCTGCAACGTTCGCCTTAATTTTCCGTCCGTTTTCCCTGCAACCTTCGCCGTTGTCCTCGTCTATTCGTACCGAAGTGCCGCCACCGGATCCAATCGCGACGCCCGAATCGCCGGCAACATCCCAAAGATCACGCCAGTAATCGCACTGGCGCCGAGCGACGCGATGACAGCCATGGCTGGCACCGACGCAGCCACGGAAGTCGTGTGACGGATAATCACCGCCACGCCCCATCCTAAGGCCAAGCCGATCATCGCTCCGGTGCCTGTCAGTGTTACGGCCTCAATCAAAAACTGCCACAGAATCGTCAACCGCGTCGCGCCGAGTGCTTTGCGCACGCCGATCTCGCGGGTGCGTTCCGTCACGGAAATCATCATGATCGCGACGACGCCAACGCCGCCCACCAGCAGGCCGACCGCCGACAGGGCAATCATGACAAGAAAGAACATCCCAAAAATCTTGTTATAGACATCGAAGAGTTTGTCCTGCGTGATCAGCGCGAAATTCGACTCGCGGCCGGGCCGAAGGCCGCGCATACCACGCATCGTGGCAATCACGTCGTCAATCACCTGATCCTGCGGCACATTGGCGTTCGGCTTCACAACAAGCCCCATGTAGCGCACGCGGGCGTTGAGATGGCGCTCAAGAGAAAAGATCGGCATGACAATTTTCGGATGCTCGCCGCCACTCAGGAAACTGGCATTGTCCTTATAAATGCCAATGACTGTGAACGGGCTGCCATTCAGCTGGATGTCCCGCCCCAGCGCGTCGTTTTCACCAAAGAGGCGATCCTTCGCCACGGTGTTGATGACGATCACTCTGGCCGCCGCGCGCACCTCGGATTCGGTAAAGGCGCGGCCGTCTTCCATGTCGGGCGCGTTGAGCTGCGGCCAGTTGGCCAGAACTCCGACAATCTGCACGGACGGCGCGATCTGATCCCGCACGCGTGCCTGCGCGTTCCAGCCCATCTGCACGCCAACCTGATCGACCGAGGTCAGTTTCTGCAGTGCGGCTTGCTCAGGAAAAGTGATCTGCGGATTGGATCGCCAGCGGCAGGTGTCACCGGAGCCATCGCAGTTTTCGAAGGTGATAGGATAGCGCATTACGAAAAACGTCGTCGGGCCGGCCTTTTCGAAATCCTTAGCCACGCTCTCGTTGATGCCGTGGACGGCGGCCGACATGATCACCACAACAAACACGCCCACCGCGACACCAAGGATAGTCAGCCCTGCGCGAACCTTGTTTGCCACCATCGCGTCGATGGCAATCCGCACGCCCTCGCCGATCGTGTAGAGTTGACGGCCAATGCGTTCAAACATTATTCGGACCTCAATGCAGCGACAGGATCCAACAGCGACGCACGGCTCGCCGGATACACGCCGGAGATAATTCCTACGCCCGCGCCAATCAGCACGCCCACGCCTATGGACCAAGGTGCGACGTTCGTCGGCATCGGTGTTACGGCGCGGATAATCGCCGCCATGACAAAGCCAAGGAGAATGCCGATGCCGGCGCCGACGGTGCTCAACGTGGCGGCCTCGATCAAAAACTGCGTGAGTATGTCTTTGCGGCGCGCGCCAAGCGCTTTGCGAATACCGATCTCGTGCGTGCGTTCGGCGACAGCGACCAACATGATATTCATAATCACAATCGCTCCGACGACGAGACCAACGGCGGGGAGCGCGACGCCGGCCAGTACGAGGTATCGCTTGATCTTATTCCAGAACTCGAGCGCCGACTCGGCGGTCTCGAGTGTGAAGTCGTCGTGCTGTGCAGGATGGAGTTTATGACGGGCCCGCATCACCGCACCGACTCGCTCCTTCGCGTCCTGCATCTGTTCCGCGTTCTGCACCTGGACGATCACGCCGTCAACGACGTGCGGTGCCCGGTTCAGCAGCCGATGCACGGGCGACCGGAACGGAGCAATAACGTAGTTGTCGAACGACTGACCGAAGGCGCTGCCCTGCGATTCGCCGACGCCGATAACCTGATACGGTCGTCCGCCGAGTTTCACGTTGCGTCCGACCGGATCGAGATTCGGAAAGAGCCGCTTCACGAGATCGGGGCCGAGCACCACGACGCTCTCTCCGTTCTTTAATTCCTGAGGCGTGAACAGGCGGCCCGTGGTGACGCCGAGTTTCTTGATCTCAAAGTATTCGCCGTCAATGGCCGTAATACTCGCCGTGCGCGGACGCGAAAACGCCGACTCCACCTGCAGGCCGTCCGTCGAATACATCGCCCACCGCGTGCCCTCGGGGAGCACCTCCGCCACCGCCGGCACATCGGTTTCGAGAATGCGCGGCCGCCGGTTGTATTCCTCCCACGTGGCACGACTGACGTCGCCAATGGTGATATTTGGGCGATGGCGTAGCTCGAACGAATTCACGGCAATGAGTTTGCCGACGAGGTCGTTCTCCATGTACTTCCCCATGCCGTCAACGATTGACACCACGGTGATGAGGAACATCACGCCAATGCAGACGCCAAGG
>JANYKA010000240.1 GCA_025358315.1 Gemmatimonadota bacterium | reverse complement strand
CCGAGCAACACAACACAGCAGTTCACAGCGGTCGGTAAGGATGCCGGTGGCAACGTCTTCGTGATTTCACCGGTATGGTCAATCGTGAACGGCGGTGGTGTCATCAACAGCTCTGGCATGTTCACGATTGACCATACCGGCGAAATCACGAAGACGTTGCCACCGGCATCCTTACCGACCGCTGTGAACTGCTGTGTTGTGTTGCTCGGCAGAGTGACCGGATTCGGGGTCACCGTGATGGACGCCAATGCTCCGATCTCCACAACCGTCGCAAAGCCCGATATGCCGCCGCTGCTTGCTCGCACGGTGTTGGTATAGGTTCCCGACACTGCACCAGCAGTGAACAGGCCCGTTCCACTGATCGCTCCGCCGCCTGCGACAACTGCCCAGGTGGGGGCGATCGTGACCACGTTACCCGCAGCATCCTTGCCGACTGCGGCAAACTGCTGCGTCGCATTGATCGACATGTTCGCGGGGTTCGGCGTTACGGTGATAGTCGCCAGTGCACCGGCGGTCACAGTGACAGTTGCGAAACCCTTGAGTCCGCTATTCGACGCCTGAACCGTATTGGTAAAGGTTCCAGTCGCCGCGCCTGCGGTGAAATTCCCGTTCTGATCGATCGTTCCGCCACCGGCAACAATGGTCCAGGTCGGCGTGAAAGCAACCGTGTTCCCGCCAGCATCCTTGCCCACCGCAACGAACTGCTGTGTGGCCAAGACACTCAACGTAGCGGGGTTCGGAGTGACCGTTATCGTCGCCAACGGACCGGCGATCACGGTGATTGTTGCGCGGCCCGAAACGGTGCCCACTGTTGCCACTACTGTATTCGCATACACCCCGGGCACGTTGCCCGCCGTGAATAGCCCGGTCGAACTAATCGTACCGCCGCCAGCTGCGACAGACCACGTCGGCGAAATACCGACCACGCGTCCGTCCGCATCCAGACCGACCGCGACCATCTGTTGTGTACCGGTCGGGCTCAGCGTTGAATTCGGCGTGACGGTAATGCTCGCCACGGTGCCGGGTGCGGAGATCCCGTGCACATCGCACGCCGAGGCAAATACGCCGGCGACCGCGACAGTGACGAGGACTCGCGCCCTGAAACCCGTAGGTGACAATGCGCGCAAAATTCTATTCATAGAAGTGCTGATCATTTGTACTCCTCCTGCAACCTTCGTGAAAGCAAGCGTAGGGACGACTGTGCCCTATCTCGCCGAAACATTCAGTGACCTTTCGAGCGTGAACACAATCGGCGTACCTGCCGATACAATCACGTCGCGATAGGCATAACGAACCGCCACAGCACCGCCGGCAACTGTGCCGACTGCGCCGCCAATGACCGTGCTCTTAGTATTTTTCCCAATGGCCTGACCGACAATTGCGCCAATGGCCGTTCCTGCACCGACCCGTGCCGCTTCATCGGTCGTGATGCCGCGCCCTTTCATGGAATGCGGAACCGGCGATAGATTCGCCGACACCGGGTAAACCTGACCTTTCACCGTCACGGAATTGACGACGAGATTCAGGCGACCCTCCGAACGAACCTGGTCGCTGCCGGGCTCCAACTGCTCGATCGTGAGTTGCACGGTCGATCCCGCCGGAATCACCACGGTGCCACGAGCGTTCTTAACATCGCTGCTGACGGACGCCCGTACCGTTTCGCCGGGCTTGTTGGTCCGTGATGACAGCGCGCTTTCGATCGTCGCGTTGACGCGTGTGCCGCTCGCCAGTGAGCGATCGGCCGACGCAAAAATGCCAGACTTGCCGGCCGGTTTGACGTCTGTGCTCGACGCGTCTTTCGCCGCGCCGCTGGTGCATGCCACGAAGGTCAGTGACAGCAGTACTGTGAGAAGTGATCTCGCCATAATTGTATGCGCCTAGAAGCGCGAAGAGGGAGTTTTGTGGATTCACCTGGGGGAGGCGTGAGCCCAGCGCCTCCGCCATTCTTCTGGACGGGGAGGCACAACACGGAGATTAGGGGAAACGACGCCTGTCACCCATCGCACGAATGGATGAAAAAATGCGTACTTCTGTTGAGCTAGCGCCTAGAAAAAGCGCTCTTCGCGGAGTTACGCGGTCGCTTCCCTATGGGAGTACGCGGCGATCTGCAACCGCGTGTGCAACGCGAGCTTTTCCATCACGTTACGCACATGACTTTTGACGGTATGTG
>JANYKA010000236.1 GCA_025358315.1 Gemmatimonadota bacterium | reverse complement strand
CAACTTGCCGTTCGATTTGTCATCGGCGCTGTTCATTTGCACGGCGAACAACCTGTTCGACATTCCGCCGGCACTGCGCGATCGTATGGAAGTGATCCGCATTGCTGGCTACACGGTCGAAGAGAAAGTTGAAATCGCCTGGTTGTACTTATTGCCGCGACTGCTCAAGGAGCACGGCATCAGCGACATCGATTTGCAATTCACCGACGAAGCGCTGGTGACGATCTCGCACCGCTACTCGCGTGAAGCAGGGCTGCGGGGGTTCGAACGCAACCTTGCGGCGATCATGCGCAAACGGGCCCGCCGGAAAGCGCAGGGAGAAACTGGTGCGTGGGTGGTGGACACGGCCCGCATCGAAGAAGTCCTCGGCGCCGCGCGGTATGCCACCGAAGAAGCGGAGATTCAGCCGGAAATCGGAACGGCGACCGGCCTCGCGTGGACGGCAAATGGCGGCGAACTGATGACTATCGAAGCACTACGGATGGCCGGTACGGGCAAACTCACGGTCACGGGTCAGCTTGGCGATGTGATGCGCGAATCGGTGGACGCCGCGTGTTCGTACGTGCGTTCAAGAGCCCGCGCCCTGCGGATTGTTGATGCAGAAATGAAAACCACCGACCTGCACATTCATTTCCCGGCCGGCTCGGTGCCGAAAGACGGCCCGAGCGCTGGTGTCGCGGTCACGCTCGCAATTGCCAGCGTAATGAGCGGACGTCCGGTACGGCGCGACATCGCGGTCACCGGCGAAGTCACGCTCCGTGGAAAGGTGCTGGAAATCGGTGGCGTGAAAGAGAAAGTTCTCGCGGCGTACCGGTCCGGGTTGCGCGCCGTGATGCTCCCGGCATCAAACGAAAAAGATCTGCGCGAAGTACCGGCCGCCGTGCGGCCGCACATGCAGTTCACGTTCGTGTCGTCGATGGACGAAGTGCTCGATGCGCTGCTGCTGCCGGCGCCGCCAGTCGAACGGGCGGACGCACTGCCGCTCGCCGACGGACCGGTGCGCGACCGGCACATGGTGGACGATCAAACGACCAACGACCGTCCGCGCGAATAGTCAGTACTGAAAGGTGCTGATGTTTTTCCCGGACCCGCGCCCGCCGCGATCGCCACCGTCGGTGTACACACCGCTGAATACTTGCGGTGCTTTCCCTCGCTCGTTGACTGTCACAACGTAGTTCGTCGCCGCCGCGCCGCAGCTGCTCCAATTATCTACGCGTACGATGTACTGGCCGCGCGGCGCAATCAGCCCACTGGACCAAAAAACATTCTCGGCACGTGGCCCGTCCGTCGCGCAACCGGCATTCGAGTCAAGATCGAGATTGCCACCCGTGACGGACGTTTTGCTGGCCCAGTAAATCTCGGCACCAGATGGATCGACCACATGCAGATCGAGGTCGGCAGGTGAATTCCAGGTGATGTTCACTTGTACGTCACCCGTGCCAACGGAAATCACGTTCACGACATTGCTCTGGATCAAACCGAAGGAGCCGCCGGTGGCGCCACCGAGGTTCATCGTAAATGTGTTTTTCGGAATATCCTGACTGAATACAATCAGGATCTGCACCGAGGTCACGGCCGCCGGCAGCGTGAGCTCCCAGTGGTCGTCCACGTCGGGCACGGCGACCGCGACTTTCGTGAATGGCGTCGCTGATGATGCCAGAACCTGAATCGTGCCGCCCAGCAGAATGAGCGACGGGATAGGGGCCGTGACAACAGGCCCCGAGCCGGCTGCTGGCGCTGGGCCTTTGACGAGCACGGCATTCGCCGTCCCCGCGACGTCCTGCACAGCAGCGATGTAGCGGGCGACCGTAAGTTCCGAACTCTGCATCGGCTGGGCCCACTCGATGCAACCGGTCATCGCGATGAGTACCACGCCGAGCGACAGCGCCGGACGCCAGAGGCGCAGGAGTTGAACGAAGAGTTGTTGGAATCGGGGCGGTGTCACGTCATCCTCCTGTCGGCAGTCTTCTTGACCATTGCATACTTATGGACGATCGAACGTCACCTTTGCGACGTCGATCACCTTCGTTGACGCGCCATCGGGTACGTCAGTAAAGAGCACGGCAGGATGACCTTGCAGCGTGACGGCAGTCAGTTCGATTTGCCGCTTTTTCCCTGTGAAATGCCGGGATTCACCACGCCCACCGCTACCCTGCACCGCTCCATATCGACGTTCGATCGTACGCTCCATCAAATCCCGGAACTCGGCGGCTTGTATTGCCGATTTCCAAACCGTCAGCCAAGTCACGCCAGCGCCCTTCGACGTGTTGACCGCTGCAAACCGATCACCAGCCCAACCGGCCGCGCCGTGCGCCGCGATTCCCACATCACCAAGGTGCTGATATAAAAAGAGGCGGGTTTCGAATTCGCCCAAATCGTTTTCGTAGATCACTGTCGCGCCATTCGGTTTTGGCAGCGTGATGCGGATCGGGACCGACAGCCCACTTTTGTCCCGTGCCGAATCGAGCAACTGCTCCGGATGCAGCACTTGCTGTGTTGACACCGGCATCGATGCATACGGCACCCCGCCGTTGCGCCGTTCTTTGTACTGCTTGATAAACTCCGCACCGCTCAAATACGGAAAGAGCAGTGTTTCCTGCACCAGCATCGGCGCCGTCGAAAACACCGGCATCGTGCTCTGCCCCTCGCGAATCATCTGGCGAACGCGATCCCAGCCACCGGGCAGCACCGCCCCGATATTCCCATTGCCGAGCATGACCGCCAGCTGTTCGAACACGGCCTGCCCTTCAATCACGGCTTGCGCGGCAGCCTGGCGATCGTTGTCGCCGCGTGTCCGGGCGATCGAATCCAGACTGATGTACTGGTCCTGTAAGGCGTGGACCAATTCATGCGTAATCGTAATGTTCAAAATCTCCGATGACGGGGCGTCCTTCGACGTCCCGCCATTGGCGACTACGTACAGGACTTTCGTAGCGGGGTCGTAGTAACCAATGACCTGCTCGGCGAGCAGCGAGAGCGTGAATTTCCGCAGGTCGAGTGAGTCGGGAAGCATCCCGAGCAACTTGTACGCTCGCTCGGCGCCGGCCATTTCGAGGGCCGGTGCGTCTTCGTCAAACTTCTTTTCGAGAAAGGCGCGCACGTCGGCTTTCGAGCGCACCTCCACCTTGGGAGGTCGCTTGAATTTGAGTCCGATCGATTTCTCGATGAGGGGCACCGCCTTGGCGACTTCTTTTGCATACGGGCCACTGCCGGCCGGCTGATCCTGCTGGCACGACGCGAGGAGTGGCAGCACCGCCACGAGCGCGACACAGGCGCGTGAATAGGTTCGGTACATCAGAGTCCCGAAAGCTCGAGGTACCACGTCATCACGGGGTACCCCCAGAGGAGAGTGAGCAGTGCCGCCGGCGCAAGAAAAACGCCGAACGGTACCAGAGGAAGTGCGAATGCTTCACCGCGGCGGCGGGCCCGCAGCCAGCCGATCGGATAGACGACCGCCAAGAAAATCACAGCGGCGAGGAGTGCTCCGACAAAGATCGTCAGCAACGTGCGACCCGGGCCGAGTGCTGCGCCGGCCATCGCCATCAGCGTGGAATCGCCGAACCCCATCGCCTCTTTTTTGAGGACGACTTCGCCAAGCCAGCCAATGATTGTAATCGCGCCGGCGCCGACGCAGGCGCCGAACACCGCGTCGAGCGGATCGGCGAACGGCAGTCGCGATTGCAGGTACAGTCCGGCAACGCTCGCGGCGAGTACGAAGATCAAACCGCTGATCGTGAAGCCGTCGGGAATGAGATAGTGCTTAGCGTCCGTCGCCGCGACGCCAAAAAGAATCGTCGTGAAAATCGCGATGCGTACAGCCATAAATGTCGGTCCGTACTCCGCAAACGAAACGACCCACACGATGGCGATGGCGAGTTCGACCAGCGGGTAGATCGCCGAAATGGGGAGCCCGCAGCCGCGGCACTTCGCGCGCAACACCAGCCACGAAATAATCGGAATATTGTCGTAACCGGCAATGGCCGCGCCGCAGCGGGGACACCGGCTGCGCGGGGCAACGACCGATTCGCCCACCGGCCAGCGGGCAATGCAGACGTTGAGAAACGAGCCGACGCATGCGCCGAGCGCGAAGGCGAGAACAAAGAAGGCCATGCTCATTGGCGGAGGGCGTAGAGCGTGATTCCAGCGGCGACGGCGACATTCAGCGATTCGACGCCGCCAGCCATCGGCAGCGATACCATGTGCGCAGCGGCCGCACGAATGCGATCACTGAGGCCGGCACCCTCGTTGCCGACAGCGATGGCGAGCCGCGGCGGCGCGGCCACCGCGCCGATGGGCGCGCCGATGGGCGCGCCGTCGGCGGCCGTGCCCCAGAGTGGCACCTGGTGGTCGGCAAGAAAGGTGAGCAACTCGTCGACGCTGGACTGGACGAGCGGCAAACGAAAGTGCGCGCCAGCGGCGCTGCGAACAACCTTGGCATTCCACAGGTCGGCGGTGCCTGGCAGTGCGACAACAGCGGCAGCACCCATGGCAGCCGCTGTTCGCACGAGTGTGCCAACATTTCCCGGGTCTTGAATGGCATCGAGTACCAAAATCCGTGCGATAGGTCCAAGGCGCAATGATGCGATCGTCTGACTCGGCACTTCGGCAACGGCAAGAATTCCCTGCGGGTGCTCGGTGTCGGCAGCCGAGAGAAAGTCTTTTTCACTCACTTCGTCGAACGGCAATTGGCGGGTGGCAAGCGCAACAACCAGCGCCTGACCGCGCGGCAGACGGCGCACGGCGTCGGTGCCGAGCGCGCCACGAATCTGCAGCGGCGACCGGAGCAACTCCTCAACGGCCCGCACGCCTTCGGCGACGAACAGCGACTGCCGTTCCCGCGCTTTGCGGCGTTTTAGGTCTCTGGCGAGAGTGAGCATTGATGCGCTAGTGGGCATTCAACTTAGGACGCTTGGAGAGGGATGGACGTTTCTGGGAGTGCGAGTGCTGAGTGGGAGTATGAGTGCTGAGAGCGAGACTAGTGGGAGAAAAGAGTGGGAGAGGCGTGGGAGACGGTAGTGGGAGAGCTCTTGGGAGTGGGCTGGTTCTCTCTCGCACTCGCTGGGTGGGACGCGAAAGCGGTCTTTGAGGCCTCCGCATACATAAAAGCTGGACGTCTGGACTTAGGCAGCGGCATCACGGAGGCATTGAGTGGGAGCAAGTGGGAGCGAGTGGGAGCAAGTGGGAGAGAGGAACAGCCCATTCCCGGCGCCCTCCCACTACCGTCTCCCACTCATCTCCCACGCCTTTCTCCCGCCAGTCTCGCACTCAGCACTCATACTCCCACTCAGCACTCCCACTCAACAAGCGCACTAAATGCGAGAAATGAATTCCCCCACCACCCCGGAAAACCTCGCCGCCGCCGCCGCACCAACCGCAACCACATCCACATGATTCAATGCCGCTGAACTAATCCCTGCGGCGGCGTTGGTGATCAGGCTGACTCCCGCCACTTCCATTCCGATCGCCGCGGCAACAATTACCTCCGGCACCGTCGACATCCCAATCGCGTCCGCTCCGAGCCGCTCGAGCATCCGCACTTCCGCGGGTGTCTCGTAAGTCGGGCCGAGTAGTCCTCCGTACACACCTTGCCGTAGAGAAATGCCCGTGGCTGCGGCGCTCTCATGGAGCGCCTTGATCAGTCGCCGCGAGTACGGCTCCGACATATCCGGAAAACGGGTGTCGCCCGGCTCGATCGGACCGATAAGCGGATTCTGGAACATCAGATTCAGATGATCTTCAATCACCATCAAGTCGCCCGGATTAAAGGCGCGATTTATTCCGCCGGCAGCATTCGAGGCGAACAGCACCTTCGCGCCCAGCGCATGCGCCACCCGCACGGGAAATCCGGCGGTGCGGGCGCTATATCCTTCGTACATATGAAAGCGGCCGGCCAGTGCCAGCACTTCGCGCCCGCCAAGTGTACCGCGAATCAACTCGCCGCGGTGCCCCGCAACGTTGGTGGCGTGAAATCCGGGAATGTCCGCATAGCGCACCCGGGTGGCATTTTGAATTCGATCGGCCAAATCGCCAAGCCCCGATCCCAGAATAATCGCCGCGACCGGACGTGGATCGGCCCCGAGTTTTTCGCGAACGGCGTCGGCAGCTTTGGCCGCTGCGACCGCGCCGTGCGGGTTCATGCGGCCACCTCGGCGCGGAGTGCCGCAATGTCGGCGTCGGCGCGCAGGAGCAGCGCGCGTCGCTCCGACTCCGGCAGAAACGCGTTTTCAAACCCGTTTCGGGCCAGCGTGCACAACTGCTGAAAATCGAATCCGATCTCGGTCGCCGCATGCACGTACTCGTCCGTCAACGTCGTTCCGCTCATCAGACGGTTATCCGTATTGAGGGTGACGCGCATGCCCCGTTCGAGATAGGCACGCACCGGATGCGAGGCATAATCCTTCGCGGCTCTGGTCTGCACGTTGCTGGTCAGACACGCCTCAATGGCAATGCCCTGCTCGGCAAGCCGATCGGTGAGCTTCGGATCTTCGATGAGACGGGTTCCATGACCGATGCGTTGCGCGCCGCAATTGTCCACCGCATCACGCACCGACTCAGGTCCGTCCCCTTCGCCAGCATGGCAGGTGCAGAACAATCCGTGATCGCGGGCGTGAAGAAATGCCGCGCGATGGACCGAGGCCGGATGGCCCGCCTCTCCGCCGGCAAGGTCGAATCCCACAACGCCTTTGCCTTCATATTCAACAGCGAGCCGCGCCAGCTTGAGCGAGACGGCCGGGTCGAGATGACGCAACGCACAGATAATGAGCCGACCGGTGATTCCAAAATCGCGTTCCGCGCGCACTAAGGCCTTGAGGGGTGCATCTACCGCCTCCTCTAGAGAGAGGCCACCCTTGATGTTCAATATTGGTGCATAGCGAATCTCGATGTAGCGCACGCCATCCGTCGCAGAATCCTCGGCGAGTTCGTACGTAATTCGCTCCATCGCCGCGGCGGTCTGCATCACGGCGAGCGTGGTATCGAAACGCGTGAGATAATCCTCAAGGTGCCGGGCATCGCGGACGTACATATGGTGGGCCAGCGCTTCGGGCGTGTCGCCCGGCATCGGAATGCCGAGCTCCCGGCCGAGTTCGAGCAGCGTGGTAGGCCGCACCGATCCGTCCAAATGGCAATGGAGTTCCGCCTTGGGAATGCGGCGGAGCAGTTCTCGTGAGAGCGTGGTCATCCGTCGCTTTCGGGCAGATGCAGCACGCGGGCGGAAACAATCCTGAGCACGGCGCCACCGGCAAGCAATGTGTCCGGAGTCACCGGCAGTCCGCGGCTATCGGTGGCGGCGCGCGTGCCGGCAATCAGGGCATCGGCTAACACCGGGTCGTGAGCGCGGACAGCGTCGAGCACAGTGGAGCCACGGTTTATGGACAATCCCGCGCCGTTCACGAATACGCGGATAATTTCAGGTTCGGTCATTGCGAATTATAGGGGGGACCGCCACGATACAGAACCGTGACACCTCCAGCGCTTTTCTTTTCGGTTGCGATTCGGGACCTTTACTCCGTGTCGTTTGATCGGATTACCTACGGATGAAGCCGCTCATTATCGGCATCGCAGGCGGATCGGGCTCCGGGAAGTCGACCGTCGCCCGCAAGATCGCCGAAGCGCTGACGCCAGCGTCGGTCGCGTTCATGGATATGGACGCGTACTACAAGCACCATACGGAACTTACGCTTGACGAGCGGCGCCACCTGAATTGGGATCATCCCGAGGCCTTTGACCTCGATCTGCTCGCATCCCAGCTCGATGCGCTGGCTCGCGGCGAGGCAGTGGAGAAGCCGGTCTACGATTTCGTCTCGCATTTGCGGGACGCGCGCACTGTGCGAATTCCACCGGCCGATGTGGTCGTGATTGACGGCATTCTGCTGTTCGTCGACCAGCGCGTGCGCGACCGCTGTGACGTGAAGATTTTCGTCGACGCGGACGCCGATGTGCGGCTCATCCGCCGCATTCGCCGCGACATGGCCAAGCGCGGCCGGCCACTCGAAGAAATTCTTCAGCAATACCTCACGACCGTTCAGCCGATGCATCTGCAGTTCGTCGAACCCAGCAAACGATATGCCGACATCATCGTGCCGCGCGGTGGGCATAATAAGGTGGCGATTGACTTGATCATCGCGACGATTCTCCGACGCCTGCAGCGGAGTGCGCCCTGACCGCCATCGGACTCCCTGCACTGCCGTACCTCACCGGCGCCGCCGAGCGGGTACTCGTCGTCGATGACGAACCGGATATCGTCGCGCTCGTCGTTTACCATCTCGCGAAAGCAGGGTATCGCGTGTCGTCGGCAGCCGCCGGCCCGGATGCGCTGGCGATGGCCCGCCGCGACCAGCCGGCGCTGATCGTGCTCGACCTGATGCTGCCCGGAATGTCCGGGTTTGAAGTGCTCGAGCAAATCCGCGCCGACGACGCAACGAAACAGATCGCCGTGCTGATGCTCACCGCGCGGAAGGACGAACCGGATCGCATTCGCGGCCTTTCGCTTGGCGCCGACGACTACCTCACCAAGCCATTCAGCCCGCAAGAACTCGTGTTGCGCGTGATGGCGATATTGCGGCGCGTCGGTGCCGCATCCGTCGGAACCGACGTGCTCCATGCCGGGCCGATTGCCATCGATCGTGCCGCTCACCGTGTCACGGTCGACGGAAAAGAAGTCGAACTCACCGCTACGGAATTCAAACTGCTGTTGATGCTGGCCGAGCGCCGCGGCCGCGTACAGGCGCGATCGCAACTACTGGAGACCGTCTGGGAAGCCGCACCGGATATTCAAACGCGCACGGTGGATATGCACGTGCAGCGTTTGCGCACAAAACTTGAATCCGCCGGCGACCTGATTGAAACCGTTCGCGGATTTGGATACCGGATGAAGCCGGCGCCGGCGAAAGACGCGTGAGGCTCACGCAGCGGCTGCTCCTCGGCACCGGCGCAGTCGTCGGGTTCCTCGTTGTGATGATCGTGTTTTTGGTTGATCGCCAGTTGAGCGATCGCCTCAAGGCCGACACCATCGCCGCGCTGACCCGGGAAGGTCGGGTCGTCGCGGTGCACTGGACGCCGGGTGTCGATCCTGTCGCACTGGCGCACGCCGATGGCGCCGCGCTTGGGCACCGGGTGACGCTCATTCGTCCCGATGGCGTCGTTATTGGCGACACGGATTTTGACCTCGCGGGTTTGGCGACACTCGAGAATCACCTGTCGCGCCCTGAAGTGGCGACGGCGCGCGACGCTGGTAAGGGATTTGCTGAGCGGCCCAGTCCGTCGCGAGGCGATCTGGAATTTTACGTTGCCGTGCGAGCACCGCTGGGTATCGTGCGCGTGTCGATGTCGGCAATCGCCTTTCACGAAACAGTGGCGGCCGCACGCCACCGCGTGGAGTGGGTCGGTTTTCTTGGACTGCTGATAGCTCTCGCGCTCTCGCTGGCGATGGCCCGTAGCGTGGTGCAGCCGGTGATTGAACTGCGCGATGTGGCGAAGGCGCTCGCCGCCGGTGATTACACCCGCCGGCCCCTGCTGAGTGGCCCCGAAGAAGTGGCCGAACTCGGCGCGGCGCTGCGGCAGTTGGCGGAGCAACTGGCCGAGCGACTCGACGCCCTCAGGGCGGACGAGATGCTGCTCGTGCAACTGACTGAAGCGTTGGACCAGGGCGTCATCGCCGTTGATGCGGTTCGCAATGTCGTCCGGATAAACGAAACAGGCCGCCGATTGCTTTCGATGCGCGACACCGTCCCATTCCCCCTTGAACACTTGCCGAGAAAGCGGGAATTGCATGACGCGCTCGCCGACGCGTTTCGCGGCGCGACGACGGAAGGCGTCGAAGTGGTGATAGGCGATCATACGCTTGCCGTGACGGCGCGCCCGCTGGGCGGAGGCGGTGCCGTGCTCGCCCTGTTCGATTTGACACGCGTGAGGCGTCTCGAAGCCGTGCGCCGGGATTTCGTGGCGAATGTCTCGCACGAATTGCGCACGCCGCTCACGATCATCGGCGGCTTCGCCGAGACATTGGCGCATGACGACGACCTGCCGGACGACCGCCGCCGTCAGTTCGCCGGCCGCATTCTCAACAACGCACGGCGAATGCAGCGGATTGTCGACGACCTGCTGGACCTTTCACGGATCGAGTCGGGCGGCTGGGTGCCTAACCCGGTTCGCGTGGATGTCGCCGACGTCGCGGCCGATACGCTTGGCGCGGCCCGCGACTCGGCGTCACCAAAAGCCCTCTCGCTCGAAGCCGATATCGCCGCTGATGCGCGCTATGTGCTCGCTGACCAAACGGCACTGCGTCAGGTGCTCGGCAATCTGGTGGAGAACGCTGTGCGGCATACCGCACGCGGGTCGATCGTTGTCGCGACGCGACGACAGGGTGATCGTGTGGAAATCACCGTACGAGACAGCGGCAGCGGCATTGCCGCCGAGCACCTGCCGCGGATCTTCGAACGGTTTTACCGCGTCGATCCGGGGCGTTCGCGTGATGAGGGTGGTACGGGGCTCGGCTTGGCGATCGTGAAGCATATGGTTGAATCGCACGGCGGACGCGTGCGGGCGGAAAGCGTCGTTGGTGTTGGGACGACCATCTCTGTGCACTTCCCTGCGGCGGACGGTCCGATTAGATCAAAGTCATGACTTCGCCACGTGCACTTCGTCTTGCCAGCAACGACGGACCGCCGCGCGCGGCTCGTGAAGACGGTGAGCAACGGATTGCCGCGATTGACATCGGGTCGAACTCCATTCGACAGATTGTCGCCGATGTGAGCCCGAGCGGCGCGATCCGCGTGGTCGACGAAATGAAATCCGCACCACGTCTCGGTGCCGGGCTTGGCAAGAACAACACGCTCGGTGACGAGCCAATGCGACTGGCGATCGACTCGCTCGTTCGCATGGCGACACTGGCCCGGCAACTCGGTGCGAAGCGGATCGAAGCGGTGGCGACCAGCGCTGTGCGTGATGCCGCCAATGGCGCAGCATTTCTTACCCGTATCCGGCAGGACGCCGGACTTCGGGTTCGCGTGCTCGGTGGCGAAGAAGAAGCGCTGCTGGCGTTCCGATCCGCCTTGGCCCATTTCGAACTCGGTCACGGCCGTGCCGTAGTGATGGACATCGGGGGTGGTTCACTCGAATTGGCAGCAGCAGCCGACGGACTCGTCGAGCGCCTCGTCTCACTACCGTATGGAGCACTGCGATTGTCCGAGCGCTTTCTCGGCGCATCGCCAAAGGCACGGAACGTCCGCAAACTCCGCAAGCACATTCGCGAGGATATTCATCGTGCCCTGCCGCTCAGGGATTGGCGCGGCGCGGCCGTCATTGGCTCCGGCGGGACATTTACGAACCTGGCCGGAATTTTTCTCGAGCGCCAAGGGATGCGCGCCGCGCGGTCGGTACACGGCACGCACATCCCCCGCGTGGAAGTGGAACACGTTCTTGATATGCTTCAGGGCATGTCGGTCGAGGAGCGCATGGCCGTTCCCGGACTGAATGCCGGCCGGGCCGACATCATTGTCGCCGGACTCGCTGTCGCCGCTGAGGTGCTGGCGCGCGTGGAGCCGCGGGAACTTGTCGCTTCGGCTTTTGGCATTCGCGAGGGATTGCTGCTTGAGGTCGCGCGGGTGATGCCGACCGTCGCCGACCCCGGGGAAGCGCGGACACGGTCGGTGCGCGAGTTCGCCGAACGGTGCCACTATGAGGAACCGCACGCGCGGTTTGTCCAGCGGCTTGCGATGCAACTGTTCGATTCGATTGGCTCCCGGCTCGGCTGCGTTGCCGGGGACAGGGAGATATTGTCGGATGCGGCGGCACTGCACGACGTGGGCTACCACATCACCTATGAAGGGCACAACAAGCATTCGTTTCATCTGATCATGCACGCCGAACTGCTTGGAATGTCACCGGCCGAGCAGGTGATTGTCGCCCACGTGGCACGCTATCACCGTGGATCGCCGCCAGACAAGCGCAAGCACAAGGCGTATGCGGGGCTCGAGAAGCCGATACGCCAACGCATTCGGCGGCTGGCGGCAATTCTTCGTGTCGCCGATGGATTCGATCGCGGTCATGTAGGCGCCGTGGACAAACTCAAGGTGCGCTGGCTCGACCGCGCACTGCGGATCACACCGACCATGGTACCAAGAGCCAAATCGCTTCGGCTTGAAGTGTGGGGCGCATCGCGCAAGTCCGATCTGCTGGCCCGACTGATTGGCGTGCCAGTGGAGATTGTTGGCCTCGACGGAAAGGTCGTCCAGGCGTCGGAGATGAACGAGACGGTGGAGTAG
>JANYKA010000226.1 GCA_025358315.1 Gemmatimonadota bacterium | reverse complement strand
AGCGGCGCTTTTTTCTTCGGACACTTGGCGTTGGGGCCAGAGGTGAGGCAGACAGGCTGACCGGCCGCCAGCGCGACAACCGTGGCGGGGATTGGAATATGCCGAAGTGGCAGGGAGGAGTGAAGGGCTTAGGCGCTGATTATGAGCGTGCCGGCCGTCGCGTTGTAGGTAACTGGGAGGGCGACCAGGTTGGATGTCGGTTGCCCACCCGTCCAGCGGCCTCGCGAATCGAATCGAGCACCGTGATTGGGGCAGACAAAACTACTGCCGGTCAGATTGATGACGGTGCCTTGGTGTGGGCAGATCCGGGAAAGGGCCAGGTACAAAGACGCGGCGGAATGCACGATGGCCAGCGGTGTGCCGTGTGCCGGCGTCACCAACGCAATCGCTCCGACTGTGGCCAGCGCAGGATAATCGGCAAGGGTGAGCGTGACGCCACCGTTTGGGACAACGGGCGAGAGCGGTTCCCACACGCCAGTCCCGCAGGCAGATGCGAGCAATGCGCCCGCGGCCGTGATCACGGATCGCGACAAAAATTCGCGGCGGGCAATTGCACAACTGTTGCATGGAGGAACAGCGACTGATGTGTCCATTACTTGTCCTGCCTGAACGGGGACAACATCATGGCGTAGGAGATCAACGCGATCGACCCTGACGCGATCGCGGCCGTCCTGTGCCGGTTTCGCGCATCTCCGTCGAACTTTGCATCTTCTGCAATCGCGCCGGTGTATGCGAAGCCCGCGTCGGCAACCAGCATGAGAATCGCGTGGGCGGTGCGCCATTTGCGGCCGTTCGGGTCGTGCCGTGCGTCCCAGAGATTCCAGAGTCCTGTCACGGTGTTCGTCCCAAAAAGTACAAGCACACCGGTCGCCAGCGCCGGGTGGGTTTTCTTCACCCAATCCGGTGCGTCTGTTCCCTTGTTTACGAGTGCTGTGCCGGTCAGGTATTGGCCGATGAACAGCGGGATTGTTGCGTAGCTGGCCCAGCGGTGAATTGTGAGCCTTCGGTTGTACCAATCGCTGTATTCGATATCGACCGTGCGCCGTTTTTTTGGCACTGTGTCGGACGGCGGTAACAGGTACGGTGCGGGCATCACCATGGGCGCGGGCATCACCACTGGCGCGGGCGTCGCGGCGCTCGAGTCGGTGGGCACCTTGGGTAAGGTGTCTTGCGCGGCCAGGACGAGGGCGAAGGCGAAATGCAGCATGGGAGGGGGGGGGTGAAGCGTGGAACGATTGCCGCCGAATAACTGTAACACCCGACATATATGATATAGTTCACGTGTGGCGGGTAACACCAAACTCGCAACCCACCCTCCCCTGCCCGCGCTCACGATGCTCGGTACTCTGACCCGGGTTCACCGAATGCTGTTCGTTCGGTTTCTCTGGAACTACGCGATCCTGTGACTCGTGTTCGGAGGGTTCGCTGCGGTGCTCTCACCATTGGGTGGTACCGCGATCCTCGGCCTCACTCCAGTTGGAGCAATCGCCTTAGTCGCATTTAGTGGCGCGGTGGGAATTCTCGATTGCCGATGGCGGCGTGAACTTCCGCTTCTCGCCAATCTGGGAACAGGTATTCCCGAGATCTTCCGGTTCGCCGTAGTCGCTGGCACAGTCGTCGAGATCGTCGTGACGGCCGTGACTGTCGTGAGGGCGGCGCTCGCGTGACGGTGCTCACTACAGACTGCGTCGGCAAAGATTATGGCACGCGACAGGTGCTAACGGCTGCGTCACTGTCGGTGAAAGCCGGGCGCATCGAAGCGTTGGTCGGGCGAAATGGTGCTGGCAAATCCACATTGATGGGGATCGCGGCCGGTCTTATTACTGCAAAGCACGGGCTCGTGATCTGGAAAGGGGAACGTCTCAAGCGTGCGCGGCTGTGGCAACTGGCACGAAAAGGATTAATGTTTCTTCCGGCCGATGGATTACTAGCCCCGGCCGTCGGAGTGCGTGACCAATTATTGATGTTTGCCGAGACGTTTCCGGGAGGCATGCCTGCCGAAGAAGCGATCCGCCACATGCGACTCGATGAGTGTGCCGGCCGCCGCATCGTCGAACTCTCGGGCGGAGAGCGCCGTCGGGCCGATATTGCGGCGGCGCTCGTCCGACGACCCGCCTGCCTCCTCGCTGACGAGGTCTTCCGCGATGTAGCTCCTCTCGACTGCGAATTCATCGGTTCGATACTCCGCGAGCTCGCCGAGCACGGCGTCGCCATCGCGATCTCTGGTCATGAGTTAGCGTTCGTGATGCACTATTCCGATCACGTCATGTGGTGCACCAACGGCACTACGCGAGAGCTCGGTTCGCCACAAACGGCAAGCGAGAACGATTCGTTTCGTTCCGAGTTTCTCGGCCAGCAATGGAACTCCATTGGCGCCGGATCGATTGATACGAAAAGTATTTTTCCGAACCTTTAAGCAAGAACTCTCCGTGCGCACCCTCAGAATCATTCTCGCATTAGGCCCATTCGCTGTTTCCTTTTTTCGCGACCGAATGCGGTGGCTCTGGTTCGGGGCGCCTATTGTCCGGACGCCGGCGTTCCACGAACGCCGAGCTAGCACGCTCGTTGCTACCATCGCCGGACTCGGCCCGGCATTCGTAAAACTCGCGCAAGTGTTTGCGAGCCGCGCCGATCTCATTCCGGAACCGTATCTCCGGGAGTTCGGCACGCTGATCGATCGCGTGCCTGGCGTTCCGTACGAGAAAATTGAAGCAGTGATTGCCCGCGAATATGGAAATGGTGCCACGGTGCATTCACTCTTTGAACGATTCGATCCCGTTCCGGTGGCCGCGGCCTCGCTTGGCCAAGTGCATCGTGCCCAATACAAAGGGCGCGATGTCGCCGTGAAGGTGCTCCGGCCCGGCATCGAAAAAGTTATCGCCGCCGATCTCTCGGCGGCACGCCGCATCGTGAGGATGGTATTGAAACAATGGCCGCACCCGCATGTGAGCGGTCTGCTCGGCGTGATCGAGGAGTTCTCGGCGCGCATTGACGAAGAAATGGACTTCCGGCTGGAAGCGGAGTTCGCCACCGAGATTCGCGCCAACTTCTCGAAGACTAAAGACGTGGTCATTCCCGAAGTCGTGCACGAGATGACGCGGCAGCGCGTATTGGTGCTCGACTTTATTGAAGGCACGCGCATTGACCGGCTGAACCCGGCGACGGTGGATGTCGGCCGCGTCGTGGGGTTACTCGTCGAGATCTACGTGCAGATGATGCTGGTCGACGGACTCTTTCACGCCGATCCGCACCCCGGCAACCTGATGCTCACGCCTGACGGGCGGCTGGTGTTACTCGATTTTGGAATGGTCGTGCGGGTGAACGTGCGGGTACGACGCCTGCTCACTCGCACCGTGCTGGCCGCCGTCCGCAAAGATCCTGACGCGGTGGCCGAAGGTTTTATTGGACTCGGACTTATTGTACCTGGCACCGATGCCGCGACGACACATCGACTCGCCGAGTTGTTGATCACGAATGCGTTCACGAAAACCACTGCAAAGGATCGCATCGACGCGCTGCTCGCTGATCGCGTCATGAAAACGTTGTACGACTTTCCGATTGTTTTGCCGCGCGATCTGGTGTATTTCGCGCGCACCGCGGCGCTGGTCGAGGGCGTGGGGACGCGATACGATCCGTATTTTCAAGCGATTCCGATTGCCAGTCCAGTGGTGTTGCGAATGCGCACCAAGCTGCTGCGTTCAGTGGGTGAAGATGCCAAGCCCAACGCGGCGGAGCTCGCGACGATCGCCGGCTATGTGGCAGGCAAGGCGGCGAGGCGGGTGGTAGATTGGTGGCAGTTGGCCAACGGATCACGTAACGGGAGCACAGGAATGACGCGCAGAAATATTTCAAAGACACTCACGGTTCTGATGGTCGGCATTTCCGCCGCAGCCAACGGGCAGAGCGCGGTGTCAACGGCTATTCCACCGGAAGCGCAGCAGATCGCCGCGGCGGTCCAGCCGTTGCCCAAGGAACTGCGCGACGGCGCGGCCGTGTTGGGCTACCGCACCGCCGGCAAACTGGAGCTGTTACGTGAAGGGAAGAACGGCATGCGCTGTCTCGCGCTCTATGTGGTGCGGCCGGATTTCCACGTCGCCTGTTATCACGATGGCATGGAACCGTTCATGGCGCGCGGCCGTGAGTTGCGCGCTCAGGGTGTGACTGGAGCGAAGGTAGATACGGTACGATTCGCCGAGATCAAGAGCGGGAAGTTGCCGATGCCGTCGCACGGTGCGTTGTACTCGCTCACCGGCAAGAAGGGTGCGTTCGATCCCGCTACGGGGAAGATTACCGGCGCATCGCAGTTGAGCGTGGTCTATATGCCCGGCGCGACGGGCGAGACCACCGGAATATCAACGGTGCCGGTGAAGGATGGTCCGTGGATGATGTTCCCGGGGACACCAAAAGCGCACATCATGATTGTGGGGTCGATGGCGCCGTAGGGGGAGCGCACGGCGCGGCCGGAGCGCTACAACGTTTTTAGTACCGCCTCAACTTCGGCCGCGTGTCCCTCGGGATTTACTTGCTCGAAAATCTTTTTGATTTTACCATCGCCGCCGATGATCAGCGTTGTGCGGGCGACGCCGAAATATTTCCGGCCCCAAAAAAGTTTTTCGACCCAGAGGCCGTAGCGCTCGGCGACCTCGTGGTCTTTATCCACGAGTAGCGTGAACGGCAGGTTGAATTTCTTTTTAAAGTTTGTGTGCTTGCGGGCCGAGTCGGGGGAAATGCCGAGGACGATCGCGTGAGATTTTTTGAAGCGTGGGAAAAGATCGCGGAATTCGCAGGCTTCT
>JANYKA010000196.1 GCA_025358315.1 Gemmatimonadota bacterium | reverse complement strand
GTCGAGCTTCGGCGAACAATTCCGATGACGCGGTAGCCCTTGCCGAGCAACAACTCGGCGAGGTACGACCCGTCTTGGCCGGTGATTCCGGTAATGAGCGCGGTAGGCACGATTCTAATCTACAAAAAGGGGAGCCCAAAGGCTCCCCGTCTTGTGAAATGATACGGGACCGGTCACGCGATGATGGCGGGGGCGATACCAGCGCCACGTGGAGCGCGCTGAATCTTACCGGCGGCCAAACAACGTGTGCATACTTTGATCTTCGTGACTTTGCCGTTGATCAGAATGCGGGCGACCTGAAGGTTCGGCTTCCAGGTGCGGCGCGTCTTGTTGTTGGCATGCGACACGTTGTTGCCGAAGGCGACTCCCTTCTGGCAGGTATGACAGATATTGCGGGCGATAGGTGCCATGAGTCAGCTCAGGATCAGTTCGATGCGCGCCATTTCGGCGCCGTCACCCTTGCGGTGACCGGTCTTCAGGATGCGCGTGTACCCGCCCGCGCGCGTGGCGAACTTCGGGCCGATCTCTTGAAAGAGCTTGTCCGACACGACGCGGTTGCGCACGTGCTTGCCAGCGAGACGGCGCGCGTGGAGCGTGCCGGTCTTGGCCTTGGTGATCAGCTTCTCAACGAACGGACGCAGCTCCTTGGCCTTGGCTTCCGTCGTCTCAATCGCGCCCTGCTCAAAGAGCGAAGCGGCGAGGCTGCGGATCAGGGCGAGCTTCTGTTCGCTCGTGCGGCGGAGTGACCGGCCAGCTTTGCGGTGACGCATTTAAACTTCCTCGGGTTCGTCGGGGGCGTTCGCGGCGGCCCGGCTCGGTGGCGTGCCCCAATCGGTCACGCGCACACCGTCGCCGCTTTCGTCGAAACGCATTCCAAAGTTCAGCCCTTCACGCTCGAGGAGATCGGCGATCTCCTGCAGCGACTTCTTTCCGAAATTCTTGACTTCGAGAATCTGCGTCTCGGTCTGGCGCACCAGATCACCGAGCGAGCGGATGTTCGAGTTCTTGAGCGAGTTCACCGAGCGGACACTGAGCTCGAGTTCGTCGATTGATGTCTTGAGGAGATGCGCGAGCTTGGCGGCGTCGGAACCATTAAACTCGCCGCCGGCGACCGAAGCCGCTGCGTGCGAGCCAAATCCGACGAAGTACTGAAAGTGCGTCTGGGCGAGTGCCGCTGCATAGCTCACGGCCTCTTCCGGGCTCACCGTGCCGTTGGTCTCAACCGTCAATACCAGACGATCGTAGTCGGTGCGCTGTCCGACGCGTGTTTCGGCGACGGAGAAGTTCACACGTTTGACCGGCGAGTAGATCGAATCGACGCGCACGAGATCGACCGGCAGTGCCCGGTCGAGCGGATGGGCATCGGATTCGATGTAGCCGCGGCCCTTGTTCACATAGAGTTCGACCGAGAGATCGCGGTCGTCCTGCATCGTGAACAGATGATGCGCGGCGTCAATAACGGCGATGCCACCCTGCGACTCGATGTCGCCGGCCGTCACCGGTCCCGCCTTTTTGACGTTGATGCGCAAGATCGCGTCTTCAACATCGTCGGCGAGCGAGAGCGTCAGCGACTTCAGGTTGCCGATGATCTGATGCACATCTTCTGTCACGCCCTGAATGGTCTGATGCTCATGCAGGACACCGTCAATGCGGAAGCCCCACACCGCGGACCCGCGGAGTGACGACAGCAGCATGCGACGCATAGCATTGCCGAGCGTGTGGCCGAAACCGCGTTCGAGCGGCTGCAGACGGAACTCGGCGATGTTCGGGTTGTCCTCGCGCTTCGTCGATTCGACGAGCTGCGGACGGACAAGCCCACGAAGATCGATAGATTGAGCCATTTTTAAGAAATCCCGTAAAATGAGGTCAGACAGTTCACGTTGAGCTGTCTACGCCTTGCCCCGCCCCTGACGCGCGGCAAGATGTGATGGGGTCAGGGCCCCGACCAAACACCAGCAACGACTTGACTACTTGGAATACAGTTCGACGACGAGTTGTTCCTGCGCTGCAATCGGAATCGCCGCCCGCTGCGGGCGCTCGAGCATCCGGCCACTGAACGTGTCCTTGTCCACGGCCACCCAACTGGGCGTGGTCCCGCGAGCCGACTGTTCGAGCGACGCGGCGATGATCGTGAGCTCGCGCGACTTTTCGCGCACGCGGATTTCCTGGCCGGGCATCACGTTGAAGCTCGGCACGTCCACGCGCTTGCCATTGATCTCGACGTGACGGTGGCGGATCAGCTGACGCGCCGCCTTGCGGCTCGCGGCAAATCCCATCCGGTACACAATGTTGTCGAGACGGCTTTCGAGTGCGGCCAGCAGGTTGTGACCGGTCATGCCGGGCAACGTGCTCGCGCGCTCGAAGGTGTTGCGGAACTGCTTTTCGCTGACGCCATAGATGCGCTTGATCTTCTGCTTCTCGCGCAACTGCTTGGCGTACTCACTGACTTTGCGACGGCGGCCACCGGCAGCCGGGCCGTGCTGGCCTGGCGCGTATGGACGACGTTCCACCGGGCACTTCTCGGTGAAGCACTTGGTGCCCTTCAGGAACAGCTTGGTGCCTTCCCGACGGCACTGACGGCAGCTGGGTCCGGTATAGCGCATGGTTAGACCCTCCGACGCTTCGGCGGACGGCAGCCGTTGTGCGGAATTGGCGTGACGTCCTTGATGGACTTGACCTGCAGGCCGGCGGCGGCGAGCGCCTGGATCGCGCTTTCGCGACCCGATCCGGGACCCTGCACCTTCACGTGCACGCGGCGGACGCCGGCGGTCATCGCTTCGCGGGCACACTGTTCGGCGGCGACCG
>JANYKA010000192.1 GCA_025358315.1 Gemmatimonadota bacterium | reverse complement strand
GTTTGGGCCCGAGATACTTTTCCGCGGCCAGCCGCATGCAACGTTCAAACTGTTCTTCAATAGCTTGATCGGGAAATAAGCGGATCGACACGTGAAAGCAATCCAGTGAAGCAGAGCGGGTGGCCACGGCGGCCACCCGCTCTGCATTTCCCAGCCGGTGTGACCCATACCACCGCAGGGCAGTCATCATTATTCATACAGTTGCGATCATCCTCAACATAAAAACTTTGCCTCATCGCACTACCGTCAGCCGATTTCCCATTCGCGACTCGGACGGCCACTCGCTGGCTCCACTTGGACGCCTGTTTCTCTGGTGCTCGGCGGCGCCGGCGCGAGCCAAAGTGATCGCACAACTTCAGGAACATGGTTGTGAATTCCGGCTCGCCGAGGGCGATTGCCTGATCACCGATCTTGAGTGGGATGAGATGCGGGCGCTGGTGCTGCCGATTCGCCGCGTCCTCACACATCGCGAGTCGGAAGATGTTCGCGCGCTCTATAAGGCGACCGCGGGCGATCTCACTACGGCCGATTTTCCACGCGTGCAGTCGTACACCCAGTTTTCGATGGTCAGCCAGACCACCTGGCTTGGCGAGCTGCTTTCGGAACAGCGCTTCACCAGCGTGTTGCAACCGATTGTTTTCGCAAATATGCCGGGGAAAGTGTTCGCACACGAAGCACTATTGCGTGGTGTTGGCAAGAACGACGCGATTGTGTATCCAAAACACTTGTTCGATGTAGCACGCGGATGCGGTATGCTTGTCCAGCTCGACCTGGCGGCGCGCCGGTCAGCCATCGAGCGGATGGTGCTCGACGACATCCCGGAAATACTCTTCGTGAATCTCACGCCGAGCACGATCGACGATCCGCTGTCCAGCCTTTCGGAAACCGTGGCGATGATCGATGCGGCGAAGATCCCGCACGAGCGGATCGTGTTCGAAGTGGTCGAGAGCGATCAAGCACAGGATGTAAACCAGTTGCGGACCCTGTTGCGCTATTACCGTGACGCCGGGTTCCGGGTGGCGCTCGATGACGTCGGCGCTGGCTACTCGTCGCTAAACCTCTTGCACCAGTTGCGTCCCGACTTCGTCAAGCTCGATATGGACCTCATCCGCGGCGTCGATACCGATCCGTACAAAGCGCTAATCGCTCAGAAGATTATTGAAATTGCGAACGCGCTTTTTATCGAGACTATCGCCGAAGGGGTGGAGACGCCCGCAGAACTGGCGTGGGTCCAGAAGCACGGAGCTACGTACGCTCAAGGGTTCGGCATTGCGCGGCCCGGCGTGCCAACACTGAACGGACGCACGCCTCGCGGGGTTGAACTGCTCAACGTTTAGCCGCGGCTGTCGCTAGAAACCCTTGACGATTCTCGCCCGCACGTAGGCGGCGAAACCCTCGGCGTCACTCTTCGAGAACGACTGCATCAGCGGTCGGTCATTCACCTTGGCGTGGTCAAACGGCGGCGATTTGGATTTGTCGCGCGGCACGATGATCAGCGTGCCATTCTCCACTTTGGCGTCGTTGAAATCGGAGAGCGGCTCCGAGACCTCAGTGCTGAGTCCTTTGTCCACCGAGTTTTTCACGAACCGGTCAATGCTGGCGCCGAATCCGTCGCCTTTCACCTTCGATGTGTCGAGCTTGCCGCTAACATCGGCCCGCACCTTATCGGAGAACCGCATCAGGAGTGTGTCGTGCCGGACAGCGAGCACCATACTGCCGTCCGTTGTCGTGATCGCGATGGCGTCAGGCATTTTCACGGCGGCGGTGTTACTGGAATAGCTCACGGTTTTGTCACTGCGCCCAAAGCAGGCCACGGTGGACACCAGGATCAACATGGCGGGCGCGTGCAGTTTCAGTTTGGAACTCCTGCGGAGTAATTGAGGACAGCGACAAAGTGACAGACCGAACCGCCCATCACGCACAAATGCCATAGCGCGTGACCATATCGCAGCCGATCCCAGGCGTAAAATATGACGCCACCCGTATAGCACACCCCACCGGCGAGGAGCCACAGTAATCCGGGCAGCGGAACCGTCGCAAAGAAGGGCTTGATGGCGAACATCGCCATCCACCCCATCAGCACATAGATCGTGGTGGATGCCCTCGGGAACCGCATGCCGAGTGTGCTCTTAAATAGAATGCCGAGCGCGGCGAGCGCCCACATGATGTCGAGCAACGCCCATCCCCACGGACCTCGTAGTGCGCCGAGTGTGAACGGCGTATAGGTACCGGCGATCAGCATATAGATCGCTGAATGGTCGAGCACCCGGAACACCCGCTTCCCGCGGGACGGCGGGAGCGCATGATAAATTGTGCTGGTGGTGTACATCGCCATCAACGTCGCAGCGAATATGCTGACGCCGACAATGCGGGACACCACTCCCGGGCTATCTCGTACCGCCGCGACAACCAGTACCGGAAGCGCGACCACGCTGGCCAGCAGGCCGACGCCGTGTGTGACGCTATTCGCGATTTCTTCGCCCTGCGAGTATTCGCGATGGAAGACCGCAGTCAGTGGTTCAGGGGTCACGTGATTGCTCGGCTACTTCAGGAGAGCCTTGGCGATCGTATGCAGCTGCATATTCGACGTGCCCTCATAAATCGCGCCGATCTTGGCGTCACGAAAGAATTTCTCGGCCGGGTAATCTTTCGTGTAGCCGTAGCCGCCGAACAATTCGAGCGCCAGTGACGTCACGCGTTCGCATACCTGCGACGAGTAGAGTTTGGCCATCGCACCCTCTTTCGCGATGTCGTGGCCAGCGTCCTTCAGTCGCGTGGCATTGTAGACCATCAGGCGTGCGGCTTCAAGTTCGGTTGCAGCTTGGGCGAGTTGAAATTGAACGGCTTGAAACTCCGTGATGGCTCTGCCGAACTGTTTCCGCTCTTTCAAGTACGCCATCGCCGCCCCAAGAGCGCCGGTCGCATTCCCGACCATCTGCGCGCCGATACCGATGCGTCCTTCGTTCAGGGTATCGATCGCAATCTTGTACCCTTGGCCCACCGGGCCCAGCACGTTCTCGGCCGGCACTTCGACGTCGTCGAGAATGAGTTCGGTCGTACTCGACGCACGGATACCGAGCTTGTCTTCTTTGTGACCGACGCTGAACCCGCTGAACGAG
>JANYKA010000020.1 GCA_025358315.1 Gemmatimonadota bacterium | reverse complement strand
CGATTCGGTCGGCCCGCCGTGCGGCTATCGCAAACGCATCCACGACGTCGTTGATTTCCGACTCTGTGGCGGCCGTGGGCGCCGGCTCACCGTCCTTGAAGCTGAGTGCGGAAGCAGAGAGGGTTTGCCAGCCATTAGGTGCATCAGGCGCGATCGGCGCACCACCCTTCCAAGGCTTTTCAGTCGACGCTTTGCGTCCCGCATGAGCGAGCTGGATTCCAATCGGCATGCGGGAATATTTTCGGACCGATTGCAGCACGGTGCCTAGCGCCTCCTCAGTGGCGTCATTCCATAAGCCGAGGTCTCCATACGAAATGCGCCCGTTCGCTTGCACAGCGGTGGCCTCGAGGAACAGCAGACCAGCGCCTGACTGCGACAAGTTCCCGAGGTGCATGAGGTGCCAATCGGAGGCTCTGCCTTCGTCGGCGGAGTACTGACACATCGGGGAGATAATTATCCGGTTTTCAAGCCGGACGGGGCCAAGACTGAGAGGAGAAAAGAGCTGACTCACCGGCTACTCCTTCGGGGTGATTATCGGAGCGATGCGTGGATGTACCGCGTGGTGAAACCGTAGCGCTACAGTGTCGCCATATCGATCACGAAACGATACTTCACATCGCTATTGATCATTCGTTCGTACGCCGTGTTGATCTGTTGAATCGGGATCAGCTCGATATCGGAAACGATGTTGTGTTCGGCGCAGAAATCGAGCATCTCCTGTGTTTCCTTGATGCCGCCAATCAACGATCCGGCGATCGAGCGACGGCGGCGGATCAGCGCCCCGACATTCGGCGACGGATGTGGAACGGCCGGAACGCCGAGAAGTACCATCGTGCCGCCACGCTTGAGAAGCGCCGTGAATGCGTCGAGGTTGTGTGAGGCCGCCACGGTATTGATGATCAGATCGAACGTGCCGACGTGCTTCGCCATCGCCGCATCATCCTTCGAGATTACGACTTCATCGGCACCAAGCCGTTTCGCATCTGCCGTCTTGCCAGCCGATGTGGTGAACAACACGGTGTGAGCGCCAAACGCATGAGCGAATTTCACGCCCATGTGGCCGAGACCGCCGAGCCCGACGATGCCGACCTTCTTTCCTTTGCCGGCACCCCAGTGCTTGAGCGGCGAGTACGTCGTGATACCGGCGCAGAGTAACGGCGCGGTGGCAGCGAGATCGAGTTTTGGAGAGACATGCAAGCAGAAGCGTTCGTCGACGACCATCTGTTTCGAGTAACCGCCGTAGGTCACCGTTCCAACGGACTTCTTGTCGGGGCTATTGTAGGTAAAGGTGATGTCGGACTTGTCGCAGTAGTTCTCCTGACCGTCGCGGCAGCTCGCGCAGGTACCGCACGAATCGACCATGCATCCGACGGCGGCAATATCGCCGACTTTGAATTTTTTCACGTTCGTGCCGACGGCGGTCACGTGTCCGACGATTTCATGACCGGGCACACACGGATAAACCGTTTCGGCCCATTCGCTCCTCACCGTATGCACATCGGAGTGGCAGACACCGCAATATTTGATATCGATCTGCACGTCGGTCGGCCCCGGTGTGCGGCGCTCGACAGAGAATGGAGAAAGGGGCGCTGTTGGGTTGAATGCCGCATAGGCTTTTGCACTGCTCATTTGACCATCCTCAATGTGATTTGATTCGAATTTCCGTGATCGACGCAACTACGTCGCCTTCCAGCACGCCATCCACAACATCGATCCCCTCGATGATGTCACCGAACACCGTGTAATCGGCATCAAGGCGCAGGTTGTCCTTGAGATTAATAAACCACTGCGCGTCGCCAGTGTCATGGCCTCTCGTGCTCATACCGACGGTGCCGCGCGTGTGATGCACAGTGCCCAATTCGTCGCGCAGTGACTGTGCCCACCCGACGTATTCATTCTCGCCGGGGCTGAGCCCTTGGATCACAAAGTCCGGCTCGACGCGATGCCAGCCTAGCCCGGTGTAATACCCCGATCGCGCGAGCCCGAGGATGCGCGCTGCCATCATCGGCGCAACGTCGCCGCGCAGGACTACGACAAATGAACCGCCGCCACTCGATGCAGCCATGGTCACGCGCAAGCGCACATCGGCACCAAGTGCAAGCGCGATCGCGCGCGGCGGTAAAACGGCTGGCTCCACTGGCGGACGATCGTCGCTCGCCGGACGCCCAGCAGCCGCGAGTAGCGCCGTCCGGGCATCGTGAGCCGACGCATTGGCGCGTTTCACCCAGCGCTCAAATGCCGCGTTCAGAGCGGCTGCCACAGCAGTCCGCGGCGATCCTTTGAGCGCGACAGCCGCGGCGCGCACGGCTTGCGCTCCTGCAGCGTTGAGCGCCGAGAGAAAAATATCATCGTCGGCGTGACCAGTGAGTCTGGCCAGCGCGTCGATCGCCGCCTCTTTTACGTTATCGTTTGCATCGTGCGCCAATGCCCGCAGCCGTGCCGTATCCAATAAGACGGCCGCGGCGCGCGCCGCATAGACCCGCACGTGCCATTGCTGGTGGCTCGCGAGTCCGTCGATCCGTTGACGCGCTTCGCCGGGATAGAGACGCGCGAGCGCGACGATCGCGTGGGCGCCGGCGTGCCACGAGACGGCTCCACGCGCGCGACGTGTGGCATTCGCTGGCAGCGCATCGAGCCAGCCTCGAAGCGTTGCACCGATTGCCGGATCAGTGACGCAAGGCGCCGTGACGAGATCCGCGGCATGCAATCGCACCGGCCACGCGCTATCGCTAAGCGCTATGCGAAGTGCAGCGCAATCGTTGCGACGGTCGGCAAGCCCGCGAAAACGCAAGCGCCAGACGGGCTCGGGCCATACCCGGCTTGAGACAAATGCCGAAAGTGCCGGAAATGGCGGGAGAGAATCCCGCGCCGCAAATCGTGGATCGCGAATACGGCCGAGCGCGCGTTGCACCAGGACGCGGACGCGCGCGTCGGAGTGGCGGGCGCCGTCAACGAATGCGACATCGGTAGAATCGCGCCGGTCTTCGGCGAGCAGAATCCGGCCGACGAGCCCGGAATCGACCGCGGTGAGCGTCCGACCCTGCGCCGACATGGCGACGGGTAGTGCAATGAGCGCGCAGACGAGTTGACCAAAACGGCAATACACCTTCATAAAACCTCCAACGTGGGACTGGCCGTAGGGTTTGTCGCGTCGGATATTTCCCCAACCACTTTTGGGAGCTCCCGTGTTACATCCCCGCCAGCGAAAACTATCTACTTGTGTGCTGCCTCTGGCAGTGGCTGCAGCGATGGGCATGCCAGCGCTCGAGAAGATCACCACGACAACCGACGTCCTGGCGCAGCTCATCACTTGCGCGCCCTCTATCGGCGTCAATCCGCCGTGGTCGCAGTAGGCACGGCCACAACACTCGCCCAATTCGCTTTTTCACTTTCTCGCGGATCATCTGTGATTCTGCTGCCACTGTTGCTCGCTGTTCTCCAAAGTACGCCACTCGCGGTGCCTCCTGGCTCCACGTTCAATGGTCGCGAGCACCATCTCGCCGTAAAGATCCCGCGCCTTGACGCCTCCGTCGTCATCGACGGCTTGCTCAACGAGCCGGTGTGGCGGGAAGCCGCGTTGTTGCACGGGTTTTCACAGTACGCCCCAACCGACGGTGTCGCGGCCGCGGACTCGACACAGGTATTGGTCTGGTATTCTGCAACCGCCATTCACTTTGGCATTCGCGCCTTTCAGCCGGCCGGCACCGTCCGTGCAACGCTCGCCGACCGCGATCGCATTAGCTCCGACGACAATGTCCAGCTGTTGCTCAGCACTTTTAACGATGGCCGTCAAGCGTCCGTGTTTATGGTGAATCCATTGGGCGTGCAGGCGGACGGCACGCTGGTGGAACGCGGCAACCAGGTGGGCGGATCGTTTCTGGGCGGCTCCGTGTCGGCACGGGAAGCTCCTGACCTGAGTCCGGACTTCGTGTTCGAATCCAAAGGGCACGTCACCGATTGGGGATACGAAGTCGAGATTCGCATTCCATTCAAAACTCTTCGATATCAGTCCGCCGACGTGCAAAGCTGGGGGTTCAACGTCTTGCGCGTTGTGCAGTACCGCGGTCACGAGAACAGCTGGGCGCCAGCACTGCGGGCCAATGCGTCGTTCCTCGGACAGGGCGGCACTCTTACAGGTCTCACGGATTTGCATCGTGGCCTTGTCGTTGACATCACACCGGAACTCACTCAGCGGACCGATGGCTCGCCCGCGGCCGCGGGTGCGACGAATTCCTGGGCGTACTCGGCAGGCGCGCCAAAGCTCGGTGGCACCGTGCGCTGGGGAGTCACGAACAACCTGACACTGAACGGCACGGCAAACCCGGACTTCTCGCAGGTCGAGGCCGATGCGAGCCAGATCTCGTTCGACCCGCGCGCGGCGCTCTCATTTCCGGAGAAACGACCGTTCTTCCTCGATGGAAGCGATCAATTCGCCGTGCCCAACTCTCTCGTCTATACGCGGCGGATCGTGCAACCCGTGGGCGCCGTGAAGCTGACCGGCAAGATTGCCAACTACGACGTCGGCCTGCTGACAGCGCTTGACGCGACAACAGCATCAACCTCTGGCAAGGACAATCCGCTCTTCAACGTGGTCCGCTTGCAGCGTGACCTCGGCGCGTCATCACGTATCGGGATGATGTTCACCGATCGTGAAAACGGCGCGAACTGGAATCGCGTCGTTGACCTGGACGGTCGGTTCGTGTTTGACAAAGTCTACGCCCTTCAGTTGCAACTCGCCGGCAGTTCCACGGAGCGCGCTGGTGTACACACTGCCGCTCCACTCTGGGAGGCACGTCTCAATCGGAATGGACGCGCGTTCAGCTGGCGCTCGCAATTCACCGGCATTGCCGACGACTTTCGTACTGAGACAGGATTCATTTCGCGGACCGGGCAAGTGCATGCAAATTGGGTACCGCGTTATACCTGGTTCGGCAAGCGCGGTTCGGCGATCGAGCAGTTCACATACAGTATGGTGGTAGACGGAATCTGGGCGTACCGGAACTGGCAGCATCAGGGCGACGCGCGCGACAAAAAGTTGCATTTCGTAACCGACGCTCAGCTGCGCGGCGGCTGGGATGTTGGCGCCTCGCTTCTCCTTGAGACCTTTGGTTACGATCCGATTTTCTATTCAACCCGGTACCGCATTGAGAAACCGCGACCCGGTTTGCCAAGCGACACATTGGCGTTTACCGGAACTCCGCGTCTGCCCAATCGCGACTTTGTGCTTTCGCTCAGTACGCCGCAGTTCAAATACCTCTCGTTCAATGCCGTCTATATCTGGGGGCAAGACGAGAATTTCTACGAGTGGTCGAGCGCCAATATCACGTACATGAGCCTCAGTGCGAACGTTCGGCCATCGGAGCAGATGCGCCTCAGTCTGCTCTACCAGCTCAACGACTACCGCCGCCTCGCGACTGGCAAGAGCGCCGGACGGCAAGTGAACCCGCGAGTGAAGATGGAATACCAAGTCAGCCGCGAAATATTCGTCCGCGTAGTTGGTGACTACTTCTCGGATTATACCAGCGAATTATTCGATGACACGCGTACCGGCTACCCGCTGTTGGAATTAGTGGGAACTACATGGACACATCTGGCGCCACGCACGAACAACAGCTTGCACGGTGAATTTCTGTTTGCGTACAAGCCAACGCCGGGTACAGTGTTTTACGCGGGGTACGGATCGCAACTCACAGAGCCTGACGCTTTCCGGTTTAAGTCCGTCGTCCGGACTAGTGATAGTTTTTTTGTGAAAGTGAGCTATCTGTTCCGGTTATAGCGACAGTTGCCAGTAGTGCTTGGTACCAATGCCCTGACGCGCGTACGCTGGGTCGAGATAGACAGTCACCTCGACGGAAAACCGGTATCCGTAGCGTCTCTTCCAATGGCTCGCGTAGGCATACCCGACGATCTCCGATCCCTGCTCAGCAACCAGCCACGGCAGCGACGGGGGCCGAACGAGAATGGCCGTGGGCATAAGCGTGTCCACGTCGTTATCGAATCAGATCCAGCGCCCGATCGCGGATCACCTGAAACGACGAGCGTGCGGACCCGCTGCCCCCTTCCTTCAACGTATTGAACACTACGACGACCGCGTCCGCCGTCGCGGGGTTCAGATAGATGAACGAAGCGAATCCCGCCTGTTCCCCGGTATGACCGATAAACGTTGTCGTGCCCCGCTGTACTATAAAAAATGAAAGGCCGATCTTCTCATCCAGACCACCGTCCGATGGTCCCCGTGAGCCGGTGGAATATTGAGGCTGCCACATTTCCAGAAGATCGCGACGCGGAAGTACCATGGCATAGCGGGCCAGGAGCGCCGTGTCGCCCTGTGCGGCATTCGTAAGAAATGCGAGATACTTCGCGATATCGGTGAGTGGCGCATTCCAACCGCCATTTGGGATAGTGATCCCCGGATCAAAGTCGGCGCCATTATCGATTACGGCGTCGCGGCCCGTCGCTGAGTCGCGACGCGCGTAGTAGTTGTGCGATCGATCAGCGGCGAGATAATACGGGCTTACCCCGAAATAACTTTTCGTGAGATCAAGCGGCGACAAAATATTCTTCTGGACATACGTCTCCCACGGATCGCCGGTGAGATACTCCACGACACGCGCCAAATAGATGTACCCCGGGTTGGAATAGCTAAAGCGCGATCCGGGCTTAAAGAGCAGCTCCTGATACGGCATCATCGCCACAAGTTGCGACCACTCCGTCGGCTCGAACGGTTGCCACGGCTTGCCCTCCGAGTACGGCCACGTGCCATTCCGGAATCCGCCGGCGTGCGACATGAGCATCCGGAGCGTAACGCTATCCACCGAACCGTAGGCATCGTGCACGCGTCGCAACTCCGGGACGTAGCGCGTCACCGGATCATCAAGCGAGAGCAGACCGCGATCACGAAGTTGCATGATAGCGATGGCCGTGAGTGTCTTCGTGATCGACCCGTAGTGAAAGATCGTCCGCTCAGTGATGGGCTTGCCGAGCACCCGGTCCGCAAATCCGTGCTCGTGATGTGCAATGACGCGGCCGTCACGCAGCACCGCCACGCTCGCGCCTACGACGCGGTCGCTGTCCGTGTAGGCATCAAACGTGTGCGTGAACGCCGCCCACTGCGCCGGGGGAATTGTGCGCTGCGCCGGAAGTCGGGCGGTTGCAACAGACTCAACGAGCACGAGTAACACAACAGCACGATATCGGATCATCGACCAGTCGCTCCGGCGAGTGAGAAGTGTCAGAACCCTGAGAGCTTTGTGATGCGACCGTTTTGCCCAACCGCCCACCCTGCTCTCGGTGACGCAAACCCTACCGACCAGTAGTTGTTTCCGTCAATCGCAGTCCACGAGGCACCATCGTCCGTAGTGTATGCCGCACCTGTCCATCCAACTGCCACGACGGTTGGGACCTTCGCGCCGGGAACATACACGCCACCTGATGTGCCCTGCTTGAACTCCGGCTTGGCGCGCGTCGTCCACTGCTTGCCGCCATCCGTGGTAACGGCAACGAGCACGTCAGTTGCGAGCGGTTTGTCGCCTGTTGCGCCAAGCACCATACCGTGGCGAGAGTCAAGAAAGGTCACGGCGGTCGGGCCGGCGTCACCACGTGTGGTCAGCGGCAGCGTGTCCACCGCCCAACTGCGGCCGTAGTCTGATGTGCGCAACACCCGCGCATGGTCAGGGTTACTCATCACCGTCCAACCATTGCCCCCTGCCCGGGTCTCTGCGCACAGTCCGCTCGCCGCGAAACTTCCTTCACCCGCGCCCGCAGCCGGGAGCGCTAGGCTCGGGACACGCGTCCAGTGATCGCCGCCGTCCTCCGTGCGTAGCAATACAAGGCGGCCGTCATGCGAATCTCCAATTGCAATGGCGCGCTTCGCATCCCAGAAACTGAAGCAATCCAGAAAGTCCTTAGGATCGGGGGCGACGAACTGTTGCGTCCAGTGTGCGCCACCATCGGCGGTGTGAAAAATGCGCGAATGCAGACTGTCTCCGATGCTCAGCAACCATGCGCTCTCCGCGCTCTCGGCATGCACATCGCGGAACTGCAGCGAGTCGGCCCCAGGGACTTGCCCGGTGAGCCAGGTAGTGCCGCCGTCCGTCGTGCGAACCCACGTGCCCCCTGTTCCGGATGCCCAGACGACCCGCTCGTTCACCGGACTCACCGCGATGAGCAGTTGCTTGGTGCCGCTGATCTGCTCCGTAGCTTTGACCTGCGGTAATGCAGAACCGGCCACAACTTTTACTCGCGTCACCCGTCGTACCACATCGCCAAGCTGAATCTGATCAGCGATCTCCATGCCCGACGTGACGTGACCCAGCCCGGTGAAATCGCCTTCGTTGTGTGGACCGGGAGCGAGGGCAATTGTATACACGGCCGGACCAGTATCGTATGCCGCACCGGGACCGCGCACATTCGGAAAGTTCGCGGCGTTCCCGATATCCGAACCCCAACTCAAGCGGCCGCGAATAATCCGTCCGCGGCTGATTTCATCGCGCTGCAGCGTCTGCTCGGGTAACACTTCCTTCTGTTGATCCACAAAATTTGGTACGACCCGCTCAAACCGCACGCCGTTGAGCTTATTGAGCGCAACGAGCGACAACAGATAGTCAGTCGCCAGCGGCGCATCGAGCGGATTGAGTTCCGTCTCGATGCTGCCGCGCGTCGTCTCCCACCGCACGCGGGGCGGTGGCGCCCCATTGTACGCTGGTACAACGAGCGTCTCGACGATGCGCCGATAATCTGCGTCGGTGCGCGCCGTGTGCACCGGGCGGCCCGGCCCCCACGCGGCAACGGTGGGCTCGCCGAACTCGCGGCCGGCGATCGCCCAAATCACGTCGTTCGGTGACGACGGGAACCGCTTGAAAAACGCTGCGGTTGCGCGACCACCGCGGCGGTCGATGGCGCCAATCGTCGCGATCGTCGCCTCCGCGGCCACAGGCGAAACATCCTTCACGGCCGTTGCAAACGCATTCAGCAGCATCGGCACATCGGTGGAATCGGCCCAAGCCAGCATCGACATCGCTGCCGCAGTACGCAGCGCCGGATCGACCGACGCAAATGCCGTCCGCCGCGCGCGCCGGCGTACAGCGGGATTCTCGCTTGTATCTGCCAACGAGAGCCACGCCGTGTTGGCGATGGTGCGCACTTCGCGATTCAGATCGGTGCGCAATTTCACCAGCGCCGCTCGCGCGCCGACCCCGAGTTTTCCCAATGCGGTCGCCGCCGCACTTCGCACTGTGAGCGACGTATCAGTGGACATCGCGATCGCCGGCTCTAGCGCCGACGCAAGCCACACACTGGTGAGCGCACTGAGTGCGGCCGAGCGAAGCCACGGTGTATGTCCGACGCTCGTCGCTGCGATGAGCGGCGTTATCGCGGCCTTTACTTTATCGCCGCGCGCACCGAGCGCTTCGGCAGCGTTGACCGCGACCCACATGTCGGGGTCATCGAGTAGTACTGCCAGTTGAATGAAGGACTGCCCATCCGCGTAGGTGCCGAGTGCCCGTGCAGCTTCCGCGCGCACTCGACGGTCGTTGTCTCCGATTGCAGCCATCACGATACTCGCCGCCTCGGCAGAGCCGACGTCCGATGAATCGACACGCGGGCCGGTGAGTGAACGCACGGCCCAATAGCGCACCTCCGGCGACGGATCGTCGGCGAGCGTGAGCAGCGCGCGCGTCGCTGCTGGATCGCGCGGCCGGAACAACGCCCACGTCGCGCGCCAGCGAATATCGAGATTGGGATTCGTCGTCCACTGGGCAATTGTCGAAATTCCACCACGCTCCCGGTGGCGCCCGATCGAAAGTAGCGCCTCGCCAACCACTGGTGCCGTCACGCCGCTCGGCGCGGCCGCGCGCAGATACGTGAGCAATCGATAGCGAGTGTCCGTCGTGCGAATCTTGCCAAAGGCACCAGCGGCTTCGACCGCAACGCCTACTGGTGTCGCAGCGTTCTGGAGGAGCGAGTCGAGCCAGACCACCGCGCTCGTATCCACGAGCTGCCCGGTGCCCCATGCGACCGTCGCGAGCACGGCCGTGTCGCGCTCGGCGTGCATGGCAGCGAGCAAAGCGCGGCCGCGGAAATCGTAAAGCCGTGCGATCGCGAGCGCGGCACGGCGCCGCAGTTCAGGGTGCGTCGCCCCGGCGATTCGCCGCAATGCGGCAACATCGAAATCGCGGCGGTCTTCAATCCGTTCAAGCGTGACAATATCGGCGATGTCTGCGGCAGTAAGCGGCGGACGCGATTGCGCGTGCGCATAGCGCGATGCCGCGACGAGAAGACAGCCGGCGACGACGGTGTGGCGGAGTATCCGGGAAATGGGCATCACCCAACTTAGACGTTCTTGAGCGATCGTGCCTGGCGCGACGACCCGCCTCGCGAAACTTTCCATACCCGAGTCGCGTATTCTGAGTCGACCCCCTTGAGGAGCCTCCGTATGATCGTTCGATCCATCACCCGCGCCGTCGTTGCCCTTTCGTTCGTTGTCGCGCCAGTCGCCGCCCAGAGTACTCTCGGTGCCTACGCCCCGGTCGCAACGAAATATCACATAGTGAGCAAAGGGAAAACCTCCCAGGTTATGATGGGGCAGTCGCAGGAATTCGAAACCACCAGCAATCAGCTCCTGTCGGTGGCGGTCGCCAAGGCCGGCGACGCGTTGTCGTTGACGATGACGCTCGACTCGGCGACAGTCACGTCCGGCGCACCGACCGGCGCTCCGGACATGAGCTCGGCAATCGGTATGAAGTTTGTCGGAGCTATGGCTCTCGATGGCAAGGTCGCGTCCAGCCAAGTACTCGATAAGTCGGGCGTGGTTTCCACGTCGGATTTCGCCAGCAACTTGCGATCGATCTTGCCACGCCTGCGCGTTGGCGCCACCCAGGGCGCCGTGTGGGTGGACTCATTCACTGTTTTAGGCAAACAGGGCGATGCCGATCTGACGTCGGAGAGCGTGGTGAGTTACACGCTCGCCGGTGACACGATGGTCGCTGGCACGAGAGCATGGAAGGTCACTAGCGTTTCCGCGACGACGATCCACGGCAAGGGGAGCAGAATGGGGTCGGACTATACGATCGCCGGAGATGTAAAGGGCACGACGACGTCAGTTGTAAGCGCTGCTGGAATCCTGCTGGGCCAATTCAGCGAGTCAGATTCCAATCTCTCGGTGGACGTCCCAGCGGCGCAGATGACGATTCCGATCGTGCAGCACGGAACCGTTCAGGTCGACAAAGTTCCGTAGGCGGTGGCGAAAGAACGAAGTCACGAGCGGCACATGCACGGAGAAGCGACGCCCGGCGCCGGTGGAGTCTGGCGCCGGGTTCTGAGCAGCAGCCACCGTGGAATGGACCGATACGATGAGTCAGACCACTTCACTATCGGTCCGCCGCTTCCGGCTCAGTGCCCACGCCATAATAAGCGTAAAAAGAATCCCGACAGGCAACGGCTCGAGCATAGTGTACGCGATATTCACGAGCGGATTCTTATACGCCTCTTTGAATTCCGTCATCTGCTTGGTCTGGGCAGCGATCTGCGCGTCTGTCGCGCCGGACTCTTTGGCCTTCTCAATCGCATGCGCCGCGTACTTGTCGCCAAAATCTGGAGAGAGCTGGTAGTAGATCACTTCCCAAGTCGCCACATAACAAATGCTGGCTACGGCCGTAATCAGTAGGCCGACCTTGAAAGCTCGGCCGAATGTGACCGTTCCGCCCACCACGTTATCGCGATACGATTTGACTCCGAAAAACACCATCAAGAATGCCAGTACCATCGTGGTATAACCGATGATGGCGCCCTTGTCGAATCCGATCTGGTCCTGAAATGGGATGGTGAGAAGCATCATCGCCGAGAGGATGGCACCGGAAATGAGCCCAAAGGTCAGCACGATCTTTCGCATCGCAACTCCTGAGTGGTTGAGGACGACCGATTTTACTTGTCCGTGCCTGCCCTTTGCGTCACCCGAAAGGATGATTTTGGCTAATTCTGCAAGAAATCATTCGAAAGTTGACGGTCGCAGTACTCAAATACCCTCGCGAACGCTCAATCAGCACCTATGGGATCAACCGGAATTCCTTTGCCAGTTGTACCGCCTGGGTCCGGCGCCGAGCACCAAGTTTGTCGAAAATCCGGCTCGAGTGCGTTTTGACCGTGTTCTCGCTCACAAACACGCGATCGGCGATCTCCTTATTGCTCAGCCCCGCGGCAATTAGTTCCAGAATCTCCAGTTCGCGTGGCGTGATGGCGAGTGATGCAAGCTTGTTCTCGTCCCGGATAAACGTGACCGGTGCCGCTACCATGACTTCGCGCACAATCACTGTCTCGGTATGTCGTGTGAGTTTGAGACCTAGCCAAATCCCCACGCTTGCAAACACCGCTGCCACCAGTCCGCCGTAAATCTCCACGGAATACTCCACCACAAGCCATCGATACTGGATGGCCCTGAGTACAGCAATGAGGGCGCCGCACAGCAGCCCATACATTAATACGTGTTTGCGCATCGCTAATACTATTTCTTCTTCGTTTTCGCCGCCTCAGCGGTTTCGATTCGGCGCTCGACAGACGTCGCCGCGACGATGTCGCCGATCACGTCGAGCGGGAGATCCGCGAGTTTGTCGAAACGCAGACAGGATTTCCCCATATCGAGCTTTTTGCCGGCCGCTTTGTATGCGGCAGCGAGCCTTCCCATAAGGACTTTGTCGCCTGCCACACCGGTCATGTAAAGCGCGTAATTATTTTTTTGCGCCGCGAGCGCCAAGTACATTAACGGCTGCTTGTTGTATGTATCAGGATAGCGACTAAGCGGAATCTCATAGGACAGCATGCCCCAGTTCATCGTCTCGACGTATCCCTTGGGCAAACGTTTTTTAATAACTGCACGGACGGCGGCTATGACTTTGCGGTGTTCGGGCGCTAGGCTCGCGAGATATGCGGCGGGGGTAGTTTCCTTGCTTGAGACCACTGGGCTCTCCTTGCTGGTTAGGCGTCGATATTTGAAGGTGCTCAGCCGTGAACAGAAAATCGCTCGATATACTCAATGAGGACAATGAGCGATCATACAAGCTTTGGCAAAACAATCTTCACTACTTCCAGTCGATCTCCACCAGCCGGATTGGCAGCTGTCCGGTATTCCGAAGGACGTGCGTATGCCCTGCCTCACGCCACCACCATGCGCCGGCGCGCGACCCAACGCTCCGCGCGGCAACGGCGTCACCATCCCATGTCACCGTCCCGGCCGTCACTTGGATCGTGAGGCCGGGCTGCGCGTGACGGTGTGAACCGGTTGACTGCCCTGGTGCGAGGGTAACGCGATACACGCGACTTCGAGCTGTTTCCCGGTCAAGTTGCATTGTGCGGTCCGGCGCGATCGTCGGAGCATCAATGCCAGAGGCCGCCAGGAACTGGCCCAGTACTAAATGAAAGTCCACCGTGTCGATGTTGGCCACTCTATGCGTGAGCGGGAGAGCGTCGCTCGAGTTGTCACTGATAGATCCGATGGAACTGGCGGCAACTGCCAACGCTCCACCGCCAACGATCTGCCCCCAGGTGCGTGCTCCGGCGATAAGTACTCCGGCGTGGCGATCGGCATGAATATGGAAACGTGTCGTGTCACCGGGCCTGATCACTACATCGAGTACGCGAACGAACTTCGACTCGTATTCGAGGTGATGATGCGGTTCAGCGTAGACAGGGACGGCTGCAGGCTTGGGCACCCCTGCTCCTGGCCGCGCACACGAAAGAGAACAGCCGACGAGCACGTACGTGGCAACGCGCAATCGCATTTGTATCATAAACGAAAGTGGCCGAAAAAATCCGGCGTGTGATCGAGCGTCATAATTATCATGATGACGCCGCGCACAATATCCACCGATTCGATGCGCGCTCGGCCGCCGATACCCTCCGTCGCTGATTCCGCCACGTTCGCGCTTGTCATTCTCAAGGCACCACCCGCTGCCGCTGCTGCATGAGCGCTTCGATCTCGGCGATCTCGCGTGGCACCATGCTGATGCGTTCGAGTCCCTTGTCGGTAATGATGTAATCGTCCTCGATGCGCACACCAATGTTCTGATACTTGAGCACTTTCGCACGTACCGCAGCGATGAACGCGCGATTC
>JANYKA010000154.1 GCA_025358315.1 Gemmatimonadota bacterium | reverse complement strand
GCAGCCCGGCGCGACCTCGCCCGCTATCCGTCGGAGCAGGCGATGGTGGATCTCATTGGCCGAAGTGGAGCGACGCCGCCGGCCGGACTTCTCACGAATCCACTGGAAAAGTTTGCTGTGAGCACCGCGACCATTGCCGGTGCGGTACTGGGCAATCCGCGCCTGGCTGCCTGTACGCGCACCATACTCGCCTCAACATTTTTTCCGTAAGCAAATGGCCCGCTATTCCGCGAACTCCGCGATTACGAAACGCCAACTCCCATTCGCGACGCCAATAGGTACGTCACCCCGGCGACGCTGCCCGTAAGTACCGCTCCCCACGCGAGGTCGACCAGCGCCACGACCACCGGAAAGTCTTTCATTAATGCCAAGGTGGTGAGATCATACGTCGCGTACGCCGCTAATCCGAACAACGCGCCGAACGCTATCGCCCGGGCGAGCGATTGCCTCTCGATTGCCGGCCAGATCACAATCACGACAAGCGCCGCCACGTAGATCAGATAGAACAGCACCGCTGGCACCCAGAGCACATCGGGGCGCATTAAGTGTCCGAGTTGCGTTCGATAAAAATTCTTGGCGATCGCGCCGAGCCACACCATGTCAATGAGGAACATGACGCCGAGGGCGGCGGACCAGAGTTTAAGAAAGGCGAAGATGTTCATGTGAGCTCACGATATTGGTTTAAATACGCGGAGGACCGGATGACCATTCACATTCTCAAGGGGTAAATATATTAAGTGGGTTCGGGGGTCGACCGATACGGTGTGCGCGTGCGGCGCGCGCACCTCGCCGAGTGGCCGCAGCGTTGCGCCATCGAGCCAATACGCGGCGAGAGATCCAGATTCTGCCGAGACATATAACCGTCGCCAAGCCGCATCCCACGCCAACACGTCAGGTTCGGCAGCAACCTTGAGCGTCTGAACGACTTTCATGGTGCGGAGATCCATGACGAGCAGCACCGCGTTCCCTTCGCACGAGATGAAGGCGAGCCGCCCCGTTGGGTCGATCGCAAAACCATGGGGATGGTCGGAACCTGACAGGTCGTAACGCTGTACGATGCGCTCGCTCACCGGGTCGATCGCAACGATCTGGTTCTTCGTCTGAACGGCGACCAGAATGCAGTGAGAGACAGAGTCATAATGCGTATTCCCCGCCTCGCCACCAAGCGCGATGGTCGAGCGCTTGGTACCCGTTTTGGCATCGATCACGACATCGGTGCCCCCCGATTCGTCGGACACAAATACTTTATCGGATTCCGGCGCGAAGGCGATGCCATCAGGGAATTTTATTCCATCAACACGCGAAATAACTTTGAGCGTCCGATCATCGATGATCGCCACCGCATGCGCTCCGGCCGCCGACACGTACACGAGGTGGTGCGATGGCACGGCTAAGACGCCGGTCGCACGCGGCAGATCCATAATCTCCGTGACCACTTCCCCGCGGTCCGCATCAAAAACGATGGTGCGCCCGGCGTTCATGTGGTTCATATAAATCCGCCCGGACACCGGGTCGACACTTTGATAGTCAAATCGATTAGCCGGGCCGGGGAGCGGGATCTCCCGCACAAGCGTGAGTCCGGACATCGGAGCAACTTGCGGCGCTCGCAATGGGGCGTGCCACGAAGCGGGAGTCATCGAGTGGGCAGTTGCGAAACACGCTGGCACGGCGGTTTGTGCCACGGCGACACAGGGAAACAGCAGAACGCCGACAATCGCCGAGGTAGTGCGGGTGGGCGTCATGGCTCGAATCGGGTGAGGGTGAGATCGTCGAGAGCTGCTCGCATGTTGAAACGTATATATTTCCCCGCGCCATGCTCATACCCCTTCTCGTCGCACTCCAGATCGCCGCCGCCACGCCGCCAACCGTGTATCACGGTATGCAGCATCAGACCGTCGCACGCGCCCCGGCCGCAGCTGCGGCGCCAATCATCGACGGCCGCCTCGACGAGCCAGTCTGGCGCTCAGCTGCCGTGCTCACCGGCTTTTCGATGTATCAGCCAGTGGACCAGCGCCCGGCGCCGGATTCTACCGAAGTGCTCGTTTGGTACTCACCGACGGCGATTTATTTCGGCGTGCGCGCCTTCGAACCGCATGGGGCGGTCCGCGCCAACCTCGCCGACCGCGACCGCGTCAGCGCTGACGACAATGTCGAAATTCAACTCGACACCTATCACGATGGACGCCGGGCATTCGTCTTCATCGTCAATCCTCTCGGGGTGCAGGCCGACGGCACCAAGAATGAGAGCGGCGGATTTATTCCCGGATCAAACGTGGCGCCGGGGCAAACCGATCTGAGCGCCGATTTCCAATGGGAATCGAAAGGACGAGTGACGGATTGGGGCTATGAAGTTGAGATTCGCGTTCCGTTCAGCAGTCTCCGCTATCCTGAAGCGTCAGAACAGCAGTGGGGAATTCAGATCGATCGGCATGTACAGCACTCGGGATACGAGGAGACGTGGACGCCGGCGTTGAGAGGCGCGGCCAGTTTCATCGCGCAGTCGGGCACGCTCGCCGGGATGACGGGGCTCCGACATGGCCTTGTCCTGGAACTCAACCCCGAGCTCACCAACACGGTGACCGGCGCCCCCTCCGGTTCGCCCGTGGCAACCGGGTGGAAGTACTCCTCCACACCGCAACTCGGCGGAAATATCCGCTGGGGAATCGGCAGTAACTTTGTGCTGAACGGCACAGTGAAACCGGATTTTTCCCAGGTCGAAGCCGACGCGTCGCAGATCGCTGCCGACGCACGATTCGCGCTGTTTTACGCAGAGCGGCGACCGTTCTTCGTAGAAGGGAGCGACCAATTTAACGTGCCGAATACTCTGGTATACACACGCCGGATCGTCCGACCGGATGCCGCCCTCAAGCTGACCGGCAAATTGGGACGGGCCGACATCGCTGTGCTCTCGGCGCTCGATGAAGGACAGGTTAGTAGCAGTGGTGCGCGCCAACTGGTCGACATCATACATGTGCAACAAGGATTCGGCGCGCAGTCAACCGCCGGGTTGCTCTACAGCGATCGCGTTGGTGGCGGGCGTGACAACCGGGTTGTCGGTGGTGATGCGCATATCGTTTTCGGTCGCCTGTACTTCGCGCAATTCCAAGGTGTGGTCAGCACTACACATTCCCCGGGTAGCGCGCAATCAGGATCGTTCTGGGAGGCGCTCGTCGACCGCACTGGCAGAAACTTCGGCTTCCATTATAACCTTGTCGGCATCGCGCCCGGATTCAACACCGACAACGGATTCGTGACCCGTACGGGCATCGTGCAGACCGGCATTGCCAACCGGTATACCGCATTCGGGGCGCCCGGCAGCTGGTTCGAGCGCTATAACGTGTTTCTTCGGGGCATGGGTACGTGGCGCTACGACGATTTCTTTGGCGCACAAAGTGTGCTCGAGAAGACCTTGACGGCGAACAATTTTTTTACATTTCGCGGCGGCTGGGCACTGACCGTCTCGCCTACGGTATCGAATTACGGGTTCGACTCATCGGCGTACTCCAGCGTGCGCACGGCAGACGCATCCGGCGTCCTGCAGTCCTACGTGCCGCATTCCCGGCTCAGCACAGAGGTCGTGAGCCTCGGCGTATCGACGCCCCAGTTCCAGCGTTTCGCCGCGTCGGCGAATATCACGACTGGCAACGATGTGGATTTCTTCGAGGCGGCACCGGTTCGGCGCGCAGACTTTTCGGCATCACTCGATCTCCGGCCCGACGAGCGCATGCGCATGAGTGCAACGTATATCAGCTCGTCGTTTACGCGCCGCAGTAATGGTACCCGCACACTCTCCGCCCGCATTCCGCGGTTGAAGCTGGAATACCAGCTCACGCGTTCAGTGTTCGTGCGCGTCGTGGCACAATACGAGGCGACGGACCGCAAACCACTGCACGATGCGGCCACCGGCCTTCCACTCTTTGTGAGCGGAAGTAACGGCACGTATGTGCCGTCGACAGAAAACATATCCAACACGTTGCGCGGCGACTTCTTGTTCTCGTATCGTCCGTCGCCGGGCACCGTGATCTTTGCCGGCTATGGCAATACGCTCACGGAAAGCGACCCGCTTGCCTTCCAGCGTCTGCGTCGGGTAAGAGACGGGTTCTTTCTCAAGGCGAGCTACGTATTCAGCACCGTGGGTTGGGCGCAAAGTCACTGAGCGCGTCGAGGGCCCGCCGACGCGAGCTCCTCAGACCCGCCGGCGCACACAAAAATCACGTATTAGTCGATCCGTTGCTTCCGCTGCAACACATCAGCGGCCCGATGCACGAGTGCCGCCTCTCGCTGCACAGCCGCCGCGATAAGTAACAGCTGACCCTCGGCCTCCATCCACGCTTTCTGCTCAATCGCTTCGCGCGCCCCCGGCATCGTCTTCACACCGTACCCCGTGTACAGCCCCGGCGCATATAGCAGGTGCTGATACCACGGACGCTTTGGCAATCCATCCGCGCCCAGGAGCACCTGGTCGGCCGCTCTCATAATGGCGTTCGCCTGCGCGAATAATGCGGCGTCGGCGCCGCCGGCAATCGCCGTAGCATACGCCTTTTCATAGCGCTCGGCCGCTCTGTTCAATGCGTCGCTCGCATTATCGAGCGGCGCGAAATTAATTGCCGGCGCCGGCGACTCCGACTTAGGCGTCTTCAACGGCGCGTGCGGATCGTCGGTGGCCGTGAACACGCCGTCGTCAATCTGTCGATTAATCTCGGTGATGCGGTTCGCGGTAGTCTCGTGGAGCGCTTTTAGTTCGGCGACATATCCCTGCACCGTCTCGGCGAGTCCGGCAAAGTGATATGGGAGTAAATCCGCATTCGCCATCCGCATGGTCATCGTGCCGATCGTCTGCGCGAGTGCGCGACCGTAGACGAATGACGTGTCGTTGAATCGCGTGTACCAGCTGAAGCTGTCGTAGATGGAATGGTAAATGCCGCCGCCATCCTCGCCGCCATAACCTGCGTTGAGCGTCGGAATGCCAAGGTGTTGCAAAAACGGCGTGAAGTCGGAGCCGGAACCGAGCGCGTCAATGTGCAGGTCACCGCGCGTGCGGGCGTCCTGCCGTTCCTTCTTGGAACCATTGAGGATGGCCGCCGCCTGCATCCGTTTCCAGACCGAGAGTTTCGTCTCCGGATCTTCGATGTCCTTCGCCACTTCGTTCGTGAACCGCTCGAGCGTGTGCGAGCCGCCGACGCCGAGAAATCCGCGTCCGTTGCCGTCGGTGTTAAGGTAGAGCACTGCTTTCTTCTGCAGCTCAGCCGCGTGCGTCTCCGCCCACTCCGTGGAGCCAAGGAGTGCCGGCTCTTCGCCGTCCCAAAACGCGTACACGAGCGTGCGCTTGGGTTTCCACCCCTGCTTCATGAGTTCACCAATCGCTCTCGCTTCCTCGAGCTCGGCAACCGCGCCGGAAATCGGATCTTCGGCGCCGTTGACCCAACCGTCGTGATGGTTGCCGCGCACCACCCACTCGTTCGGCAATGTTGAACCGGGAATTTTTCCGATCACGTCATAGAGCGGCTTGAGCGACCAATCGAAATTCACTTTGAGATGCACGCGTGCCGGTCCTGGGCCCATCCGGTACGTGATGGGTAGCGCGCCACGCCATGCTTCCGGGGCGACAGGCCCGGTCATCGCAGAGAGGAGTGGTTGAGCATCGCCGTAGGAAATCGGCAGCACCGGAATCTTCATGATAGTGACGGCGTCTTTGCGATCAAGGCGTTTCGCGTCCTTGGTCGCCCCAACACCAGGCGTCAGCGGATCACCAGGATACACTGGCATATCCATCACACTGCCACGCTGGACGCCATCCTTCGGGCGCCATGGTCCTAACGGGTACACTTCACCCTGTGCATAGCCGTCATCGCGCGGATCGGAATAAATGAGACAGCCGATTGCGCCATGTTCAGCGGCGACCTTGGGCTTGATACCACGCCACGATCCGCCGTAACGCACGATGACAATCGCGCCCTTCACGGAAATGCCGCGCTTGTCGAGTTCCTCGTAGTCGGCCGGCACGCCGTAGTTGACGTACACGAGCGGACCGGTGACGTCGCCGTCCGCTGAGTACGCCACGTAGGATGGAAGCTGCTCGGATTTCTGGCTGGAGGTCGGATCGTCCTTCAACGCCGGTTCGTCGAGTCGCGCCGTGAATTTTGTTGGAGCGACCATCTCGAGCAGGCGCTCCTTCGGTGTCGGAAAGAGCACGGAGAATTCTTCGATTGTCGCGTCCCACCCGTACGATTGAAGCTGGTCACGCAGCCACTCGGCGTTGAGCTTGCCATACGGCGAACCGAGATGATGCGGACGGGCCGCAAGGCGACGCATCGCTTCGCGCATGCGAGCGGGCTCGGGAATGGCTTTAAATTTCGTTTCCCACGCGCGTTCGATCTTGGCAGACTCTGATGTAAATCCGCGAATGTCGCCGGGATCGGTGGCGACGCGTGGCGCCAGGGTGATGAAGGCGGCAGGAACGATCAGGAAGCGCAGAATTGGCAGCATCAAAACCTCAAACACGGAGGGAGTGAAAAGAAGAATCTAGGACTCGCGACAGTGCGCGGTAACCACTGCGCATTCGCTACCAACTTCTATTCGCGCCGATCCATAGCCCGAGTCCGGATGCGGCCGCAAGCACGCCGAGCCCCGCCAACGCGAGCCATCGAAACCGCCCCACGCCGACGACGCCAGCGACGGCTGCCTTGAAGAACGTGTTCGTGAGCACTCCGATGCTGATCGCCTTTGCCGCGAGCGACACTGTCTCCGGCGACGACCCGAGGTGATTCATCGACACCGTGAGGGCGTCCATGTCGGTGAGACCGAGTGCGACGGCTGAGCTGATCACTCCGCGGCTGCCCCAGTACTGCGCGGCGATCGTGCTCGCCGTCAGCGCCACTTGGAACAGCAGGGCCAACTGGATCGCCGAACCGAGTCGAAGCGGGTTGGTGTCATGCGCTGGCGGAGGCGCTGCGCCGGCCGGCTGGCGTAGCGCAATTGCCACGATGATCGCGCCGACAACGAATCCGGGCAGGAGAAATAGTAGCAGTGCGCGCCCAACGGGCGGGTTCAGCACAAAGCTCGTAATCGTGATGCGCGGCAAGAGCACGGTACATGCGCCGACTACTCCGGTCGCCAGCGAGCTGCCGATGCCAGCCTCGCGGCGACTCGTCCGTGCGAAGTCCAGCGTCACGGCAGTCGAGGAGATCACACCGCCAATCAGTCCGGCCACGCCATAGCCTCGTTCCGCGCCGAAACTGCGGCGCCCGATATAGCCGAGAAAGTTGATCCCCGAAAAGACCACCACCATCATCCACAGTCCGCGCGGCCGAATACCTCCCCATGGGCCGAAGGGTCCTTCGGGCAAGAGGGGAAGTACCACCAGCCCGAGCGCGGCGAACAGTAGCGCCGCACGCATTTCGATTTCGCCGATCTTGGCAAGGAGCGCATGGATGCGCGTCTTCTCTGCCAAAACGAGCACAGTGACGGTAGCGATACCGCTGGCCATCACCATGTATCCTAAGCCCGCCACTACCCCGATCGCGAGCACGACGAGCGCCGCAACCTCGGTCGTCCCGTCGATGGATTTCGGCGTTCGGCGTGCCGCGGCAGAGTAGGCAACGACGGTGAGGGCGCCGGCACCGATAAGAAGGGAGAACGACAGGAGTTCCATGGCCTCAATCGCCAACCATCCGGCCATGCCTCCGAGGAGTCCGAGCAGGAGAAAGGTCCGCACTCCCGCGAAGCGCGCCCCGGGCCCGCTGGCATGACCGGACCACTCGCGCTCCGCGCCGATCACCAGTCCGGCGAGCGCGGCGACCGCAAGATGCTGCGCGACGTCGATCAGTGGTGCGCCGACGACCATGCTACGGTTACTCCGAGATCAGGGCAGATCATCTGGTACTGCTGGTATCCGTGTTCGCTGTGGTGAAAGATGGCCCGGCGCGCATCAGATTGTCGCTCCTGAATGAAAGCGGAGGGGCCAGACCGCGCCCCTCCACCTTACGGCTCACGAAACAGCTATTCGAGTATTAGTTGCCCGAACAGCCAGAGACCGCGGTGCCGGTGATCGTTACATCTGATTTCGACCACGCATGCCCGTTGAGCGTTCCGCCGGTAAGGGTGATGGGTACCCCGGCCAGTATGTTCCCCTTGAATGCCGAGGTTGTTAATGTCACGGCATCGGCGACCCACCACGTCACGTTGCACGCCTGGCCACCACCTGCCATGACGACCGTGAAGTTGGTGCCGGTAAGCGCACCGGTCCCGCTGGTTCCAACTTTGATATTCCAGACACCGTTCGAAGGGCCGTCGAGCGTCAGCACGCCTGTCACGGTGGCCGACACGTCGTAACAGTAGGACCCCGGCTTGAGAATCACGCCATCGAGGGTACCGGTTAGTGTCGTGCAGACATCGCCGAGCTGCGGCGTGAGGGCGGCGTAGGTACTTAGGAAATTTTTGAACGCCAACTGTGAAGCCCCGTCCCCCACCAGAATCGTCCCATTAATCGGACAACTGGTCTCGGTGACCGAGCCGGTGGGGCTACCTTGAGCGGTGCCCACATAACCGGTGATCGATCCATCGGTGCAGGTCACCGAAGCGTTGGCGAGCACGATGAAATCCGGTGCCACCGACTGGACGACAGACGAAGCCATATTGGATTTGGCGAAAAGCGGTGGCGCATTGAGACGCCCCGCTCCATCGCTACACGCGGTGGTGAATAATGCCACCGCAACGAGGACGCCGCCGGCATATTTGTGAGGACTAAGCGCCCCAAGGAGATGCGTCCGAACGATGCTCGTAAACATGTCAAACCTCGGCATAAGGGTTCTCCTAGGGGAATTGGTCACTTAACCAATTGAGGATAACAACACAGCAACAGGGCTTAACTGTTTTTGGTTTGTCAAGTGGCAGTTCAGCTTGCATGTCAGAAGAGGCCTCCTTAACCTTAACGGGATAACTTTCATCCCGACGGACATCTATAGGAGACTTCGGTGGACGTTGCACTCGTGATCAGCCGGCGACTAGAAGAGCTGGGCTACGTGCAGAAGGATCTCGCACGGGCCGCTCAGGTAACCGAGTCCTACGTGTCGCAGTTACTGAACCGGAAAAAACTGCCACCTTCCCCGAATCGCAGCGACATCTACGACCGGGTGGATGAGTTCCTTCAGCTACCTGTCGGGGAACTGGCGCGACTGGCGCAACTTCAGCGGCTTGAAGATCGGCGACGTCACGTCGGCGACGACCCTATTCCTCTGTTTCACGAGGCCCGCGAGCTGATCCTTCGCAAATGCAGTCGGGACAAGGAAAAGATCCTCCGTACAATCTTTGAGCGACTGCCCTTCGGCGAGCTCGAACGGCTCATCACACAAACGCTGATGGACGTTGTCAAGCGGGTCGCCCGGGCCGAGATGCAGAACGAGACTTGGCTGCGAATGGTCGCACAGGGTAGCGCACTGACGTTTGAAGAGGCACGGGTCAAAGTACTCGACTTTCTCGATACGGATGTACTGCACGTCTCCATCGAAACCTGCGGTGCGTTCCTCGACCCGGCGATCGAGTCCTGGGACATCGACCTCGCGACGTTCTCTATCGAGGTCGTGCTCTTTGGCCGATACGCCGAAGGACACATCAAGCGGTTCGCGTTTCGGGAAACGGAATCCGGCCGACCGGGGATCGAATTGGCGGGATACAAGGAATTTCTAAAGGATCCAGCGCTGAGTGGCACGGCGTCCGAAGAGGAGCTCGCGTTTCTTCGGACGTTGTCTTTCGGGACCAGGCACCCCACGGCTCTTTACTATTACAGGGAGCTGCAAAATCTCAGGGATCCTCTACATTTTCGCGGCGATAGGGTAGACTAATTCCGTCATGGCAAAACCTCGGGCCCACAACCATTCGGCTGAAATCCTGAAGCATCCGGGCGTTTTCGCGCTGCGGGTGCTCAAAGGCTTCCGCGCCAATCAGGGGTTTCTGCTGGCCGGCGCCGTTGCGTACTACACGCTCCTGTCGCTGATCCCGCTGCTGATTCTGATGCTGATCGCGCTTTCGCACTTCATCGACCAAGCGCGACTGCTCGCAACCCTGACTACGTATCTGGAATTCGTGGTGCCCGGTGAATCACTGGCCCTCGTGACCGACCTGACGGCCTTTCTGGATCACGAACGGGTGATCAGTGCCGTGCTGGTCGTCACCATGCTCTTCTCGAGCGCGCTGGCATTTACCGTTGTTGAGAATTCGATGTCGGTGATCTTTTATCACCGCGTGGCCATCCATCGGCGGCGATTCATCGTGTCGGCGATGATGCCATACTTTTTCATACTGATGCTTGGCGTTGGCTTGGTGATCGTGACCGTGGTATCCGGAGCGGTGGCGCAACTCGCCATCCGAAATGTCGTCATCTTCGGACTGCCGCATTCGCTCGGCGACCTCTCCAACTACTTGTTGTATTTAGTGGGAGTGTTCGGCGAGGCCTTGATGCTCACGGCGGTCTATTTCGTCATGCCGGTTGGACGTCCTTCATGGCGGCACGCGCTGATCGGCGGTGTTACGGCTGCCATGCTATGGGAACTCACGCGTCACCTGCTGGTCTGGTACCTCACGCGCGTCTCGCACATCCAGATGGTGTACGGCTCACTCACCACCGCGATCGCTGCGTTGCTCACAGTCGAAATGGCCGCGATCGTCCTGCTACTCGGCGCGCAGGTGATCGCGGAATAC
>JANYKA010000131.1 GCA_025358315.1 Gemmatimonadota bacterium | reverse complement strand
GGCCTGACGAATCCACCACACGGCGTACGAAATGAACTTGATCCCTTTCGTCTCGTCGAATTTATGGGCGGCGCGAATCAGGCCGAGGTTGCCTTCATTGATCAGGTCACTGAGTGAGACGCCCTGATTCTGATATTTTTTGGCGACCGAAACGACGAATCGCAGATTCGACCGCACGAGCGTGTCGAGTGCTTCCTGGTCGTTCTCGCGAATCCGCAACGCCAGCGCAACTTCCTGCTCACGGTTGATGAGCGGATAAATACTGATGTCGCGCAGATACTGATCAAGCGACCCTTCTTCGTATCCGTTGCGCTTTTGCGGCACACTGGCCATGCGTCCAGCTCCTGCGACCTGGGGGGCTACGAACGACTTCGTTCGAATACTGCTTGCTTGAATGTGGAGAGCTTTGGTCCGTGGCGTAAGGTCACTTCACCCGTTCGCCCAAACGCCGCCACCGGATGCGCGTGATCCAGTCGAACGGGACGTTGCTGTCCGGCGCGTAGCTGTAATACACAATCATCGGCTCTCCCCGCACGAGCGAATCGGGGACAAACCCCCAGTACCGGCTATCGAGCGAGTCGTCACGGTTGTCACCAAGCATGAAGAGGTGATGCGGCGGGACGGTAATCGGTCCCCAATTGTCGCGCGATGGATGATACGACGATGCCGCCGTCAGACGCCTCACCAAAAAATTGCGCTGCCACACAAAATCCTCTGCGCCGACGTCACCGTATGGCGCACTCCGTGTGACGTATGGCTCTTTCTGCCGAACGCCATTCCGTATGAGCACGCCGTTTCTCATTGCCAGCGTATCGCCAGCCAACCCGACAAGACGCTTTACAAAATTCTTTGTCGCGTCCACGGGAAACTGAAACACCACCACGTCCCTATAGCGTGGCCGGCGCACCGCCGGCAACCGCTTCCCGGTGAACGGCACCTCGGCACCATATACGAGCTTATTCACGAACAGAAAATCGCCGCGCAGCAGTGTGCTTTGCATGCTTCCGCTCGGAATCTTGAACGGTTCCACAAAGAATGTCTTCACGACGAAAAACAGGAGCAACGCCAGCGACAGCGACTTGGCCCACTCAAGCACACCGCGAAGAACGATCAACGCCGGATGCCGGCGCCGCCGCTCATTCTCCACAGTGACCAGCGGCGTGCCGCCAGCCGGCTCGATGGGTTCGTCGCTCATCTAATAGTTGTCGATCTGCGCCCGCTGGAGCGCTCCACTGAAGTCCACGTATCCCACTTTGGTCTCCGAATAGAACTCATATACTTCCCAGCCACCCTCGCGATGTCCATTGCCCGTCTGCTTCACGCCGCCAAACGGCAAATGCGCCTCGGCGCCGATGGTTGGCGCGTTGATATAGGTAATGCCGTTATCGAGTTCATTCATCGCCCGAAACGCCAGATTCACATTTTGCGTGTACAGCGACGACGAGAGGCCATACGCCACATCATTATTGACACGGAAGGCCTCGTCAGCGTTCACCACTTTGATCACGGACAAGACTGGGCCAAAAATCTCTTCCTGCTCGAGCCGCGATCCGGCCTTCACTCCGGTAAAAATCGTTGGTTGAAAAAAGAACCCGTGATCAAGTGCGCCGCCAGTGGCTCGTGCGCCGCCCAACCGAAGCTCCGCACCTTCAGATTTTCCGATACCTACGTACTTCTCGACCTTCGCGACCGCGTTGGCGTGAATCAGCGGTCCAACGTCGGTCCCCGCTTTGCGACCATCGCCGAGGACAAGCTTCTTGGCGCGGGCTTCAAGCATCCCGACAAACTTGTCGTGAATCCCCGCTTGCAGGATGAGCCGGCTGGTGGCCGTACAACGCTGACCGGTCGTGCCAAACGCGCCCCACAGAATGCCTTCCAAGGCTAATTCCAGGTTCGCATCATCGAGCACGATCATCGCGTTCTTTCCGCCCATTTCCAGCGACAGGCGCTTGTGCATTCGTCCGCATTCCGCGCCGACTTTGCTGCCGGTGGCCGTCGAACCCGTGAACGACACGAGCGAGACCTTGGGATGTTCGACAATCGCCGCCCCCGCCGCGCCTTTGCCGTGCACGAGGTTGATCACCTCGGGCGGGAGGCCGGCTTCAAGAAAAATCTCCACCAAAACGTGTCCGGTATGTGGCACGTCCTCGGCGGGCTTGAATACGCACGCGTTGCCGCACACCAACGCCGGAAACATTTTCCAGGTCGGGATCGCCATCGGAAAGTTGAACGGCGTGATGATGCCGGCCACGCCGATCGGCCGGCGGAAACTCATCGCCCATTTGTTCTTGAGTTCGCTCGGGACCGTGTGCCCAAACAGGCGGCGCCCTTCGGTCGCGGCATAGAAGGCGGTATCGATTCCTTCCTGCACGTCACCGCGCGTTTCGGCGAGCGGCTTGCCCATCTCGCGCGTCATCAGGTCGGCGATTTCTTCTTTTCGCGATGAGAGAATATCTCCCACCCGACGGAGCACGTCGCCGCGCGCCGGTGCGGGCGTCCGGCGCCAGAGCTCAAATCCGCGTTCGGCGCTGGCGACGGCCGCCGCGACATCGGCAGCGTTCGACAGCGGAAAACGGCCGATGATGTCACGGGTATCGGCGGGATTCACATTGTCAAAATGCTCGCCGGATTGCGGGGCCACCCATTGGCCGCCGACAAAATTCTGAAACGTCTTGGCTGTATCAGTCACGTCAGGAACATGTCCACGTAGCAGGGTGAGTCGCCGTCGGCTTGGCGTAGCCAACGCGAGGTAGCACATCTATCGCCCCGAGGATCAAACCCCAGAGCACGATCAAAAGCGAAAGCGTGTGGCCTTTGGCAGCGCGATGGCGCCAAGTCCAGACCGACGCCCAACCGCCTCCAACGATAACGACCATTACGGATGCGAGATACGCGTACAGGCCAAATCCGCAACGCGCGCTATACGGCCAGAAAATTATCGCGACGCCCAACAATACCGCGAGCGTCACCCGCGCGAACACCCCAAAATGGGTAGTCGTCACGGGCTGCACGCTGCCCGCTGCGGGTATCATCGGCATGCGCATACTGCTTGGGGACGGAGGCGCAGTTGTCCCTTCTATGTGCCGATCAATCTTCTTCATCTCCGCATCCCAATCCCGATCCGTCATTCCGTCTCCCGCAGCAAATTGTGCCGCTCAATCTTCTTGTAGAGATTTGACCGTGGCATCGCGAGCGCCCGTGCCGTTTCGGCGACATTCCAGTCGTGTTCACGAAGCTTCGCGGTCAGGAACGCCCGCTCGGCGGCCAGCTTGAATTCCTCAAAAGTGCGGATGGACTCGAAATTGCCCATCGCGTTGGGCGCCGGAGCACGCGCACCTTGCAACCGCTCGACATCGTCTACGGTCACGCGCGGCCCCACACCTAAAATCAGCAACCGTTCGACCGTATTGCGCAACTCGCGCACGTTTCCGGGCCAGCCGAGTTGCGACAGGCGTTCAACCGCCGCCGGATCGATACTCCGGGGCGCCACGCCATCGTTCTGGGCCAGCTGAACGAGAAAATGTTCGATGAGCAGCGGGATGTCTTCACGGCGCTCGCGCAGCGGCGCGACGTACACCGGCACAACATTCAACCGATAGTACAGATCTTCACGGAACCGTCCGGCGGAAATTTCCTCTTCGACGTTCTTGTTGGTTGCGGCGATCACACGAACATCGACCTTCCGCGATTTCGCACCGCCAATTCTCGTGACTTCGCCATCCTGCAGCACGCGTAACACTTTCGCCTGAGCCGCCGGCGACATGTCGCCAATCTCGTCGAGAAAGAGGGTTCCGCCATCGGCCTGCTCAAACTTCCCTGCCCGGTCGGCAATCGCGCCGGTGAACGACCCTTTCATATGACCAAAG
>JANYKA010000088.1 GCA_025358315.1 Gemmatimonadota bacterium | reverse complement strand
CCGCGCGGACAATTCATCAGTTGACAGGCATGTGAGCCGACCGGCTTGTTGCTCAGCGCTCGGCCGAGTTGCTCCAAGTCGGTCAGCGATCCCATCACGTTTCGCAAAGTGAGTGCGAGGAACACGTCCACCGACGTTCCGGTTGGCGCTGCTGCCGAGACTTGCGAAAACTCTTCGCGGGCCTTCTGGAGTCGCGCTTCAGTGTTCTGCATCATTTGGTAGCTGCGGAACCGCGAGACGGCGGTGCTCACCTTTGACAGCAAAAGGGGAAACTCCACCGGCTTCGTGAGATATGCGGCAACCGGCAGCTCGATACACGCTACGGCAGACCGCACGGACGGATAACCGGTCAGAATAATGACCGGCATGCCGCCATTACTTGTCGCAATGTCACGTACCAGCTGCATGTCCGAGTTCCCAGGCATTTCCAGGTCCGTGATCAGCAGATCGAACTCTTGCTGTGCGGCGCGAGCCAGTGCGCTGGCGCCATCATTCACGGTTTCGCATTCATACCCTTCTCGCCGCAGCAGGTCTGCGGATGCGTTGAGAAAGGTGTTATCGTCATCGGCGAGAAGAATTCGTCCGGCGTTTTGCATCAACTCTCCTTGAGATTCGGCATCGGCAGTTCGACGACAAACACAGCGCCGCCATTTGGTCCATCCTCAACGCGCACCCGACCGCCGGCCGAGTGCACCGAGCGCTGCACCAGTGAGAGGCCGAGGCCCATCCCGCTCGTACGCGAGCGGGCATCCTTGGTGCTGAAAAACGGAAGAAAAATACGGTCACGCAATTCTGAAGGCACGCCGGGCCCGGTATCGGCCACCCGCAACTCGAGTAGCTCGTCGTGTACCGAGGCGGTGACCCGGACTAACCCGTTGGCCGGTGACGCATCCATCGCGTTCTGCACAAGATTGTATACAATTTGGCGCAGCACGGCACCGGAGACGCGAACGACGCCAGGCGCGCCCGTGAGATCGGTTTCGACACGGACCTGAGACGTACGGTTCACCTGTTGCAAGAATGCCACGGCATCGCCAATAATCGTACCCAACGAAGCGTCAACGCTGTGCTCCTGCTCGGGACGGTACGTCTCATACAGCTGCCGGGTCACCGCCGCGATGCGTGCAATCTCGCGTTCGATAGCGCCCACATATGCAAAATGCGGATGCGTTTCCGGTACCGCGTCTTTGATCAGGAGGAATGAATATTGAATGCCGGCCAGCGGATTATTAATTTCATGGGCGACGCGTGCCGCGATACGTCCCATCGCGGTCAGGGTGTCGACTTCCTGTAATGCTGCTTCGGCGCGTCGCCGTGCCGTGATATCGCGCACTTCCAGCAGTAATTGCGGCGGGCGATCCGAGGCATACTGAACCGGTTTCACCGCGAGCTCCACGATCACCCGTCCGCGATGCACACTCTCCATTTCCTGTTCAAAATGCTGCGACGTGCCACCGGCCGCAGAGGCAATCGCGTACTTGAGTCGTCGTGCCGCTTCCGGTTCGCTGGCCCAACCAAGGGTTTGCCAAAGGCGTTGCCCGATAACCGCGTCAGCGGTAACGCGCTCCTCATCGAGCGCTCCGCGATTCACCTCGCGCACCGTCCCGTCCGCGTCGAGCAGAAATTTCTGTTGAAAACCGCTCTCGAACGCCGCGCGAAAGCGGCGGTCACTGCGGTCCCGTGCGTCGGCGAGCCGGCGTGATTCCGAGACGTCGGCGCTGATGCCGAGCATCCGCAATGGAGTGCCGTCCGGATGCCGCTCCACGACGCGTCCCCGGTCGACAATCACGTGCCACTGGCCATTGCGGTGCCGAATCCGGTATTCGGATTCGAATGTCGGGATGGAGCCGTCAAGGTGGCGCGCCAATGCGTAATCGACCAACTCCCGATCGTCGGGATGAATAAGTGACATCCACGCCGAGAACTCCGGTGGCATTTTCGACGGATCGTAGTCAAGGCGTTGCCATAGGTTCGCGCTTCTCGAGGCGAAACCGGTGAGAATATCCCACTCCCATATGCCGTCCGTCGCTCCCTCTAACGCGCTGGCCAAGCGTGCACGCTCCGTTTCACGCGCGCCTCGCCAGGCAAGTCGGCCGAAGTTCAGCGTGAGGGGCAGTAGCGCCGCGACGATGAGGCCCATAAACAGCACGGTTGACGGCAGGTTCGAACGTCGGCGTTCACGCCCCGCCTCAGTCGGTAGTACGGACATCGTCCACGTCGCGGCACCGAGCGTGATTTGCGAGTCCTGTCGCATCGGGTCACCAGGCACCGCCAGGCTGTCCGTCCCAACAACTAATCCGCGATACGACATCGCGACAACATGAAAGCGGTCTGAACTCCGCCTGGCCATCGAAAAAAGTACCGCCGCATCGAACACGGCTGCGAGCGTTCCGGTACAACCGGCGGACGTGCAGAAGGGGGCATACATGGCGATGCGAGTCTGCCGGTCGTCGAGCGAAACGATGGCGAAGGTATCGAGCGTGCCTCCCGCCCCCACCAGTGTACGCCACGCGGCGGCGACCGGGGCCGGGTGTATTTGTTGAGGCATCGTGATCGCCGGGATGCCGCCCGCTCGGAGGAACACGCCGGCCGTCATCCCGGGCAAGTCCCGGATCAACCGAATCAGATCGCGGCGCTGTTCTTCTTCGGTTGCGCCACTGGCCACCTGTTCGGCTGCGCGCGTCAGTGAGCGCTTAATCGGATCAATCACTCCGACGAGCAATTGCCGCTCCGTCTCCGCGGCGAGCTCCAGTTGTGCTTCGGCTTGATCGATGTCGCGAGCGGCGAGTGCCCGCCAAAGGAACAGCACCGACACCAACGCCGCAATCCCGACCGCGGCCGGTACCCAAGCCGGAGGTTCCTTGGTAGTAAATCCGCGTGCCCAGACGATCGCCAGAAAACAGCCACCGAATGCCAGTCCAGCCACCAGGGTTTGCGCCGACGCACCGATTAGCGTCCGGTCGCTGACTGCACCAAATGCACCGACGGCTCGCGCGCCGATCGCGGTGACCGCGAGCGCGAGCAGTGTAAATCCGCAGACGCCAAGCAAGAGTTGCCCGAGTTCCTCGTGCCCTCGCAATGATGCCACAAAAATTGCCAGCGATGCCGTCGCCAAAATCAGCACCGATTCCAACGGTACCCGTGTAGCCATCTCGGCGATATCAAATACGATCAGCCCGATGCCGACGGCCGAATAGGCCAGCGCGGCGGACGCAACGGCCACGGCGATTCGGCGGTAATCCATGACCAGTGCCCATAGCGCGACCCCCGCGCCGATAATGCCGATGGCCGAGGTCGGAGGCATCGGGCGGACATCCGGCAGCGGACTGGCCAATCGCACCAGATGCAAAATATCGGCGACGAGCACCGTCACGCACATTGCAACGATCGCGAGCGCTACCCATCGAACCACGTTGCGCACCGAGCGCAAGCGCGAGTGATGGGGAATCGCCGCCATGCTGAATGCGGGTGTTTGAGGCGTCATCGAAAATGGAGGAACAGAAAACAAAAAAGGCGCGAGCAGGCTGCGGCTGCTCCACCTGCCGCGCGCGCTGCGCGCGTTGCGCCCTTAACTTGAATAATACGCAGCATTCTCGATGACATACCCCTTGGTGAGGTCGCAGCCGTACGCCGTCGCGGTGGCGTCGCCGATGCCAAGGTCAACGACAATGTCCACGACCTCGTTTTCAAAGGCCGCGCGCACGATGTCGTCATCGAACGGCAAGCGCTCTCCCGCCCGAACGACGGCATATTTATTGATCCAGGCGTCAGTTGTGTCTGGCGAAATAGTGCACTCTGCGCACTTCCCAACCGCCATGAGAATTCTGCCAACGTTTGGATCGGCGCCGTGCACCATCGTTTTAATGAGGGGAGAGTTGACGATCGACTTCGAAATCGCTCTCGCGTCGACGATGTGCTTCGCCCCGCGGACGGTCGCTCGAATAAGATGTTCGGCCCCTTCACCGTCACGGGCAAGCATTTCGGTCATGCGGATGCAGCCTGCGGTCAGTGCCGCCGCGAATTCGCCTTCATGAACTGATCCGGCAAGACCATTGGCGAGTATCGCGCAGGTATCGGAGGTGCTTGTGTCGGTGTCAACACTGAGCATGTTGAATGACTCATCGACCGCAGCGCGTAGCAATCGGTCGATCGTCGGCGCATCAAACGCCGCATCAGTGAAAATGTAGGCGAGCATTGTGGCCATATTGGGTTCGATCATACCCGAACCTTTCGCCACCCAGGTGATGGTCGCGGCGCCAACCGAAACGGACAGTGCCTTCGCGTACGTATCGGTGGTCATCATGCCCTCAGCGCCGACCATCGGATCATCCACAAGGTCGGCGGACATTCCGATTATCCCGCGCTCAATGATTTCAATCGGCAACGCGACACCGATGACGCCAGTAGAGCTGACCAGGACACGGTCGGGCGTGGCGCCAATCTCCTTGGCAGCCGCGTCAGCCATGCGACGCGCATGCGCGACTCCACGCTCGCCGGTCGCCACGTTGCTATATTTGCTATTGGCGACGATCGCTCTGAGCCGGCCACTTTTGATCGTTTCACGCCCAAGAATTATTGGTGCGCCCGGAAACTGGTTGCGCGTAAACAGTGCCGCCGCCGATGCGTCGGTGTCACTGACGAACAGCGCGAGATCTTTCGCCGTCGGCTTGAGACCGCAGTTGCGGCTCGCGCAGCGAAAGCCGCGCGGAAATCGCGGACGGTCGTGAAATTGCATTACGCCCCGTACGGAATCCAGATATTCTTGACCTGCGACGAACGCCGAAGGAATTCCCGCCCTTCACCCTGGCTCGCGTCGGTCCAGTCCCGGCCCGGGGTCTCGCACCACGTCTGTTTCATATTTCCGGTCGAGGCGAGCTCGCCTGCTTTCACGCCGAGCGCGTCGCCGAAATACCAGATGGCGTCCACGTCGTCATGCTCAGCGAGTGTTTTGCTCAACTCGTCGCGGTGGCCGGTGACAATGTTCACCACACCAGCCGGCACATCACTTGTCTCCAGCACCTGATAGAAGTCGGTGACGGCCAACGGGTGTGTCTCACTCGGAATCACGACAATGGTGTTACCGCAGGCAATCGCCGGCGCCATCAGCGAAAGAAATCCAAGCAACGGCAATGCTGTTGGCGCCGCGATGCCGATTACTCCAACCGCCTCATTCATTGCCAGCGTCACACCGCGGATTGGTACTTGATGCACCTGGCCGTCCCACTTGTCGGCCCAAGCCGCATAAGTAAACAGCCGCGAAATACCCGCCCGGACTTCGGCCGCACCGTCGCAGCCCGTGAGCTCACGAATGCGTGCGGCGAACTCGCTTGAACGGGCGGAGAGATTCTCAGCGATGTAATACAAAATCTGTCCGCGACTGTGTCCGGTTGTCCGGGCCCACGAGCCACTAGCGTTGCGCGCTGCCTCCACCGCATTCCGGATGTCCTTGCGGTTGCCCTCACCGACTTCGCCTAGCGGCTTGCCCTTCGCACTGACGATGCGAATAGAATATCCGGAGTCCGGCCGCGCTTGTTTTCCACCGACGAACAATTTTGCGGTCCGGTCAACGCCGGCATTCTCGCTGGCTTGCGTCTTCGCTTTTGCCGCAACGGGTGCCGCTGCACGTTTCAACGGGCGGCGGATTGCTGTCTGCCAGTCGGCTTTCAGATACTCCCACATGCCTTCGCGACCGCCCTCGCGGCCATATCCGCTCTCGCGGTATCCACCAAAACCCGCCGCGGCGTCAAAGAGATTGGTGCAGTTGATCCAGACCACGCCCGCCTTGATCTTCGGTGCGATATCAAGCGCGAGATTGATATTCTCACTCCACACGCTTGCCGCCAGCCCGAATGGCGTGTTGTTCGCCAGTGCGACCGCCTCGTCCGGGGTCCGGAACGACATCGAGACAAGCACGGGGCCAAAAATCTCCACCTGTGCGATCGTTGAACTCGGCGCGACATTCGTGAACAGCGTCGGCGGATAAAAGCATCCTTCTTTCGGCACTGCCCAACGCGGTTGCCACATCTCGGCACCTTCTCGCGCACCCTGTTCGACCAGCGCACGAATGCGATCGAGCTGTACTGGAGCGACAATCGCTCCCATATCAACTGCTTTATCGAGTGGCGATCCGACGCGAAGTTTTTCCATCCGGGCGCGCAATTTCCCAATGAGGCGGTCGGCGATCCCTTCCTGCATCAGCAGTCGCGAGCCCGCACAGCATACTTGCCCTTGGTTGAACCAGATCGCATCGACGACACCTTCAACGACGCTGTCGAGATCGGCGTCTTCGAACACGATGAACGGACTCTTGCCGCCGAGTTCGAGCGACAGCTTCTTGCCGCTACCGGCCGTCGCTTTGCGAATGATCCGGCCCACGTCGGTGCTGCCGGTGAATGCGAGCTTGTCAACATCCGGATGATCCACCAGTGCGGCGCCGGTCGCGCCATCGCCGGTGAGCACGTTGAGTACGCCCGCCGGCAACCCTGCCTCTTCGGCAAGCTCGGCGAATGCCAATGCGGTGAGCGGCGTGAATTCCGCCGGCTTAATCACGATCGTGCAACCAGCGGCGAGCGCCGGCGCAATTTTCCACGACATCATGAGTAGCGGGAAATTCCACGGAATGATCTGTCCAACCACACCCGCTCCGTGGTGCCCGGCAAACTCGCTGTCGAGCAACTGTGCCCAGCCGGCGTGATGATAGAGATGCCGCGCGACAAGAGGAATGTCGATGTCGCGCGTTTCGCGGATGCTCTTGCCATTGTCCATCGACTCCAGTACGGCAAGCAGGCGCGCGTTCCGCTGGACAGCACGCGCCAGCGCATAGAGATGTTTGGCCCGCGCATGACCGGACAGTTTCTGCCAGGCCGGAAGCGCCTTCCGCGCCGCTTTCACGGCGGCGTCCACATCCGCTTTCGATCCTTGCGCCACTTTCGCAATGACTTTCCCGGTCGCCGGGTTGGTCACATTGAATTGCGATTTCGGCTTTCTCCAGCCGCCGTTGACGTAATGGCCAAATGACGAGTGATATTTTTCGAGCCAAGCGATTGCCGGCTTATCGCTCTCCGGCGCCGGCCCGTATGCCATAGTCTCGAAAATGTCGGAAACGGTCGTTGCCATATTCAGACCATCGGTTGGCGGTGGGCGGCTGCGTAGCGCCCGGTGGCAAAGTGTTCGAGCTGCCGTTCGATGTCGGTGAGCAGTCCGCTCGCACCAAAGCGAAACAGATCTGACCGGAGCCAACGGTCGCCGAGCTCTTCTTTCATCAGATACAGATATTCGAGGGAGTTCTTCGCCGACCGGATCCCACCCGCCGGCTTGTAGCCAATCGCGTGCCCGGTCTGTTCGAAATATTCGCGGATCATCCTGACCATCACGAGACTTACCGGCAGTGTGGCGTTGACGCCTTCCTTGCCCGTGCTCGTCTTAATGAAGTCGGCACCGGCCATCATTGCGACCATCGACGCGCGAGCGACATTGGTGAGCGTGGCGAGTTCGCCGGTCGCCAGAATCGTCTTCATATGCGCGTCGCCGCAGGCGTCACGGAAGGCGCCTACTTCGTCGTATAAGGCCTGCCAATCTCCGGTGAGCACATACCCACGGGTGATCACGATGTCGATCTCTTTCGCACCGGCCGCGACGCTTGCCTTTACCTCGGCGAGCCGCGTTTCGAACGGCGAGAGTCCGGCCGGGAAACCGGTACTCACCGCGGCGACCGGAATGTCGGAACCGGCGAGCGCTTCGACGGCGGTAGGAACGAGGGCGTGATACACGCAGACCGCGCCGGTCGTGATATGCAATTGTTCGACGCCAAGGAGCTGCTCAAGATCCGGGCGCATCGGGTGCATCGCCTTGGCACAAAGGCGCCGGACATTTCCGGGAGTGTCGTCGCCGGCGAGTGTCGTGAGATCGATGAGCGTGACCGCCCGCAACAGCCAAGCGGCCTGCCATTGTTTCTTGACGGTCCGGCGGGTCGGGATCGTCGCGGCGCGGCGTTCGGCCGCACTGCGATTGACCCGTTGCGCGAGCACGAGATCGAGATCCAGCGGCATGCCCGGATTGCGCTCGAACTGGTCACCAGGTGCGGCCCGGTGCGCATTCGAGCGCTGGTCGGACTCTGCGCCGGCAAGTTTCAACGCGTGAATGCGTTTGGCGGTCATGGTCAATACTCCTGCAGGGTGATCACTTTCTTCTTTTAAGATAGTATGTTCACGGCGTGACGGCGTCCCCTGCAACCTTGGTGAACGGTCTCCATGTTGATCTGCACGCGAATCGCACTGTTGGCACTTGCATTGACCTCAGCCCGGATGTCGGCTCAAGCGGCGTCGGAGAATGCTGGCCGTCCAGATTCGGTGGAGACACGGCAGATTCGCTCAGGGGTGGAGCACAGTCGCATTGTACGCGACAGAGGCCCGTGGATCATTAACGTGTTGCGCATTGATCTCCGCCGATCGGGAATCGAAATCAAGACGGCGCGCGCCCACGCCCAATTGCGTTCACGCGAGCGGCTCAGTGACATGGTGAAGCGGGCCGAGGCGGCTGGGATATCTGTAGTTGCCGCGATAAATGCGGACTTCTTCAATTTGAAAAGCGGCGAAAACGAAAACAATCAGGTCATCGACGGCGAGTGGTGGAAGGGAGTGAAAGTCACTGATTCGCCGTATGACACCTTCCGAAATTCGCACGCCCAATTCGGGATAGACTCGGCGCGTCGTCCGATGATCGATCGATTTCAATTCGATGGTAAAGCAGTGACTCGCGCCGCTGTCATTCCACTGCTCGCCCTCAATGCAATTCCAACCGGTCCGCAGGAAGGCGCTGCATTCTATACGCCGCGGTTCGGAGCAACCGCTCCGATAATCGGTCCGGCGGACAGCAGCAAACACGCCGTCGAAGCCGTGTTCACTGCCGCGGGCCAACGGATGGATACGGCGCTGTATGTGCGTCACGGCGTCGCCAGTCAACATGGAGGCAGCGCGATCCCCATTGGCGGAGCGGTCCTCACTGCGTACGGCCCGCGCAGCAAGGACATCGTTGCGATTGGCGAAGGTGACACGCTGAAGGTTGTACTGCGCGCTGCTGTTGTGGGTGTCCGCCCAGTGCCATTCGCCCAACTCGTCGGCGGCTGGCCGCAAATTATTCGCGACGGCGTCAACATCGCCGGGAACGCGGCCGCGGCCGAAGGCGCACTTTCGTCCAATGCCGAAGTCCGCCACCCCAGAAGCGCGATTGGCTTCAGCAATGACAGTGCAACGCTTTACCTGGTGGTTGTCGATGGGCGCTCCCGCCAAAGTGTGGGGATGACACTCATCGAACTCGCTGACTATATGCGCTCCCTGGGCGCGTACCAAGCGCTAAACTTCGATGGGGGCGGGTCAACGACGATGATTGTCCTTGGGCAAATTGTGAACTCGCCAAGTGATGTGACGCTCGAGCGGGGAATAGGGAATGCGGTATTAATCACCTTGCCAAAACCGTAATTCATAACCGTCTGACCATCGCCTTTCTCATGAAATCATCGAAGATGCTCCACCTCGCAGTTGCGGCACTGTTGCTGGCAATCGCCACGCCCGCTCGCGCCCAAGCCATCGACTCCACCAGATTGATGAGCGATCTCCGCGTGCTGAGTGCGGACTCGATGGAGGGCCGGCGCATCGGTACACCGGGCAACGCCCGCGCCCGTGCCTTCATCGAAAATGCCATTAGGCGAATAGGGCTCCGCCCGGTGAAAGACAGTCTCAGCGCGCCGTTCATCGCGAAATCACGTGCGGGGACCGATCTCCACGGCGTCAATATCGTGTCCATGCTGCGTGGCCGCATGCACCCGGATCGCTATATCGTGATCTCCGCCCACTACGATCACCTCGGCGTTCGTAACGGCGTGACCTACAGTGGCGCGGACGACAACGCGTCGGGCTCCGCGGCAGTGCTCGCGATTGCCCAATGGTACAAGTACCACCCGCCAGAGAACTCCATGCTCTTTGTGTGGTTCGACGGTGAAGAAAGCGGCCTTGTTGGCGCCAAGGCGTTCGTCGGGCATCCGCCCGTGCCGATCGAGAAAATCGTCGCGAACGTCAACCTCGATATGGTGAGCCGGAACGCGACGGGCGAGCTCTATGCCTCCGGAGCCTCACCCTACCCCGTGATGAAGCCGCTGCTCGACAGCCTTGCCGCTACCGCCCGGGTGAAACTCATTCTCGGTCACGATACCGGCACCGGACAGAGCAACTGGATTCAACAGTCGGATCAGGGGGCGTTTCACCTGAAGAAAATCCCATTCGTATACTTTGGCGTTGAGGATCATCCCGACTACCACAAGCCGACCGACAAGTTCGAACGCATCGAACCCGGTTTCTACTACCGTTGTGTGCAAACTATCAATGAGTTCGTGCGCCTTCTCGATCTGGCGCTGGACCGGGTGGTGTTGGTACGCGTGGCGGGATTGAAGGGCAAGGAGTAACAAACGCGAACGTTGCAGGGCGAACGGAAGCACAAAAAAAGCGGCGAACGTTGCAGGGCGAACGGAACTGCAGTTCCGTTCGCC
>JANYKA010000065.1 GCA_025358315.1 Gemmatimonadota bacterium | reverse complement strand
CGGCCCGTCTGATGCGCGAACCGAGTTGAAGACGATTTCTTTTCCGTCCGGCGTCCAGCCCTGCACGAGGTCGGGGCCTGGATGATAGGTAAGCCGTTTGGGATCGCCGCCCTCGGCGGGAACAACGTACACGTCCAGGTTACCCGCATACTGTGCGCTGAATGCGACGAGCTTTCCGTCTGGACTCAACTTGGGGTTGGAGGCCTCGCCGCCAAAGCTGGTGAGACGTCGGGCCGACCCGCCGGCACGTGACACAATCCAGATGTTTCCGGCGTAGGCGAACGCGATGTCTTTCGCGCTCACGCTCGGAGTGCGAAGCATTCGCGTTTGTGCAGAAGTCGAGGCGGCCACGGTCGCGAGAAGGACGGCGGCGGCGGCGGTGCGTAGAGTCATGAGCTTGACCAGGACGAAGAGGATCGGCAGCAACAGTCCGGCAGACGCCTGCCGGACCCAGGTAGGAAGATTACCGCGAAATACGGCGGTCGGATAGAACCACATCCCCAAGCCATTGGGGCGGCGCATTGCTCAATACCTAAAATCTCCGCATACTCTACGAGCCGCATTTTACGTCGATTCCCCCTTCAGTGAAAATTCAAACCATGTGCCTTCGGCTTCGTTTCCTTACCGTGCTTGCATTGGCGAGCGCGCCCGCAATCGGAGCGCAACAACCTGCTGCCGGCGCGGTGTTCACACTGGAAGAAGTGATGATCCCCGTGCGCGACGGGGCGCATCTCCAAACTGTGATTATGCGCCCGGTTGGCCGCCCTGAGGCACTGCCGATCATGCTCAGTCGAACACCGTACGGCGTGCCAAGCCAGTCTCCGACTACGATGCCTGCGGCCCTCAAGGAGCTCGCCGCAGATGGGTATATCTTCGTCATCCAAAATCTGCGAGGCCGGTTCAAGTCGGAGGGCACATTCCTGCTGTCGTCGCAGGTAGACCTCACCAATCCATCTCCAAAAAATGTCAATGAGACCACGGATGCTTACGACACCATCGATTGGCTCGTGAAGCATGTGGCCAACACCACAGGCAAAGTCGGGATGTATGGCGTCTCGTACGACGGGCTGACCACCGCAATGGCATTACTCGCGCCACACCCGGCGCTCAAAGCCATGAGCGAGCAAGCGTCGCCCGCGGATCAATGGATGAACGACGATGACCATCGTTACGGGGCGTTGCGCGAGAGCTATTCGTTCGAATACGCCGTGATGGAGCAGTCCGACAAATTAAAGAATACAAACTTCACTTTCGACATCTACGATGCGTACGACTGGTATCTGAAACTCGGTCCGCTTTCAAACATCAACGCGCGATATCTGCACGGCTCGATCCCCGCGTGGAACGCCATCGTCGAACACCCAAACTACGACGCACTCAATAAACGCGAGGCGTGGTATACCCAGATCAAAGGCTCGACCGTTCCCAATCTCAATGTCGCCGGCTTCTGGGATCAGGAAGATCCGTGGGGCCCGTGGCAGATCTTTCATCAGGCCGCACGAAACGATCCTAATCATACGAACTTCATTGTCGCCGGCCCTTGGTTTCACGGCTCGTGGCGCACGCCGAAGAATGACAGCATCGGCATCATCCCGCTCGGCGGACACGAAACGGCGCGCGAATACCGCGAGAATATCGAAGCGCCATTCTTCCGCCACTTTCTGCACGGCAACGGCGACAAGCCGGCGTGGCGCGCCAAGATGTTCCAGACCGGATCGAACAGCTGGCGAACCTATGACGCGTGGCCGGTCAAAGGCGCGATTGCCACGAACCTCTATTTGCATACGGACGGTACGCTGTCGTTCGAGAAGCCGAGCGCTTCGGGCGGCGCAGCGTATCGCGAATACATCTCTGATCCGGCGAACCCGGTGCCGTATCGTCAGCGTCCTATTTCGCCGACGTACCCGAACGGCGACTGGCGCCGATGGGAGGTTGCGGATCAACGGTTTGTTGATGGACGTCCCGACGTGCTCACGTACACCACCGCTCCACTCGACCACGATATCACGGTCACCGGTGCGCTCTCCGCGACACTCTTTGCCTCTACATCCGGCACGGACGCGGACTTTGTCGTGAAGCTTATTGATATGTATCCGGAGAACGCCCAGCCGAATGCCTGGAGCGAAGCTGGCGGACCGCCCCCCGGAGCGTATGCACGTTCACTCAATGGATACCAGTTGCCGATCGCCATGGAAGTGCGACGGGGACGATTCAACACGAGCTTTGAGACACCGCATCCACTCGTCGCCAACAAGGCCACAGAGTGGACGATTCCATTGCGTGAACACGACCATGTCTTTCTGAAGGGTCATCGCATCTCGGTGCAGGTGCAGTCCACTTGGTTCCCCCTGATCGACCGCAACCCGCAGAAATTCGTGCCGAGCATTTACGAAGCGAAGGCTTCGGACTATGTGAAAGCAATGCAGAGGGTGTATGGATCACCGAGTCTTCCGTCGCACATCGTGTTACCGGTGGTACGGTGAGGCGGTTCGCGCTCGGCGCTCTGGCGATGACGGCGCTCGCCAGTAGTTCGGCCTCGAGTGTTCACGCGCAGGCACCTGGTGCCATCGTCGCCCCCATCGGCTATGATTTCGTCATCCGCTTCGAGGGCACGAGCTGGGAGGGAAGTCTCATCGTCTTTCCCGACAGCGCTATTGTCATTCCCGGTGCTGGCTCATGCAAAATGCTGGATCGGACGCGTCGCCAGGTGAGTGGACACCAGGAGAGCTGGCCCTGCGACGGTCCCTCGAACCTACAGGATTTTCAAATCATCGTGGATCGGCAGAACCACCGGGCGACCTCGTGGAAAGCGACGGCACAGCGTCCGTACGAGAAGCCGACCGGCATCTGCGCGATAACTCGCAGCGACGCAAGCGGCAAGGAAAGTTGCGTGCAGTATGAAAAGGTTACCGAGTTTAAGGCGACGCCGGTCAGCGGCAGGATTGACCTGATCGCCAAGCCACCAGTACGACCGTGACGCTGGTACGCCTAAGGCGCTAGAACGAGAACGAGAACGACCCGGAATTAAACAGTTTGTCGAGACGGGGATTGACGATCGCGTTGTAGATCGAGCCGAAAGTGTACGAGACACCAACGAATGTAAAATAGGAAAATGACGTGGCGAGTGCGCGCTGCCGGGTCAGAATGTCTGCAACGCTTAAATCGCCACGGGCGAGAAAGAGCTGATCGTGCACACTCGACGCCGACCCGCCGACATTCAGGCTCAGCCCCTTGGCGAGGCGGATGTCCACTGAGCCGCCGAACGAGAAATTCGTCTTCGACAAATCGTGCAAATACTGCGACGCGCTCGCCGAGAGATCTATTGAACCCCAACGCTCCGTCGTGGTGTTCGCCACAATGAACTGGTGCTGCACCAGTGTTTCACTGGTTTTCAGGTAGATCGTCTGAGAGATGTATCGATACGCAGTCGGTCCGATCGCATAGATCGCGACGAACTGATGACTGGTAGCTTCTTTCCATGGAAAGAAATTGTACTCAATGGAGCCGCGTCCCCCGGCGAACCAATCCTGATTGTTGAACTCCGCGTGCCCCACGCTGCCGTTCACACCCGCGGACCAGTGGTCCGTGAGGCTTTTGACAATCCGAAGGTTCGCGGTGGAACTACGCTGAATGAACACACTTGTCGTACTGTCGGAAAACTTGTAGGTGGATTGACGATAATTGACGTTCGCCCCTAAACTGATTTTCCACTGCTCGGTGGTTCGCGACGCGTTCACGCTGCCGGATAAATTGGACGACGTCGCCTGACTCTCACCACTAAAAAATCCATTGGAGTTAATGCGATACACCCAAAGATTCCATGGGTCGCGCACGGTCGTAGCCGCAGAAGAGATAGCCGG
>JANYKA010000031.1 GCA_025358315.1 Gemmatimonadota bacterium | reverse complement strand
TCGCCGCTGGAGAGCAGATGGATGCGCTGCGTTTTCTTTCCGCGCGGTGAGGCATGAATTTCGATATCGCAGTCGAGCGGCGCCTCGGGGTTCTCGAGCCGCAGGTCGCACTCGCCGCCGCCAAACAGCGTCAGAAAGATGTGCCGGAAATGCCCGCGCACTTCTTCGAAAGTTTTCAGGAACATTTCACGCGCTGTGACATCGATCTCTTTGATCGCCTGCTGGAGCGACAGCTGCGCCTGCGAAAGATCGTTACGTTGGCCCTGCAGGAAATCGAGGCGTTTGACTTCCTCGTCGTGTTCTTCGATCGCCAGCGGGTTGACCGGGCCCAGCGACTCGAGTTGCGCGCGCAACTGATCCGCTTCGGCACGGAGCGCTTCATCGTCGACATCGACCGGTGCGTAGTCGGCGAACAGTTCATCGAGCGGACGGCGCCACTCGGCTTCGAGCCGTTCCTTGATGGCGGCCCGCTTGCCGGCGAGTTCACTGTGACGGAGTTCGGCTGTGTGGAGATCGTCGGCCATCGCTGTGGCCTCGCGCCGGACGCGATCGAGTGCGTGTTCCGCGTCGGCGAGCCCAACGTCGGCCGTGCGGACCGCGCCCTCGCTTGCGGCAAGAATCGTCTCCGCTTCGGAGAGCGACTGCTGGCGGGAGGTCAGACCCTCTTTCCATTCAGCCATCTGGTGTTCGAGTACGGCGTCGTCCGCGGCCAGGGCTGCCAGCTCCTGCTGCAGCGTGACGAGGCGCGCCGCCGCGCTGTCGCGCTCGCGTTCAAGACGCTGACGCCGTTCGCCTGCGACTTCGCGACGGGCTTGGGCCTGGGCGTGAGTGACCTGTGCGGCGGCACGCGCTTCGCGGGCCGCGTCTTGACGGCGATCCGCTTCGACCAAGCCTTCGCGCGCCGCGGTCGCGGATCGCTCGGCTTCCACGATGGCGGCATTCTCCATTTCCTGCGCCGTGATGCTCTCGGTGACTTTTGCCGACAGCTCGTCGCGGCGTCCACTCAGTCGCTCCGACAAAGCGACCGCGTCGGCGAGTTCGCGCGTGGAGCGCTGATGGGCGCGATCGCGATCGGCTCGCACGGCGGCCGCCTGTTGAAGTGCAACCTGAGCATGTCCGGCCGCATCGGCGGCGGCGCTGGAGTCCGCTTCGGCTTTCACCAACTGCTCGTGCACGGACTGCAACTGCGCGGCTGATTTCGCACGCGTCGCATCACTTGTGGTGAGCGCGACGCGAAGTTCGTCGAGCTCGGCGCGGCGGCGGAGCGGGCCTGCACCGGCTTCTTTTCCGGGGAGCCAGATCGCGCCACGGGCGTCAACGAATGCACTGCCATTGTCGAGCGCTTTGACGTGGCCGAGGAGCGAGCGCACCCACGAACGCGCCGGCCCTTCGGTGCGCACCTGTGCTGCTAACTCTCCAGGGTCGGCGGCATCGCCTGCGCCGGTGATAGCATCGAGTGGCAACAGCAGTAACGCACCGGGGTTGGCCTGTGCATGCCATGCCCGCACGGCGTTGGCGACGGCATGATCACGGACAACCACCGCGTGGACCGACGGTCCCAGAAAGCGTTCGACCATCATTGCCGTGGCCGAATCCGCGCCGATGTAATCGGACAGCGGTCCAAGAATCGCGCCGCTGCCGAACTGTTCGCGTTCGCGCAACAGTCGCGCCGCCGCCGGTGCGAGTCCTACTCGTTCACGTTCCAGGCCTTCGAGTGCATTGAGTTTGCCTTCGATTCCGGAAAACTCTTCTTCGACGCGTCGCACGTCGGCCCGGGCCGCCGCGTCGTTCTCGCGCCATTCACGCGCTGCATCGCGGGCGGCAGCGAGCGCCGCGTCGGCGGCAGTCGCCGAGGTCTGGGCGATGGCCAACGCTTCGTCGGCCGACGACAAGTCCCGCGCTGCGAGGCGCATCTGCGCGGCAAGTTGCTCGTGCTCGGCAGCGAGACTCGCCGTGCGTTGTGCGACATCAGCCAATTCCCGTTCGGCCCCTTCCCGTTCCAGCTCAAGCCGGCGAAGACGGTCGCGTAATTCGCGCGTGGTCTTGTCCGATCGCTCCAATGCTTCACGGGCGACCGCAACCGCGCCTCGTGCCTCTTCTTCAGTGCCCACTTGCTGTTGCAATGCGCCCACGGCATCCGCAAGAGCGGCGTCGGTGCGCCTCTCTTCCTCGAGCGCTGCGGTCCACTCGGCAGCCACCCGCTGCCCGAGCGCGTCGCCTTCGCTGCGTTCCTGCTCAGCGCGTTGGCGGCGCGATAGTGCATTGCGGTGCCGCTCTTCGGCGACGGCAATCTCGCCCTGGAGCGTGAGTACGGTCTCGCGCGCGGCGCCAGCGGCGTGGGCGCGTTCGTGTCTGGCCGTCTCTGCGGCGGCGCGGGCGGCGTGCGCCGCGTCACGAGAATGTTCGGCCTCGGTCACGCGTTGCTGGCCCGCCGGCACCGCAGCGCGCAACCCTCCGAGGCGTTCGTCGAGGCTGGCGAGTTCATCGTTCCACGCGGCCATCTCGCGTGACGCGAGTGTCAGTTCAACGGCGAAGCGACGCGTTGTGATTTCGGCGTGGCGCTCGGCGCGCTTACGTTGCCGCGACAGCGACCGAACCTGGCTTGTGACTTCGGTGAGCAAATCGTCGAGCCGCGCGATGTCGGCGCTCGTTTGCTCGAGACTGCGCTCCGTGCTTCGCCTGCGATCCCGATACAGTCCGACGCCCGCCGCCTCTTCGAATAATTCACGACGATCGTCGGGGCGATCGGACAGCAGGGCGTCGATCATACGGCTTTCGATGACCACACCGCTGTCGGCGCCAAGTCCGGTGCCACGCACCAGATCGTGGATGTCACGCAACCGGCATGGGGAACGGTTCAGGAAATATTCACTTTCGCCGGCGCGCGAAAGGCGCCGCGTAATCACCACTTCTTTAAACGGCACGGGGAGCGACCCGTCGTCGTTGGCAAAGTGCAGTGAGACTTCGGCGATATTGACGGCACGGCGTGACGACGAGCCCTGGAAGATGACCTCTTCCATTTTTGCACCGCGCAGCAGGCGTGCGCGCTGTTCGCCCAGGACCCAGCGCACGGCGTCCGAGACGTTCGACTTTCCACACCCATTGGGACCGACCACCGCCGTTACGCCGTGGTCAAACAGCATTTCTGTGGGATCGGCGAACGATTTGAAACCGTGCAACTCGAGTTTGGTCAACCGCACTTAGAACATTCTCCCGGTTCGAAAGGCCACCACCGGCACCGTTCCCGCATCGCGAACCGATGCGGCGAGTGGTGCGGCTTGGGCCGGTGTTTCAAAAGCGCCGGCGTATAGTCGGGCGCTCCCATCATCTTGCAACAAGGCGTACGCCGTAATACCACGGCCACGCCAGACATCGACCTCGTGTGCTACCATTTCCCTTGCCACTGAGTCGGCGAGCAACAGGGCGTACGGTACGCGCACCACCAATCCATTTTCGCTGCGCACCACTCTCGATGCCCGCAGTGCCGCAAGCAACGAGTCGGCGCCGCCGCGTACGCGCCACGCACCAACCACGGCTTTGTACCACAGCGTGCCACCGCCAAGTTGCACGGGAGAAATCGTCGCAGCCGGAAATGGCGACAATTCGCCGTCGTTCCGCAGAACAGAATTTGCACCCGCGAAGGTGTTTGCCGCTACGACTTCGACGGCGAATCTCGACGCCATAGCCGAATCCGCGGGGTTGACAACGGCGCCGAGTCGCACCGTGTCGATCGGAAGCAGGGCGGCTGGCTCCGGCGGGGCGGCGAGTGGCTTGGCGCGGTCCCGTGTTGAGGCCGTCGCGCCCCCAATACTTGTACGGCCGCCGCTCAGCGGTTGACGGTGCATCGCGAACCATCCGGCACCACTGGCGAACATCAGCAACAGAGCCGCGGCAACGATCCAGCGCGCCGGTGATGCTGCGACACGGACGGCGGCAGGCGGTTCCGGCATATCGACAGTCGCGAGCACTGGAAAGCGCTTGACGCGGGCGGGAAGGGTGTCGACGACCACAACGCCATCGGTAGCCGCAACCAAGGAGTCGAGTCCTGGGGCGTCGAGTGGCGCCACGAGCACCAACAGCGCTCCGGCCCGGGCAAATCCTTTCACGAGTTTGGCCCAGCGTTCGTGCCCCAAGACAAATTCCGTTGCGACCGGCGGTGTGCCGGCGGGCAATACAAAGAGTGATGCGCACCCCGGTGCGGGGCGGGCAATATCGTTGAGCGGCAGGCCATCACGCAGACAGTCCGCTAGGCCGATCGCATCCTCCCCACCAGCCAGAACATAGAGTGGTGCAGAATCGCCCACGAGATCGCCAAGTGCCACGTGACGGCGAGCACTTTCGGCTCGCGCAATTCCCACAGCGACCGCCGCGGCGAGTTGCGTGTTTTCACCGAGGACGACGATCGATGCGTTCTGCTCGAGCTGTGGGGCAAGGCGCCTCCCTTCATTTTCCCACGACTCCAACTGAGCGCCCGCAGGCACCATCACGGAGCGCCCTCATATACCCAGTACGGCAGCCCACTGCGCTTTCCGGCTTTCTCCGCGGCGTCATGACTGTCAAACGGACCATAGACGATGCGAAAGATCGGCGTACCATCGCGAATACCCGGCACGACACGTGAGGGGCGTCCGTCAACTTTGATTGACAGCGACATGGCCTTGGCGCGGTCTTCAGAAAGTAGCGCGGCAAACGACAGCGTGAAGCTCTGCTTGGCGGACGGGTCCGGCGACCGCGATTCTGCGACGCGTACGGGGAGCGCGAGTGACGAGAGTGATGAACCGGCACCCGGTAACGCCGCGACATTGGCCGTGAGCGTGCTGTCAATTCTCGACTGGCTCGCCCCGGTGGAATCATCCCTGGCGAAGCGCACTGGCTCATCGAGTCCGGCGGCACGCGGCCGGAAACCGTTCCAGCGGATTAGCGCCCAGAGATCGGCGGCGCCAGCCAGATAGCGCAGACGCTCACGGTGCGTTTCGGCATCCACGATCACAACATCGTTGTCCTGAACGAGCGCCAGTCCACCATCCGGTGCGACGAGCGGTAAGTCGGCTCGCCAGGCGGACCGCACCGTCCCGATTAAGCGTGCCGTACCGACAGCGATGATCCGCACCGAATCGCCGTTGGCCGTCCGGGTGAGCAGATACTGGCCGTCGGGATCCATCCGCAGGGCGGTTGGGGCATCGGGAAGTGTGATTGTCTGCGAGATGGACTCGGCAAAACGGTCGATCACGGTTACGTCCTTCCTCCCGCGGAGTGCGACAAAAATCCGATCGCCGCTGGGCGTTGGCGTAGCATCGACAATCGCGGCGCGAAGCTTTATGGTTTTCGTGCGCACGAGGTCGCGGGTGCGCACGCCGGTGAGACCGGAGTCGCCGGCGAAGTACAATCGATCGCCAAGGTCGGTGGTGAACACACGCGTCACCAGCGGAACGGAGGCGGTATCGGTGATTCTGGGCTCGGGCGGACGCAGCCGCCTGAGTTGTGAGCGGTTGCCGTCGTCGCTGAGCAACACCAGCGCACCGTCCAAGAGCGGAATGAGTTCGCGTGTCTCGACGTCGGGCTTAAAGGTCCAAGTGCCACTGGGCGTGAGCCGGCTCACATCCCGTTTTGCCGTCAGGCCATAGATCGCCCACCCGTCGGCACTGTTGAGCGAGACGAGTGAGGCTTGGGCGGCCGGCCCCGCGCTCCCCAGCCGTAAGTCGAGTCGGCCTGGCACTCCGCGCGAGTCCACATAAGAGAGCGACCCTTCTTCGGCATCAAATGCCAGCAACCGCTCGAGCGCGGGCGCGCGAACATTCGCTGTCCAGAGCGCGGTGTCGTGACCCCAGCGGTAGGCGTGTGCACTACCGCCGGCTCGGAACATTCGCACGAGGATCGCATCAGGTCCGTTGCCCCCAATTGCTGGCGGACGCGGACGATGATCGCCGCGGCAGGCGGCAAGGAGCATGAGGAAAAGCAGGGAGCGGCGCACAATCAAAAACTAACGGATCGCAGGCATCTCGCAGGACACCGGTCTGCTTTTCGTATCTCCCAGATCGGTCAGAACGAAGGTCCGAGCGAGAACCACCAATAGCCCTTGCGATTGCTTGCATCGAGCGGCACGGCGTAGTCCCAACGCAGAACTGCGAGGTTAAACAGGTTCAGGCGGAGGCCGAAACCATAGCTTCGCAGCAAATACCGTTGCGTGCTCTGATCGTAGTTCGCGGGCTTGGTCAGCGAGACTTTCTGACCGCCCGTCCACGCCATGCCGGCATCGTAGAATACCAATCCGTCGAGCGGCGGCAGGGAGATGGGTAAGAACCCGAGATCAAAACGACGAATCAACGGGAAGCGTAGTTCCGCATTGGCGGTGACGACGCGGGTGCCGAGCAGCTGCGTAGCGCCGCAATCCGCCGTGCTTGCGCTGACCGCCCCGCACGTTGAGAGGTAGTTCTCGCGATCATACCCGCGAATGTATTGCGGAATGCCGATGTATTTCGGCCGGATATTCTCGCCCGGTCCAACCGCTTCGTCGGTGTAGAACCGCGTTGCCAGCGTTAGGAAGCTGAATACTATTGCGTCATAGCGGCGGAGGTCAGCCGAATAGTTCATGTAGCCCAGCTTCCCGATATTTGCATCGGCTTCTATGCGATACCGATGGCCGTAAATCGGACCCGTGGAGCCCATGAGGGCATCGTCGGACACGTACGCGACATATGGTGTTGTGTAGTTCAGAGTGGGCCGGTTCGCAATGCTGTCAATCTGATATCCGGTCTGGAAACCGGCGCCGTAGTCCACGCCCTGCGAGAGATACATGAGGGCGCGGTCGAGGTTGGTGAATGAAGCACCCACCTCAAAGCGATTAAATCGGTTGAGCGGATACAAGCCGGCAAAGTACGCCTGCCGCTGGACGAAGCGTGCCAAGACCTGAGACTGAATCGCTCGGCCCCCGCCGATATCCTGCTGACTGGCGTCATACAGCTGGAAATACGGCTGCTGCTGGAATCCGGTAGCGAAGTTCAGGCGCTTGGAATAGCTGGCATAGTTGATCGCCACTTGAGCTTCTTCAATTCGGCCGTTGATGGCACCGCCCACCAGCAATTGCCGATTGCCCAGCAGGTCGGCGAAGAGAATCGCCGTGCCGCCGTACACGCCGCGGCCAAAGTTGTTCTGCGAGTAGCCGATTTGTGGGCGTGAGATGGCTTCGGCGTGCAACGTCGGGTGATACGGTTCTATCTTCAGCGACTCCTCGGACGGAAGAGCCATCGTCAGGCTGTCGTGCAGTGCAGCTACCGACACCGGGTTTTGGGCACCGGTCGAAGGCAGATCGGCTGAGGCGCGCACGGTGGTGCCATTCGGCGCCCGATAAATCGACTGCCGGCGGGCATCGGTGCTGTCTCGCGCCGTGGCGGCCACCATCGACGTCGCGGCGCGTGCCGCGCGCATCGCCGCCGAGTCTGCGGCACTCGCAACCGCTAGAACGACGCTCGTCGCCGGCGGCACGTATGGATCTTTCTTGAGTTGGCGCGGATTGTTCAGCGACCACACGGTGTAGTTGCCATCGTCGAAATACACGAAGGCAAGTTTGTCTGCCTGACGCGCCCAGCTGAGCGCCGGACTGTTCTCCGTGACGGACTGCACCCCGCCGAGGAACTTGGTCAGTTGGTAGTGTTGCTTGGTATCGAAATCGTAGAGGAAAATTTGTGTGATGCCGGTGCGGTCGCTGATGTATGCCAGCGATTTGCCGTCCGGCGCCCACGACGGGTTCAGGTTCTTGCCGCCCTGCCCGGGGATCGTCTCCACTGTCGCCGTCTGCAGGTCGAAAATATTGATCTGCCATTTTCCGAACTTGAGCAGTGATATGTCAGTGTCTGGTCCGCGATCGCTGACGAAGGCAATGCGCCGCCCATCGGGCGACCAGGAGGGCATCAGCCCCGCATATGCGCCGGTCGTGAGCTGCCGCAGGTTGCGCCCGTCGGCGTCGATCATAAACAGGTTCGAGAAGCCACCGCGGCTGCCGCTGAATACAATCCGGCGACCATCGGGCGACCACGACGGACCGATCATCTGCGTGAGTCCGGTATCAAGACGGCGGACCACTTGCCGCGATTTCACATCGAGCAGGAACAGTACGTCTCTGCCTTTGCGCAGCCCCGTATATGCAAGCGTGCGGCCGTCCGGCGAGAAGGCACTCTGTGAATAGCCGTAGCGCAGTTCTTCCGTTTCCGGATTGAGGACGCTGTTGGTCAGACGCTTGAGGCGTTTGCCGGTGCTCGCGTCGGCGAGATACAGATCGAGAAACACTTCGGCGCGCAACAAACTGCCGGTCGAGATGTACGCGATCTCGGCCATCGCTCGACAGGGCCGGGGCGATATACACCGGGATAATGCCGCCCGTCTTTTTTTCATTCAGTAGTGGTGTGGCGACTTTGCGTGGGCGCTCGAGACTGGCAATGCCCGGCAAATAATTGGTCTGCATCGTCTCTCTCCACTCGTCGCCGAGTTCGGAGAGCTCATAGCCGGTGTGCCGTTTAAATGCGCGCTCGACGCCAAGCGTGACCGAGGCCTGCATGATCTCGCCGATGATCTCATCCCCCCACCGGCCGCCCACGTAACGGAAGAGTGACTCGCCATAGCGATACGGGAAGTATTGATCGGGACGTTCCGTCATCTGTTCAATCGTCGGCAGATGTCCGTTGAGTGCGGCGTCCCGAATTACGGCATCGGTCGCCGGATGGTCAGGCCCAATCGACAAGTACTCAGCCATGCCCTCCGCGAACCAAAGCGGTGGCGCCGACTGGGAGAGCGCGGCGACGGTCGCGTTCCCGCGGCCGCTGAACATGATGTCGTACTGGAATTGATGCACCATTTCGTGCGTCATCACATGCTCGACCTCGGCCAGATCCTGCCCAAAGAAGAACATGTTGCGCTGATGGAGTGCGTCGGTGACGCCGCCGGTGCCTTCCCCCAAGTCGCCCGTCACGTTGTTCTGCGCAAAGTCGCCGCGTGAGGCAAATACGACGATCGGCTTGCGCTCACGGAACGTGTGTCCCATCAGGCGCGAGAGACGGGCGTAGGATCGTTCGGCCATTCGCGCGACGATTTTCGCGCCGTCGAGCTCCGACGGATAGAAATGCACATCGAAGTGTTCGGTTTTCATCACCTTCCATTCAAACTGCTCGTACTGCACCTGGTTCTGCCCGAAATACTGTTGCGCGTGGGCGGCAGGAGCACTCAGGAGCACGGCCGCCGGAACGGCGACGAGTGCAAGGCGGCGAAGGAGCGAACGGCGTGAGCGCATCAGCGAAGCCCTCTTAGGGCGAAACGGCGAGCATTGGGGCGTCGCCCCAAAGTCGCTCGAGTTGGTAGTACGAACGCGATGACGGATGAAATACATGAACCACGAAATCCACATAGTCGAGGAGCACCCATCGGCCTTGTTGCAGTCCTTCGGTCGAGGCGACGCGGTGCCCCTGCTTGCTCAGTTCATCGATGACGTGTTGGGCTACGCTACGAACGTGGGTGTCGGACGTGCCGGACGCCACTACGAAATAGTCGGTCATGTCGGTGACGCCATGCAAATCCAATACGATGACATCATCGGCCTTGGAGTCCATGCAAATTTCGGCGGCCTTGCGGGCGAGCAGTGGCGGCGGAACGGGGCGCTGGGCAGCGATCTGCATCACACTCCGAATAGGTAAAAAACGGCGTTCGCTCTTGTATGTCACGGCGGGGTAGAAAGTTCCGCCCCGGAGACGGCAACGGCAATAGTAGCGATAGTGAACAGGTAAACTAACGGCGAAAACCTATGACCAGAAGGTAAAAAGCGGGACGGAAGATTGCTCTCCCATCCCGCTTTTGCCCTTCACCGATCAGTCATCCGCAGCCAACAGCCTATCCCTTGATAACCCAGACTTTGATTTCCGGCTTGACGTCGGCGTGCAACTTGATTGCCACGCGGTACACGCCCAGCGCGCGAATCGGCTCTGGAAGGTCGATCATCCGTTTTTCGATCATCGAGAAGCCCTGCGCCTCGAGCTGATGAAAGATGTCGCCGGACGTCACCGAACCGAACAGTTTGCCCTCTTCGCCGACGCGGGCCGAGAAGGTCAGGGAGACTGCTTCGATCTTGGCGGCGAGTTCCTGCGCTGACGCGACCCGGGTGTTCTCAGCCGCTTCGAGCCGGCCCTTTTCCTGAGCGATGCGCTTCTTGTTGCCGGCGGTCGCTTCGTAGGCGACGCCGCGTGGCAGCAAGAAGTTGCGCGCATATCCGGCCGACA
>JANYKA010000017.1 GCA_025358315.1 Gemmatimonadota bacterium | reverse complement strand
GACCCCGGTGCCCAGTTGACGACTTTTGAGCACGCGGAAGTTGATCACCGGCTCCGGGGTCGCGATGGCCGCGCTGCTCGGCTTTGCATTGTTCGGTTCCGTGTTTGTGTTGCCGGTGTTTTTGCAGGGACTGCACGGCTTCACGGCAAATCAGACCGGGCTGGTGATTTTGCCTGGCGCCATCGCCTCAGCGGTGACGATGGCAGTGTTGGGTCGGTTCGCTTCGCGAGTCGACGCCCGGCCACTGATCGTGATGGGCTGTGTCGGTTTTCTCTGGTGTATGTGGAAGCTTTCCAACTTGACGCTCAACAGTGGTGCAGATGATTTGTTCTGGCCGTTGATCGCCCGTGGCGTATCGCTCGGCCTGATTTTTATTCCGCTCACCAGCGCTTCTATGGCCGAACTCAAACCATCGGAAATCGCACAGGGAACCGGGATGTTCAATTTGATGCGCCAGCTTGGTGGATCGCTCGGCATCGCGATCGTCGCAACGCTGCTAGCGCGATTCACGATGCAATCCAAGGCGCTCCTGACTGAACATGTCACCGCGATCGGGCCGGACGCCCTTGGTCGCGTTGATGCGATCACGCGCGCCATGATCAGCCGAGGTATGAGTCCGGCCATTGCGCATCAGCAAGCTTTAATGGTCCTGGACCGCACCATCGGGGCGCAGGCCAGTGTGCTGGCGTTCTCAAAGATTTACATCATTAGTGGTATCGTCCTGTTCTGCTCCATTCCGTTGATGCTGTTTTGGCGGCACGGCAAGGGACGCGGTTCCCTACAGTCAGCGCATTAAGTTCGGCACGCGTATATTTCGCAGGAGGGCATTCAATACTTCCAGGTTGAATCGGCACCGGAGATTCTCACGATGCGCCATCGCGTTCTCGCAGTTGCCATTCTCCTCACGCTCCCGGCACTTGTGGTCGCGCAGCAGGGTGGCAATAGGAATGTTGCCGGCAGCGAGCTAAAAAAGATCGGTGGAAATTTTGCAAAGGTAAAACTGCCGTCACCGAGTGACGTGGATGACATGAACATCGCTCGGATGCTCATCGACAAGCGGGTCAAGATCTCTCTTGCCGACGATGCAGTGGCGCTCTTACAGCCCTTGCAGAAGAAAATTCACGATGGGATCGCGCCGGTTCTGGAGGCGTACGACGCCGCGCGGACCAAGTATCGCGAACTCACGGGCGCGCCCGACGCCGGAGCGTCCGCGGATAACGCCGACGAAATCCAACGAGCGTTACAGGTTGCCGTTCGGCCGCTGAACGCGATCCGCGAGCAACGCAAGGCCGATGCGACCGAAGCGCTGTTGATTGTCCCCGAGGCCCAGCGAGCGGCCGCCGCCGCCCTGATCAAGGAACAGGATGCCGAGTTTGCCAAAATGATTCCGCGTGGAGGGGGAAACCGCGGGGGGCTGTAGGCCGCGCACCAGCGCACTAAGGGCGTTAGCTTTCCTCACGCGCGCTCCGGAGACCCCGGAGCGCGCGAATGCCTTCTGACCCCGGATTCCAAATGCCCGATCAGTTGCCTTCCCGCGCCGATGCGTTGGCGCTCATGGAGCAATGGACACCGAGCGATTCACTCCGCAAGCATATGCTCGCCGTCGAAGGCGCGATGCGCGCGTATGCCAAACACTTTGGAGCCGATACGGAACAGTGGGGGCTCGCGGGGCTAATGCACGATTTTGACTATGAGCGGTATCCGAACGCCGATCGGGCAGCGGACGCCGAGCATCCCTCGGAGGGGGTTCGCGTGCTGCGGGAACTTGGATATCCCGAAGAGGTGCTGCAGGCCATTCTTGGCCACGCGGACTACACCGGTGTTGCGCGGGAAACGACTATGGCCAAGGCGCTCTTCGCGGTCGACGAGCTCTGTGGGATGATCACCGCCTGTGCATTGGTCCGGCCCTCGCGAAGCGTGAACGATCTGGAGGCGTCGAGTGTCAAGAAGAAGATGAAAGACAAAGCGTTCGCCCGCGGAGTGAATCGCGACGATGTCATTCAGGGCGCCGCGGCATTGGGCGTCGAGTTGGACACGCACATCACCTTTGTCATTCAGTCGCTCCGCGACCGGGCCGGGCTGCTCGGGCTGTCCGGCACCACAGCCCTGTGACACACGTCGCATACCGGCATCCAACGCTCAAGCAACAGGCCGCGTACTTGGAGTGTGATTCTTGAGGCATTTGTTTGACTGCCGCCGTGCGGCCGATGCTGGCGCAAAGCGGCACGCGACTGCAGGCGTTGCCGGTGACTGACGCATCGCGGAACGAGCGTACGCTCGTGCTCGCTGCCCAGCGCGGTGAACGCGAAGCGTTTTCCGAACTCGTGCGGACGCATGGGCGGCGGGCGTATGCGGTGGCACGGGCGATTGTCGTGAATCACGAGGACGCGGAAGACGCGGTTCAGGAAGCATTTCTGCATGCGTACCGTGCGCTGCACCGGTTTTTGCCTGATCAGGCATTCGGTGCGTGGTTACACCGGATCGTCGCCAACGCGGCGCTCGATATTACGCGCCGGCGTAAAGTGCGCGATGCGGATGAATTGCCGGAGACAGTCGCGAGTCCGTTTCGCGATCCGGCAGAGGCGAATGAGTTGCGGCAGCGGTTGCAGGAAGCGCTGGAAAAGCTGCCGGCGCGACAACGCGCCGTGATCGTAATGCACGATGTCGAAGGGTTCAAGCACGCGGAAATCGGGACAATGCTCGGCATACCAGAAGGCACAGCACGATCAGATCTGCACTATGCGCGATCGTATTTGCGCGGGGTGCTTGGCTCATTGAGGAGTGAACTATGACGAACGAATTTCGCGGCCCCGAGTTGATGCCCAACGACGATGAACTGACGCGTGAGTTGCGGGCGATGTATGCTGCGCCCACCGGCGACGCCTATTGGGGCCTGCTCGAGCACCGCATCACAGCGCGCCTGGAATTGGCCGAGGCCGACGAATGGTGGTCCGTGCCGGAGGTCTGGCTGCGCGTTGGCATGATCGCCGCCGGCTTTGCCGTCATCGTCGCTGGCAGTCTGCTGTTGCGTACCCAAACACAAATGGCACGCGCCGAGTACGAGACAGTGATCGACCCGTCGACGATTGATGCGCCGGTGCTGGCTGCCCGTGAGCGGCTTGCCGAACAGGCAACCGTTCGCATTCTGACCGGCCACTAACGGCGCGCCGAAATATGACCAAAACGAAGAGCCTTGCCCTCGCGTTCTATATTGGCGCCGCCCTCGCCGGTGCCGCGATTGGTGTATCGATCGACCGGCTTGTGGTGCGCGCACAACCCCGGTGGTGGGATCAGGCGGAAATGCGGAAACGTGCATTCGACCGGTTAAAGCTGACGCCGTCTCAGCGCGATACTGTCAGTCGTATCTATGACGAACGCGATAGGAAGCAGGAGCTGTTGATTGCGCCACTGCGTCCGTCGCTCGATTCCGCCAGCATTGAGGCACGGCAGCGCATCTCACGCCTGCTCACGCCCGAGCAACAGACGATTTATGACCAGATGCAGCGGGAGCGTGAAAAAGCTCGAGCGCAGCACACGGAGAAGAAATAATGGGACATCGTTCCGTTTGTACGATGCTGGCACAGTTCGCGTTCGCCGCCGCGTTGGCCCCGGCGTTGGCCGCCGCGCAAGACGTAGACGGCCGCCCTATTTCGTTGCCGGAGGCCATCAAACTGGCGGTGCAGAATCAGCCGTCAACTGTGGCGGCGCGCAACGCGCTGCGCACCGGTGACGCATCCGTGCGGGCGAGCCTGTATCAATTCCTTCCGAACTTGAGCTTTTCGTATACCGGCGGCGAGCAGGGCGGCTCGACGTTCTTTCAAGGGAAATTGGTGCCGTACTCCGGCCTCCCATGGAGCTATAGTCGCGGATTGACCACCAACCTCACCCTGTTCGACGGTGGTCAGCGCTACTACAACTACAAAGCGTCGGAATCCAACCTCGACGCGTTTGTGGCAACGGAAGTCAACCAGCGGTATGGCGTCGGGCTCAGCGTGAAACAGCAGTACTATGCCATTCTTGCGGCGCGCGAATCCGAAGCGGCAGCGCAGCGCACACTCGAGCAAGCGCAGCAGCAACTCAAGGTCTCGGTTGCAAAAATGATTGCCGGCGCAGCCACCCGCGCCGACTCGCTGACCTCTGCGATCGCTGTCGGCAATGCGAGATTGCAGATCCTGAATGCCCGCACCAACATGCGGAACGCCAATGCCGCACTCACACGATTGGTCGCGTCTACCGTTATGGTGACCGCACTCCCGTCCGATACGTCGGAAACGGGAATAGTGACGATTGATGAAGCGATATTGACGCAGCTCGTCAGCGACGGACCGGCGGTGCGGCAGGCGACGGCGGCGCTCATTGCAGCCAATGCGCAGCACAAAGCGGCCACCACGCCGTACTACCCGACCGTTTCCACTTCCTACTCATACAGCCAAAGTCCGGAACCGTCGCAAAACTTCAACTTTGGCAGCGGCCAGGCGAGCGCCAACACAAATTTCCGGCTCATCCTCAGTTACAATATTTTCAACAACTTTACGCGCGAACAGGCACTGGTCGTGGCCCGGGTCAACGCCGACAACGCCGACGCCAACCTCCGCGACGCGAAGTTCTTCGTGCAACAGAACCTCACCACACAGATCAGCAATCTCCGCACGGCGCAGGAAACGATTCAGCTTCAGCTGCTCACCATTCAGCAAGCGATCGAAGCCCAGCGCGTCGTGCAACAACGCTACAACCTTGGCGCTGCCGCACTGCTCGATGTGTTGCAGGCTGAGGCGTCACTCGACAATGCGCGCGCCGCTCTGATTCAGGCGCGCCTCAATGCGCGCACGGCAAAAGCACAAATCGAAGCACTGATCGGCCGCGACCTGCAGTAGGCCGTTCAAGCAATTTCCTGTACCGACTTTTCGTCTCGATCCGGAGTCCGCTGTGAATCGCAAGCTACTGCTCGTTGTGCTGGTCACCGCTGTTACCGGTTGCACAAAGAAAGACACCAAGGTCGTGGCGATCCAGACCGCGTCCGTCATGCGCCGCAACATCGAGGTGGATGTCACGGCCACTGGCGTCATTGAGCCGATTAACGTCATCGAAATCAAGTCGAAGACGGCCTCGGGTCAGGTGACCTTTATGCCCGTACAAATCGGCTCCAGCGTCAAGCCCGGCGATCTGATCGTCCAGATCGACACGACCAACCTGCACACGACCTGGGTGCAGGCATCCGCCGACCTCGGCGCATCGCAGTCCAACTTTGACGTTGCCCAAGCACAACTCAATCGCCAAACCGACCTGTACAATCAACGCATTATTACCAAGACCGATCTCGAAGCGGCGCAGACGCAGTTTTCGACTGCGCGCGCACAGCTTACTCGGAACCAGGCGAGCCTCGATCTCTCTGTGCAGAGCAAGATTGACGCCCGGGTGGTCGCTTCCGTCGAAGGTACGTTGATCACTGCGCCGGTCTCATTGGGACAAGTCGTTCAGGCCGGCGCTACGTCAGTCAGCGGCGGCACCGTCATCGCGACAATGGCTAATCTCAGCAAAGTGCGCTCCCGCGCACTCGTGAACGAAACGGACATTGGCAGTGTGGCGATCGGACAGCAAGTGACGGTCACGGTCGATGCCTTTCCGAATAATCCGTTCACCGGCATTGTCGAAAAGATCGAGCCGCAAGCGGTGGTACAACAAAACGTGACCATGTTCCCCGTACTCGTGAATCTGAAGAACCCCGATGGATTGCTGAAGCCGGGCATGAACGGTGAAGTGAAGATCAGCACAGACTATCGGGAGAACGTGATCGCCGTTCCGAACGACGCGATTCGCTCGCCGAAAGAAGCGGCACAAGCTGCGGCACTGCTTAACCTGAATCCCGACAGCGTTCGTGCGGCGCTGCGTGGCCCGGGTGGTGGCATGAGTGGCGGCCGCGGCCAGAGTGGTGGAGCGCCAGGTGGTCAGCCCGTGCAGGTGCAAGTCGGCCGCGGCCTGCTCGATCTGCCGTTACAGGGCGGCGGCCAGCAGGGAGGCATGGGCCGCGGGCAAATGCCAACTGTGACCGACGCCGACTGCAAGAAAGTTGATGCCGCAATGAAGAAGAACCCGGCTGTGGTCAAGCAACTCGATGATCTTCGCGCCACGATGCAAGCGGACCGGTCACAGTTCGCCGCAATTCGCGAGCAGATGACACCGCTCTACGCCAAACTCGGCGTGGACATGATGGTCGCCGCTGCCTGCCGTCGCCGTGCCGATAGCGGGAACGCAGGGAATGGCGGCGCGGCAGGAAACACAGGAAACAGCGGAAATGCCGCTCGCGGTGGTCCGCAGGCCGGAACAGCCGGACGAAGCGGCAGGGCTCCGGCCGTGGTAAGCGGTGCACAAGCGCTTGCCCAGAGTGGCACCGGCAGATCAAACCGTCCACGCACCGGCTTGGTATTTGTGCAGTCCGGTGCGACGTGGATTCCGAAGTTGATCCGCATCGGGGTCGCGAATTATGACTACACGGAAGTGCTCGATGGCGTGCAAGAAGGAGAAAAGGTCGCGATGCTCAGCGCTGCGGCCCTGCAGGCTAAGCGCCAAGAGCAGAACGACAAGATGAAATCGGCGACAAGCCCACTGGGCGGTAGCACACCCGCTCGCGGTGCCGGCGGTGGCGGCCGCGGTCCGGGAGGCTGATCGAATGCTGATCGGCGAAACGATTCGCGTTGCACTCGGCGCACTGCGGGCTAATAAACTCCGCTCGCTGCTGACAATGCTTGGCATCGTGATTGGCGTCGCCGCGGTGATCGCGGTGGTCGCACTTGGGCGCGGTGCTCAAAAAGCAGTAAACGACCGCATTTCGGCGCTGGGCACAACGCTACTCACCGTCAATCCTGGGCAAGCGCAGACTGGTGGCGTGCGCACCGGCGGTGGCGGCGCTCGACTGCTGATTGAAGACGCCGATAAGCTCAGGGAAATGGGGCAGGTCTTGCTGGCGGTGCAGCCAGAAATGTCCAGTAACCTGCAGGTGCAGTACGCCAACAAGAACACCAATACGTCTGTCGTCGGAGCGACGGCCAATTACCCGCAGGTGCGAAACTACGAAGTCGCGTTCGGTCGCTTCTTTACAACGGCGGAAGATGCCACACGACAGCGCGTCGCCATCATTGGACCGGCCGTAGTGGAAAACCTCGGACTGCAGTCGCCAGAAGCAATTCTGAACGAACCCATCCGTATTCGCGGAATTCAGTTCACGGTTGTTGGTATCTTCAAGTCGAAGGGCCAAGCGAACGCATTCAATAATCCTGACGATCAGGTCATCATTCCGATCAATACGGCGCGCTTCCGCGTGATGGGCACAAACCGCCTGCGCTCGATCAGTGTGCTCGCGCCAAATGAAACGCAGATTCCCGAAACGATGGCGGAGATTCAGAAGATTCTTCGCCGCCAACACCGGTTGCGCCAGGGCAAGGACGACGATTTTCAAATCCGTAACCAAGCCGACTTTTTGAATACCCTCGGCGAGACAACGCAAGTCTTCGGCATGTTGCTGGCCGGCATTGCCGCGGTATCGTTGCTGGTCGGCGGTATTGGAATCATGAACATCATGCTGGTCTCAGTGACCGAGCGAACGCGCGAAATCGGCATTCGCAAAGCACTCGGTGCGACCAAACTGAATATCCTGTTTCAGTTCCTGATCGAAGCTGTCGTGCTTTGCCTGCTGGGCGGTGCGTTGGGAGTGGGCGTAGGTGCCGGCGGTGCGATTTTGTTCACCAAGTTCCTAGGCTGGAACACCGAGGTGGGAATGTCGTCCATCTTCCTCGCGTTCGGATTTTCGGCGCTCGTCGGCGTGGTCTTCGGTGTCTATCCCGCACGCCGTGCGTCGGGGCTCGATCCCATCAC
>JANYKA010000013.1 GCA_025358315.1 Gemmatimonadota bacterium | reverse complement strand
CGCCACGAGTTTCGAATGGCGCATGGTCTCAATCGGCAGTACTGCCAAATAGGCCATATTCGCTGCCAGATAGATCACGATCACGGCCAGCGTTCCGCCAATCAGCGCCCGCGGCAGATTGCGCCCCGGATTCTTCACTTCACCGGCATTGTACACCAGATCGGCCCACCCGTCGAAAGCCCAGAGTGTTGACACCAATGCCAGCCCAAAAGCCGCCATCGTCAGACTGCCCGTCGGGATCGCCGGTGTGTAATGACCGCCGGTCTGGGGTAACCCAACCGCCAGCGCCACAATGACGATGAACACCAGCCCGCCATATTTCGCAATCACGGTGACATTGCTGACCGTCGCCGCGAAGCGGACTCCGACATAATTAAATACGCCGGTGAGCCCGATCGCCCCCGCCGCCAGCCATCGCACTTTCATCACATTCGCCGGTGCGAGCGGGTCGAAGCCGCTGACCCGAAAAAAATACTCCGCGAAAGTGATGGAAATCGCGCCGAGCGAAGCCGCGCGAATCATCACCACCTGCCCCCATCCGAACAGGAAACCGGCGAGCCGGCCCCAGCCCTCGCGGCAGAAGACATAAATCCCGCCAGTCATCGGCAGGGCGCTGGCCACCTCGGCCATTGTCAGCGCGCCGCACAGGGCAAAGAGGCCGCCGGCGACCCAGACCATCATCATCGGTAATGGGCCAGGCAACTTGTCGGCGATGCCAGCGGGCGACCGGAAAATACCTGAACCGATCGTCGATCCAATCACAACGGCGGTCGCACTCCAAACGCCCAGGGTGCGCTTCAACTCCTTGCGAGGCTCGCCCAACGGGGTGGAATTCATCCGCTGAACGTACCGATCCGGTTGGCCAAGCGCGACCAGGTGCACCGTCAGTTGAATCCGGCGCTGCGATCGGCGAACTTGCACGAATGGCCAGTGCACTCGCCAATTTCGTATTCTGGATTGCCGTCGTGGCGATCGTCTGTGCGCAGATCCTCATTCTGCGCTCGACGCGCCGTGGCATGCGTTTGGGCCCGCCCGGCTCCGGCTCATGGCTCGAATGGACATACGCGGTTCTGCCGGTGATCGCCGTGGCGGTGTTGCTGGTGTTTTCCTGGCGCGCGATGCATCCCGAAACCTTTCGCGTCGACGCTATCGCACCGCGAGTAGGGGCATCGTCGTGAACCAAACGACCGTGCCGGCAACCCCGGATACAACCGTCGCGCATCGCTCACTCGCGGCTGATTTGCTTTCACTCACCAAACCGCGAATTATCTCGCTGCTGTTGGTGACTACCATCGCGCCGATGTATGTCGCCGGCTCACCCGCTTGGAGCACGGTGCTCTGGGTGGCCCTCGGCGGCTACCTGATGGCCGGCGGGGCGAACGCCGTGAACATGTATCTCGATGGAGACATCGACCACGTGATGGAGCGCACGCGGCTCCGTCCGATTCCGAGCGGCCGCATGTCGCCGCGTTCAGTTATCGCGTTCGGCGTGCTCATCTCCACCGCCGCGACTTACATGCTGGCCCATTTCGTCAATGTGCTCACGGCATCGCTGGCACTCGCCGGATTTTATTTCTATGTGTTCGTCTACACGCGCTGGCTCAAGCGCTCATCGCCGCAGAACATCGTGATTGGCGGCGCCGCCGGCGCGTTTCCGCCCCTCGTCGGCTGGGCCGCCGTCACCGGACGCGTTGAACTGGCCTCGATATACCTCTTCTTAATCGTCTTTTTCTGGACGCCTCCACATTTCTGGGCGCTCGCGCTGAACAAACAGGGCGACTACGGCAATGCCCACGTCCCGATGGCGCCGCTCGTGTGGGGCGAACGCGAAACGATCGACCAAATGCTCTGGTACACAATCGTGCTGCTTGCACTCACGGTGCTGCCGGTCTGCTTCGGCGTGTTCGGACTGTTCTATCTCGCGTCAGCGCTACTACTTGGCGGTATGCTGCTGCTCGGTGTGTTGCGGGTGTTTCGAGAGCGTAATACCAAGAATTGGGCTGTGCCCGCATGGTGGGTATTCAAATTCTCACTGCTCTACCTTGCGCTGCTCTTCGCGGCGATGGGCGTCGATCGCCACCTGTAGAGCACAATGCCGACGCCGAGCATTGCGGTACCGACGAGCGACATTTTCAATGCGCTCACATACGCACTGACAATCCCGACGGCGGCGCACACCACAAAGAACCCTGGCAGCCACGGATAACCGAGCACGCGGTACGGACGCGGAAGCGCTGGGCGCGTTCGGCGCAGCACAAAAACACTCGCCGCACCGAGGCCGAAAAAAATCCAGTCGGCGAACACGACGCCCGAGAGCAGCGTCCCGATATGACCGTGCGTCGCGAAGAGCAGGACGAGCGACCACGTGCCGAGCATCACCAGCGCCACGTGCGGCGATCCGAAACGCGGATGCACGCGACCGGCGCTCGGCAGAAATGCCCCGTCCTGGCCGAGCGCAAAAAGCACGCGTGCGTTCGTAAGCAGCGCGACATTCACGAAGCCAAAGATCGAGAGCATGGCGGCGATCGTAATTGCCCGTGCACCGACCGGGCCGACGAACTGTTGGGCGGCATCAGCCGCTACGGCATGGCTCAGCGCCAGTCCATCGCGACCCAGCGCCTTGAGATACACCGCGTTCGCTCCGAGATAAATCGCGATCACAATGCCGATGCCAATAAACAGGGCGCGCGGCAACGTGCGCCCCGGATCGCGAATCTCGGCCGCAACCATGTTGGTTTGTTGCCAGCCGCCAATCGTGAACAGCACGGCGACAAATGCGGCGGCGAATCCACTGAACAGCGGCGGTGCCATGGGCGCAGCGGCGATCGGTACCGGTGCGGCAACGGAGACAACGGCTCCGACCACAATAAGTGCGGTCAGAGCCGCGATTTTCGAGAGCGTGAAAATGTTCGCGGTGACGGTTCCCGGTTTCACCCCGAGATAGTTCGTGGCCGTCAACGCCACGATGGTGATCGCCGCGACCCCCATACGGCCACCGACAAGGCCCAGTGGCACAAACCGTTCCAGATAGCCGGCGAAACTCATCGCCACGGCGGCAATGGCACCACTGGCAATGAGCAACAGGGTCATCCATCCGCACAAAAATGCCGGCAGTTTGCCGAATGCCTCGCGAATGTAGACATAGCCGCCGCCCGCTTCGGGAAGCATGGCGCCCAGCTCGGCGTACGTCAGCGCACCGGCGAGGGCCACTACTCCGCCGAGCGCCCATACGGCGAGTACCCAGGCACCTGTGGGCAGTGCGCGGGCGGTTTCTGCCGGCGTGAAGAAGATTCCGCTGCCAATAATGCCACCAACCACGAGCAACGCTGCCGAAAATAAGCCGAGTTCACGGCGCAGCATTGGTGATGCCATCGGTGCGGTCATCGACTCAAAGGATGATCAGGTCGTGCTGAATTTCGTGAGGAGTAATAAGGAGTTCACGATCGCCAATATGGACGTTCACTTCGGAGCGAACGCCGAACTCATTGTGGAGATAGATACCCGGCTCTATGGAGAAACCCACGCCGGGAATAAGCGCGCGGTCGTCACGCGTTTCGAGATTGTCGAGATTTGGCCCCGACCCGTGAATGGCGCGGGCATCTATCGAGTGACCGGTGCGATGGATGAAAAACTTCCCAAATCCGGCAGCGTCGATCACACCACGCGCCGCATCGTCTGCTTCGGCGCCTTTCACCGGCGTGCCGGCGGATATACGCACGCGCAGAAGCGCAATTGCGGCGTCACGAGCGTCGCGCACCGTGTTCCACACCAGTTGAGCGCGCGCCGACGGCGCCCCCACCGACGCCATCCAAGTTTGATCGGCGTAGACACCATTTGGTTCAGTGGCCCACAGGTCGATCAGGAGCATATCGCCCTGACGAATAACGCGCGGCTTCGCGGCCGTAGGCTCGTAGTGCGGATTGGCGGCGTTTTCCATCGCCGACACGTTCGGGCCGTGATCGGTAGAGAGTCCGCATTTGGTGAACTCGGTGAGAATCCACTCCTGAAGTTCGTGCTCGGCGAGTCGTTGGCCGGCGCGCACGCTGGCGCCAGCTTTGGCAAAGGCAGCCTTGGCAATGCGAGCGATATGTTCGGCGGCGCGCTGGTGTGACGCGAGTTGATCATCCGTCCACACCGCAAAAAACTGCGAGACGAGATCGCCCGAACTCATCACCGTAGCACCCGCAGCGCGCACCATTTCGAGAACGCCGGCCGGAACGCGGTCGACCACCGGCACCGCATCGCCAGGAGAATATTCCATCAGCACCTTCTTGCCACCGACGAGCGTGCCGAGTTCGGATTCCAGCGAGCGCCACGAGGCGTAGACGCGCCGTTCCCAATTGGGTGGCCACTGTGCCCATGTGCCCGCTTCGATCGCGTGTTCGATCGCCACCGGTGTTCCCTCGCGCGGCACCCATCCGAATACGCGACGGGACACCATGCCTTCGAGCCGCAACATTGCACTCGCGATCGGGTTCAGACCACGAAAATCGTAGAGCAGCCATCCGTCGGCGCCTGACTCGGCGATCGCGGACTGCACAGCAGCAAGTGTGGCGGGCGTAAGCATCGGGATCTCCAGAAGTTACCGGCGGCTGGCACCAATCGGGCGCCATTCGGCGCGCCATTCGCATGTGCCCTCGCCGCGACTGGCGCAACGCACCTGATCGACAGCGCCGACGCCGCCGACGAGCAATTGCATCAGCTCCCGCAGCGCGGATTCGTAATATGAACAGCCGGCGAGCCGCGGTGCGGCGTCGAGCGTGATCGAATCGCGGACTTCAAGCAGAATAGTCGAACCAACCCGGCGGACTGCGCCCGCCACGTAGCGCCGGGTAATTCGGCGCACGTGCCTCAACGCGATCGGGCGGGCAATGATCGCCGGCAGGCTGAGCATCATCCGTCGGGTAAACGGCGAGATGGTCTGATAGGATTGTCGCGCCAGAATGCGGCCCGCTTCACGAAACACCGCTTCGGCGTCGGGCCGGCGGCCGATGAGCTTCGCGAGTGCGATGGCTTCGTCCGCCTGGGGCCGCTGCTTTCGTTTGACGGCTTCGGCGTAGCGTTTGATCTGCGCGAACACCGTGTCACTCAACCCCAGGCGCTTGTTGCGCAACTCGTGGACGAACTCGGTTTCGAGTTCTCCCGTTGGCAAGTCGATCGTGCGCACCGCTTCGAGCAGACTGAGCGGCAATAGAGGATCGACAGTAACGGCCATGGATGAGACAGAGGGAGGGGGACAGAACGCGTAGCAAGTTAAGCGCCCGCGCAGACGCCGACTAGTTGGAATGCGCTTGCGTTTCGCGTTGGCGCCGACGAGAGTTCTCGCAATATGACCACTATAGGCTGGGAGAGACGATCGACCAGGCGCTGATCATCCGCGGCCTGATTGGCGCGATCATTGCCGGCATCATCACCGGCTGGGCGAGACAGCGGGGGTCACTCACCGTCTCGGGCCAATGGGCTGCGTTTTTTATGGGGGTTGTTGTCACTGCCGTCGGCTGGCCATGGGCCGCGTTGTTGATCGCATTTTTTCTCACATCCACGGCGCTCACGCGCTGGCGCGCGAAAGAGAAGCTCCAGTTCACAATGGCAACACTGCCGCAATCGACCCAACGGACCGCCACGCAGGTGTTCGCCAACGGCGGATTGTTCATGCTGTTGGCCGTGGCCTCGATGCGAGGCGAAAATTTCCCGTGGGCGCTTGCTGGCATCGGCGCGCTCGCCGCCGCATCTGCGGACACATGGTCCACGGAGATCGGGACATTGTTCGGCGTCGCCCCACGGTCGATACTCACTTGGCGACCCATCGCACGGGGGATGAGTGGCGGAATAAGTGTATCCGGCACGGCGGCCGGTCTGGCCGGCTCGCTGTTCATTGCCGTGCTTGCGACATTCGCAATGCCGGGATTTGGCTGGCGAATGATCGCAGCCGCCACACTCGGCGGATTCGCCGGCTGCCTTGGTGACTCGGCGCTTGGTGCAGGATTGCAGTCGCGACGGTGGTGTGACCGCTGCCGCGAATGGACGGAACGGCGGGTGCATCCATGCGGCTACCGCACGGCGCACCGGCGAGGGTTCGCGTGGATGACGAATGACTTCGTCAATGCGTTGGCCACGCTCATTGGTGCGATCGCAGCAGTTGCGGTTGGCGCACTTTTGAAACCATGACAGCAATGTCAGTAACGGGAATGGTTCACCAGTGACGCCCCGGCACGCCACCAGCGCCGATGTGGTTGTCGTCGGCGGTGGTCCCGCGGGTGCGGCCACGGCGTGGGCGCTGGCGCGCAATGGTGTGGATGTTCTCGTCCTTGATCGCGCGCACTTCCCACGTCCAAAACCGTGCGCCGAGTATCTCAGTCCGCAGGCGTCGAGGATTCTGGCGGACATGGGCGCGCTTGATGCCATCGAACGCGCCGGGGCTGCCCAGCTGGCGGGAATGGTGATTCGGGCGCCGAGCGGCGATGCATTCGAGGGGCGATTTACGGCCAGTCATGGATTTCACGGATTTCGTGACCGCGGACTCGCACTTCGACGTGAACTGCTCGACCAGATTGTGCTCAATTGCGCGCGTGCGGCTGGCGCGCGCGTGAACGAAGGCATCGCCGTTATTGACATCACACAGGACGCTGGCGGTCGCACCAGCGGCGTTCGCGTGCGCGACGAACATGGTATTCGCGACATTGCCGCGCGCATAGTCGTTGGCGCCGACGGAATACGGTCTGTCGTCGCACGGCGTCTGGGATTGTTTCGCCGCGCGCGATGGCCGCGCCGGATGGCATTCGTCACGCATTATCGTGGCGTGCGCGGCATTCGTGACTGCGGCGAGATGCACGTTGCTTCTGACGGTTATTGTGGAATTGCGGACGTCGGCGGCGGACTCACCAACGTGGCGCTGGTTGTGCCGCAGGCGCAGGTACGCGAAGCCAACGGTGATGCCATCGGATTTTTTGAACGGTGGCTACTGTCTCACCCACTGCTCGGCGCACGCTTTTTGACTGCTGAACGGGTGAGCCCCGTACAAGTCACGGGCCCGTTCGCCACGAGGGCCCGCCGGGCTTGGGCACCGGGCGCCGCGCTCGTTGGAGATGCTGCGGACTTCTACGATCCATTCACCGGAGAAGGGATTTATGCCGCGCTGCGCGGTGGTGAATTACTCGGGCCGTATTTGTGCCAGGCACTGCGGGCGACGCGGGCGCGCGAAGCGGACGTTGCGCTCGAGGCGTACGACCGTTGCCGTCATCACGAGTTTTCCGGTAAATGGCGGGTGGAGCGATTGATTGGGCTCGCGGTCGCCTCACCGCCTATTATGAACTACGCGGCCCGTGCCTTGAGTAGGCGAAGCCACCTCGCCGATTTGCTAGTCGGCGTCGTCGGCGATTTCGTACCGCCTCGTGAGGTGCTTCGCCCTGGATTCCTGCTACAATTACTTATGCCCGCCCGCTCACGCCCGTAACGCCTGTGCCCATCGATCCCACCGAGTTTCGCAGTGTGCTAGGCCGCTTCACTTCGGGCATCACCGTTATTGCGACGCGTGACTCGTCGGGAAAGAATCACGGTATGACCGTGAGCGCCTTCAGTTCGCTGAGTCTTGTACCGCCGCTCGTGCTCGTGTGTATCGGTCACGCGGCCACAATCGCCGGCGCGGTGGCGGCCGCGACACATTTCGGAGTGAGCGTGCTTGGCGCGCATCAGCAAGCCGTGGCGCAGCGTTTCGCCGAGAGCGACACCGACCGCTTTGAGGGCATTGCAACCTCACTCGGAGCTGGTGGAGTGCCGCTCATCGACGGGGCGATTGGCTGGCTGGCCTGCAAGGTGTATGCGCGATACGACGGTGGGGATCACTCGATCATTGTCGGCGAAGTACTCGATGCAGGCACCCGGGATGGTGAACCGTTGTTGCATTATCGCGGCGCGTATCGCCGGTTCGATCAGTGAGTTTCACGGCGGCGTGGAGTGCAGCGCCTGGACGCGGCGAGGAGTTTCTCGACCATCCCGCCGCCGACCCAAAGCTTGCCGCACGATCATTGCGTGACGTGGCGCTCTGCAATCGGTTGTTTGGCGGTATTAACGCGGTGATCGCGGAATTGCGTCCGGTGTTCAACACCGCTCGCCCGACCGGCCGCCCGCTCACGTTGCTCGACGTCGGGACTGGCGCCGGTGACGTGCCGGCAGCCGCACGCCGCGCCGCCGCAAAAGCTGGAGTGGCGCTGCACACGGTCGGCATGGAACGGAGCGCTCCCCTCGCCGCGGCCAGCCGCGAGATGAGTGGCACGGCATTGGCCGGCGATGCATTCGCGATTCCATTTGCCGATCACAGCTTCGATATCGTTGTCTGCGCTCAAGTACTGCATCATTTCGCGGCCCCAGACGGTGCACGGCTGCTTGCGGAACTGCATCGCGTGGCGCGCCAACGCGTCATCGTGTCGGAACTTCGCCGTTCGCGGATCGCCGCTGCCGGTGTTTGGCTCGCCAGTTGGCCGATGGGATTTCATCCGGTGAGCCGTCACGACGGTGTGCTATCGGTGATGCGCGGGTTCCGCGTTGACGAGCTCGCCCAGGCGGTGCAGTCGGCCACTGGCGCGCGTCCCACGGTCCGCAACCGCCGCGGCTTTCGTGTCACCGCGAGTTGGAGTCCGGCATGAGTAAACTCCGGGAGACGCCAAAACTCGGATCGATGCCGGTTGGCCTACCGATGCACACGGTGGACGAAGCGTTCGTACGTGCCCCTGTGCCTCAAGTGTTCGAGATCGTGCGCGATGTCGAACGGTGGCCAGCGCTGTTGCCGCACTATCGTTGGGTGCGGTTTCACGAACAGTCGGCGGATGGCGGCGGCGTGGTGGAGATGGCCGCCAACCGCCCATTTGGTCGGCTCGACTGGCCCACGTGGTGGCTGTCGGAAATGCAGGTAATATCTGGAGCAGTGCCCGCGGTCCGTTTTCGTCACATCGGTGGTATTACGAGTGGAATGGAAGTCGAATGGGCCCTTGAGGCACGCGATGGCGGCACGTTCGTGCGTCTGGTGCACTCCTGGAACGGACCACGGTGGCCGCTGATCGGCGTGTTGGCGGCCACGGCTGTGATCGGGCCGGTGTTCGTGCATGGAATTGCCGCGCGCACGCTTGCCGGATTGGGTCGAATAGCGGCGCGCGATGCGCGGCAAAACGCGGGCAAGTGAAATTGACAGTGAGCAGCCGCAGTTATCCGAAGGATCAATGAACGCACGACGAGTCGTCATCAGTGGCATCGGTGCCATTACTCCCATCGGCACCGGTCGCGATGCCCTGTGGGCGGGCATCCGCGCGGAAAAATCCGCCGTGCGCACCCTCACCCGGTTCGATCCTTCGATATTTCGCTCGCACAACGCTGCCCAAGTCGATGATTTTCACGTTGATGATCATCTCGAAAACAAGCGCGCAAAACGGCTCGACCGCTTTGGCCAGTTCGCCGTCGTGGCGGCCCGGATGGCTGTGGCCGATGCAGCGCTTGATCTTCAAAAGGAAGATCGCGAACGCATTGGCGCGATGATGGGCACGGCGCTGGGCGGCGTCGGTTATGCCGAAGAACAGCTCGGAAAATTTCTCACGCAGGGCCTACGTGCCGTGGACGCCACACTCGCGCTTGCGGTGTTCGGCGGCGCGGCCAGTTGCAACGTCGCCATCGAGTTTGGTGTGAGCGGCCCGAACTCCACGAACGCAATGAGTTGCGCCAGCGGCACCATGGCGATTGGAGAAGCGTTCCGCCAAATCCGCCACGGCTACGCCGATGTTATGATCGCCGGCGGATCGGAAGCACCGCTGGCGCCACTCTGTTTCGGCGCGTTCGCGCTCATTCGTGCGATGAGCACCCGCAACCACGATCCCACCCGCGCGTCGCGACCGTTCGACAAAGATCGCGATGGTTTCGTGATGGGCGAAGGCTCGGTGGTACTGGTGCTCGAGGAGCGCGACCGGGCCATCGCCCGCGGCGCGCCGATTTACGCCGAACTCTGCGGCTACGGCACGACGAACGACGCACATCACATGACGGCCCCACTCCCCGACGGTGCGCAAGCGGCCCGGGCCATGCGGCTCGCCCTCGGCGATGCCGCACTCGCTCCGCACGAAATCGGATACATCAATGCGCATGGCAGTTCGACGCCGCTGAACGACCCGAGCGAAACGCTGGCCATCAAATCGGTTTTTGGTGCCCACGCCCATCGCGTACCCATCAGCAGTACCAAGGGTTACTACGGTCACGCCCTCGGCGCGAGTGGAGCCTTCGAGACGGCCATCTGCGCGCTGTCGCTTGGCCACGAGTGGCTCCCGCCGACCATCAATCTGGATATGGCAGATCCGGCGTGCGATTTGGATTATGTGCCGCTTAACGGCAGGGCGGCACGCGTCGAGCATGTGCTCACCAATTCATTTGGGTTCGGTGGAATAAACGCGGCGCTGGTCCTGCGCCGGGCCCAGTAACGGGGCGACGATCAATGCCTTCTCTCGAAATTGAACGCGAACGCACCATCCAGGCACTGTGCGCACACTATGCCAGTGATCACCTGACGACGCAAGAACTGGAACTGCGCTTCGACCGCGCCTACGAGGCGCACGATGCCAACGAACTCCGGACGCTGCTCATCAACCTGCCCACGCTTCCGCCGATGGTAGCAGCGCCGGCCCCGTTCTATTGGATGGCGCCTGACCTTGGTTCCGGAGCCGTGGCGCTACCAGAGAAACGCTATCTCGCGATGATGTCGGAAGTGAAGAAAGCCGGCACGTGGACGGTGTCACCGCGTACGGTCGCAACAGCGATCATGGGAACCATTCGATTGGATCTCCGCGAAGCCCTGTTGCCCGGCACTGACATCGAGATCGAAGTCACCGCGGTCATGGCCGAAATCATTATCATCGTGCCGCCCGGTCTCAGGTTGGAGTGTGATGGGTTCGCCTTCATGGGCGAATTCGAATCCCACAATACGGACGCCGGGCGGAGGGACAGTCCCCTCGTGCGCGTCCACGGTTCTTGTGTGATGGGCGCGGTGCGCGTGCAAATGCGGTTGCCCGGAGAATCAAAACTGGAAGCGTGGCGCCGGCGTCGGCGCGAACGCTAAGCACGCTTCCAGCGTCCTGCACAAAAACAGCGGGCCGCTATTTCACTCGAAACTCGGCGAGTGACCGTAGCACTTCGGCGAGCATCGACAACCTCCGGCGCGGTTCGGCCTTTTCGTCGTCGATAGTGCGATACACGCCGCCGGTCGACTTCCAATCACGAGCTTCTGGACGCTTCGGTGCATCGGCCTCGTCGTCCGACCAGACGTTCAACATCGGTCAGCCCTCCAATTCAAAGAGGTAGTCGAGTTTTGTCAGTGCGAGCATCTGTTTCACGGAGGCCGGCGCGTGGAGCAACCGCGTCGCGATCATTCGCTCGCGCGCCCGCTTCTGCAGGAGAACCAGCACACCCAAGCCACTGGCGTCGATCTCAATCGTGGGCGCCAGATCGACTACCACCCGTGTGGCACCCTTCTGCAGGGTCCGTTCCAAGTGCTCAAGGGCGGCGCGCCGGAAGTCCAGTCGTGTATCAGCGACCAAGTGACTTGGAGCATTCAGAATGTCAGTACTACTGTTGGCAATCGGCATCGGCGTTCCTCCGCTTTGGGCGGGAGCACGTCGCGCTGCCGGGTATCCGAGTCGCCGAACGGCATTGGACTTCTGCCATTTCTCATCCTTCACCTTCGGCAACCGGACGATCTCGTATGGTGCTTCGAGATTCCTGGCTTTGCGGCCCCGCCTCACGACGGGTGTGCTCTTATCGGGTAATGCAGACTTCGGTTGTTGCGGTCTTACTAAAGCGAAAAGCGTGCCAAACTTTTTTGGTGTGTAACCATCTGTGATATAGTCACTTACGCAGCTATCACAGTGTGACGGACGATTCTGCCGCCGCCTAGCGCGGAGTGCAACGCACTCTGCGAACCACTGTCCATTTTCTATCTATTTCAGCACAAGACACAACCGTCACATTTCATGCGGGCGCACACACCAGCGCGCAGAGAGATGTGGCCGATGTGCCCGCAGTGTATCGTATACCGCGCCAGCACTCGCTGCGATCGATTCCGCGTTCCGCGTTCCCGCATCCCATCTATTGAATGTCCGACATCGACGTCTTGCTGACCGAGAACCGCAAATTCCCGCCGAGTGCCGCATTTGCGCGGGCGGCACAGATTAACAGCCCAATGTTCGCCGCCGATGCGGCAAGCGATCCCGAGGCATACTGGGCAAGGATGGCCGACACTCTCAACTGGTCGAAACCCTGGTCAAAAGTTCTTGACTGGCAACCGCCCCATGCCAAATGGTTTCTTGACGGCAAACTGAATGTCAGCGTGAACTGCGTCGACCGGCATGTTATGGGCGCATCGCGCAATCGCGCTGCAATCATCTGGGAAGGCGAGCCGGGTGATCAGCGAACACTCACCTACTGGGACCTGTATCGGGAAGTGCAGAAGTTCGCCAATGTCCTCAAGTCATTGGGCGTCGGGCGCGGCGACCGTGTGGGGATCTACCTCCCGCTCGTCCCGGAGGCGGCGATCGCTATGCTCGCCTGCACCCGGATCGGCGCAATCCACTCCGTGGTATTCGGCGGCTTCTCACCGGAGTCGTTGCGCGACCGGATGAACGATGCGCAAGCGAAGGTGCTGGTCACGTCGGATGGCGGTTATCGCCGCGGCCAGATCGTGCCGCTCAAGCGCAATGCCGACAAAGCGCTCGAAGAAGCGCCAACTGTTCAGCATGTGATAGTGGTGCAGCGACGCACGACCGGTCCGATCAGCGAAGCGTACGTCGAAATGAAAGAAGGTCGCGATCATTGGTACCACCGCCTGATGCAACATGCGAAGGCAGATTGCCCGGCTGAAGAAATGGACGCAGAGGACGTGCTATTCATTCTCTACACGTCGGGCACCACCGGCAAGCCAAAAGGAATTGTCCACACCACCGGCGGATACCTCGTTGGCGTAGCATCAAGTACGAAACTGGTTTTTGACTTGAAAGACGACGACGTATTCTGGTGCACCGCCGACGTTGGCTGGATTACGGGGCACAGCTATCTCGTCTACGGCCCACTGGCCAATGGCGCAACCTGCATGATGTACGAGGGCGCACCCGACTGGCCGGAGCGTGACAGGTTTTGGGATATTTGTGAACGGCACGGGGTGACGATTCTCTACACGGCACCGACGGCAATCCGTGCGTTCATGAAATGGGGAGACGAGCACCCAGCCAAGCACGATCTCTCGCGTTTGCGCCTGCTCGGCAGTGTCGGTGAGCCAATCAATCCGGAAGCTTGGATGTGGTACCAGAAACACATTGGCGGCGGCCGCTGTCCGATTGTCGATACGTGGTGGCAGACGGAAACCGGCTCGATCGTAATTTCCCCGCTTCCCGGTGTGACCGCCACGAAACCCGGCAGTGCGACGACAGTGATGCCGGGATTTGAAATAGACCTGCTCGATTCCACTGCGGAGCGGATTGATGTTGGC
>JANYKA010000283.1 GCA_025358315.1 Gemmatimonadota bacterium | reverse complement strand
ACAAGTTCAGCGATGCGGTCGTGCAAGAACAATTGGCCCGCGGCGCACTCGCCATCGACTCAGCGCTTCCCAATTATAAGATTCGGGGCTTGGCGTTGCCGTACGGCATTTGGCCGAAAAATAAGGCGCTCGCGTACAGCGGTGTCTGGTTCGATAAGAAAGCCAAGCGCGACGTGACGTATGCCAACGAGGCTGTATTTCTCGTGGCGGGTGGTCCAGCGCGCAGTCCGTTTGATCCGGAGTTCAATGCCAAGGCACTACCTCGTGTTCCGCTGCAGGGTGGTACCAAACTCACACCCACTTTGGATGCAATGGACAAACCTGGATCGATGGCGCGTTATGTGTCCGACGGCAATCCGAAAACGATTGCGCGATAGCGACCGCTACAGTTTGTAATTTCGGAGCGAGGCGATCGCTGTTTCAAGGGCCGCGCGCTGTTGTTCAGTCGGTGACAACGCCCACAGTTCTTCGTAGGTGTTGATCGCGAGGTTGAGCGCTTCGCGGTCGTGCTCTGCCGAAGCGAGGCCGGAGGCATTGTCCGCCAGCGCTGCTTTCGCCAGCTGATCGTCTGGGAAGCGTTGTGTGACTTGCAACCAGCGAATGGTACGGTCCCGCTGATTGCCCTCCGTGAGGGCCCACATATGCCACGCACCGCGATTCGCGGGGTCGGACGCAATAGCGCGGCTCGCCAACTCACCCACCACGTCTGGGCCTCGACCAGAGAGCCAGAACGCGTTGGCTAAGATGACGAGTGCGTGCGCATTGTTGGGTTGTTGATCGACGACCCGTTCGTACAACGGGCCGGCCACTTCCGGCATATGGAGGTACAACTCGGCCGCGACGACGAGCGCGTCCGCTGTAGCGCCTTCGCGCAGCTCGTGCAAGCGTTGCATGAGCCCCCCCATGTTTCCGCTTGTTTCGTATGCGGAGACGGCGTCGGCAAGGGCGGTCGAGAGGTCAGTATGAGGAGCAATCATGGCGTGGAATAGTAGCAACGTTGTTGCAACCGGTGGGCTGCGGGTTGCGCGAAACGGGCTTGGTCGTAATACTCCGAGTGTCAGTATGTCCGTTCTACGCGACACGCACTGCATTGCCCCACGAACGTTGGCCGTCCGCACCGTGATTGTAGGCTGATCGCAACGTGCGGAGTTCGAAGACCAATCGTTTCGGACCGGCCGGGAAGTCGGGTGGTTGAAACCGGTAGTTCTTCCCAGTGACCGGATGCGCATTCTCGCGCGCCCTATTTAGTGGTACCGGACGGCGATTTTTGTTGCTCCGGTTATGTGACGGAACGAACAGCCCCGTCCTCAAGCAACATTTACAGTTTCTCGCGCTTCGCGCGTTTCGAGCCTCGTTGGGGCTCGACCTTCCCGGTCAGTGGCGTTTGTCACTGTGCCGCGCTCCGTCCGTTTTGGACGCGAGCCCACGTTCCACACGCAGTATCTGAATGAACGAACGCAAACGTCCCGTCCGCCGCAGCCGCGCTGCGACTCAGTCAGCCCCCGACAATGCCGGGGACGACAATCCGTACGCACCAGAGGTCAGTACGCCGCGAGAGGCTCCCGTCGCGTCGCGTCCTCCAGCGTCGCGTCCTCCAGCGTCACGCCCTCCGGCGCCAGCGCCGCTCCCGCCGCCCGTCGAACGACCGCGGCCAATCCCGCAACCCATTCCGCCCAGCAGTTTTGAGTCGGCACTTGAGCGTCTGCACGGGGACCGTGTCGAGCGACTCGAGCGCGTTGATCGTATCGAACGCACTGATCGGGTGGAACGCACAGATCGCCCGCGCGGTGACCGACCGGTTCGCAATGAGCGGCCTGATCGTGGTCCGCGGCCCGATCGTGGTCCGCGTCCAGAGCGTGTTGAACGCGTGGATCGGTTAGATCGCGGCGACCCAGCCAGCGGCCCGGACGATTCGCGTCGCAATCCTCGTCGAGGCCGGAGTCGTTTCAGACGGCCTGGCGCACCTGGCGTGGCATCACCGGCCAGCGAACCACAGTTTGATCGCGTGTTGCCAACCGGCGTGCCATTAACTGCGGACGGCACAATGGTGGGTTGGTTTGATCCGGCACGTGATGGCGGGTTTCTTCGTCACCGGTATCGCCGCTGCCTACGTCGTCGGCAAGAGCATCGCCGCAGCGTGGGGCAAGATGGCCGAGGCCGTCTGGTTCCAGAAGAGCGTCACCTTCCTCGCCCGCGTCGGCGAAGAAGAGCGGGCCGAGTACTCGACGGTAATTGGCGGCATCATCGCCATCGCCGCCACGCTGTACGCGTACCGCCGCG
>JANYKA010000249.1 GCA_025358315.1 Gemmatimonadota bacterium | reverse complement strand
GTGAATAGAGTCCCATATGGGTAAGCGCAGCTGCATCGGCATGGCCACTCACACCAAAAATTCCACACATCAGGACGGCACTCCGGCAGCGAGTTCGCTGGAGACAGTTTCTGCTGGCGCGCGCCGCATGGCCCGCGGGATTGCTTCATGGTATGCGTCGGACAGTCCGTCGAGCGCAATGGCGATCGTGCGGTCGCCAACGACCATCCTGAGCCCATGCGCCGCCGACTGGACCGTGCCAATGACCCGTGCCGGGACGCCGTGTCTCACGGCGATCGCCAGCACTTCAGCAGCAGCAGACGTTGAGATGATCGCGCGGCCCTGTGCCTCGCCAAAGAGCAGTGCCCGCAGCGGCAGCATCTTCCACGCCGAGAGATCGATGTTCGCTCCGAACGCCGACTCCCGATTGGACATCGCACATTCGGCAAGCGCAACGGCGAAACCACCTTCACTACAATCGTGCGCCGAATGCACGTGTCCGCCACGGATGCTTTCGAGCAGTGTCTCGATGAGGGCGCGTTCTTGTCCGAGGTCACAGCGGGGCGGGGCTCCGGCAACGAGACCGTGGATCCACGCGAGATACTCGCTGGCGCCCAATTCATTTGTTGGCTCGCCGAGCAGCACAATCGCATCTCCGATGGCGCTGAAAGTCATCCTCGTGGCGTGATCGATGTCGTCCACCAAGCCAACCATTCCAATGACGGGCGTGGGATACACGGCGCCAATCGGGCTTTCATTATAGAGCGAGACGTTTCCACCAGTGACGGGTGTGCCAAGCGCCGTGCAAGCTTCGGCCATTCCACCGACGGCCTCTTTGAACTGCCAGAAAATATCCGGCCGCTTGGGGTTCCCGAAATTAAGGCAGTTGGTAATGGCCATCGGCCTCCCGCCCACGCACGCGACATTGCGTGCGGCTTCGGCGACCGCAATCCGTCCGCCGATGCGCGGTTCGAGGTACACATAGCGGCCATTGCAGTCCGTCTTGAGCGCCAGCGCTTTGCGGGTGCCCTGCACACGCACCACCGCTGCGTCACCGGCTCCCGGGCCTACAAGGGTGTTCGCCCGCACGGTGGAATCGTATTGGCGATGAATCCAAAGTTTGCTGGCAATCGTCGGGGACTCGAGTAATCGCGTGAGCGTCCACGCCGGATCGCGCTCCTCTGCACGTTCGGGAACCGCATGCACATCGCGATTGCGGAGCGCGATGATCGCGTCGCTTTCCTTCGCCTCGGGATGATACTGCGGACAATCCGTTACGAGACGGGTTCCCGGAAACTCCGCGACAACCCGATCTCCCTCGACGACGCGATAGACGGGATCGGCGATGACTTCCCCAATGACTTCAGCGGTCAGGTCCCACTTGGTGAGAATCTTGCGAACCTCATTTTCACGCCCGCGTGTGACCACTACGAGCATGCGCTCCTGCGATTCACTCAGCAGAATCTCATACGGCGTCATTCCTTCTTCGCGGACCGGCACCTTGAGAGTGTCGATGACCACTCCGACCTCGCCGCGTTCGGCCATCTCGGCGCTCGAAGACGTAAGCCCCGCTGCGCCCATATCCTGAATGGCGACGACATGTCCGCTACCGATCAGCTCAAGCGTTGCTTCGAGCAGAAGTTTTTCGGTGAACGGATCACCCACTTGCACGCGCGGCCGTTTAGCGTCGGTTTCGTGCGAGAGATCTTCCGACGCGAACGAGGCGCCATGAATTCCGTCGCGCCCGGTGCGCGCGCCAACCGCCATGATCGTATTGCCAACGCCTTCGGCCTTCGCCCGAATTAACTCTTCCTCGCGCAAGATGCCCACGCACATGGCATTCACCAAGGGATTACCCTCATACGCGGCGTCGAACATCACGTCACCGGCGACGGTGGGAATGCCGACACAGTTGCCGTAGTCGCCAATCCCTTTGACTACGCCGCCTACCAGGTAGCGCACCCGCGGTGTGTCGAGCGAACCGAAGCGCAGCGAGTTCAGCATCGCAATAGGGCGCGCCCCCATCGTGAATACGTCGCGGAGAATGCCGCCGACGCCCGTCGCGGCGCCTTGGTACGGTTCAACCGCCGATGGATGGTTGTGCGATTCGATCTTGAAGGCGACGGCCAGACCGTCGCCGATCGCGATCACCCCGGCATTTTCCCCGGGACCTTGCAACACATAGGGAGCAGTTGTTGGAAGCGTTTTGAGAATTGGGCGCGAATGTTTGTAGGAGCAGTGTTCACTCCACAATGCACTGATGATTCCGAGCTCGGTGAAGGTCGGTGTGCGGCCCAGCATGCGTTCGAGGCGCTGATATTCGTCCTGGGTGAGTCCGTGTTCGGCGACGAGAGCCGGGGTAATGACGGGATCACCGGGGCGGGGAACTGCAGTCACGACGTAGCGTCCTTGAGGCGGGAAACGAAATCAGGGTTTGACAGGAGGAACTGGTGGGATCTTGGGGTCGGGCTTGACTGCCGCCTTTGGATCGGCTGGGGTTGCGGCAGCGTTCTCGGCCGCGGCCTTCTGCTGATCACGGATAGCCGAGCGGGCCTGGGGCGTCGGCTTGGCGACATCCAGTTGCTGTGCATGAGCAGCCGGGAGCGGTTTCGATGCCGCACTGGGAGCAGGTGACGCAGCAGCTGGCATTACCAACGGAGTCGTGGCGGTCGTCGGAACCATCTTGCGAGCCGTCGCCGCGCTGAGTGACGCGGGCGACGAGCTCTTTCCACTGTACGTGCGCGCCTTGGAGCGAAAAATAGCGTCCACGACTTTGTCGCTGTCGAGTACGACGATGTCGTTCATGCCGACCTTCCGCTGTATGCCGTTGCTATAGAACAGATACGTTGACGTTCCGGCGGAGCGTTCGACGGCAGGCTTTCCGAGTCGCGCCACAACTTGGGCTTTCGACATACCTGGATCGACGACGTGTTGCGCGGCAACTGAGCTTGCGAAGAGCGGAACGAAAAGGAAAAACGATCCCATGCGACGCATGAATCTTCTCCGGTCAGACGTTTGCGGCGACGAGCAACGATTCGAAAAGTACGACGCCGTC
>JANYKA010000234.1 GCA_025358315.1 Gemmatimonadota bacterium | reverse complement strand
ACTTGAAGCCGCTGCCCTGAATGGCCGAATGATGGACGAAGCAATCCTTCGAGCCGTCTGCTGGCGTGATGAAACCGAAGCCCTTGGCATCGTTGAACCACTTCACTTTTCCGGTCGTACGCATTGCAAAACTCCTTACTGGTGTTGTGTCGTCGGAGCACGCAAACGCGTTTCACCGGCAACTCCTGACCAACGAAAAAAGCCACACCGCTAGAGCGTGGCCCTGGGTCAGATGGGGTATCCATACCTTGTGTACGAATCCTCGAACAGAATAGTAGTACGGGTTCCGGCAAATAGCCAGAGGCACGCCGTGATGTTCGGGGAATGTTCGGTACTCCCACTCATCTCCCACTTCAGACTCCCACTCCTCTCCCACTACTTTCTCCCACTAGTCTCGCACTCAGCACTCCTACTCGCACTCAGCACTCCTACTCCCACTCAGCACTCCTACTCCCACTCAACACTCAGTGAAAGCTGCCCTCCTTTTCCTAATACTAGCCACCCCGCTATCCAGCCAAGTCGCAACACTCGCAACCCCGGTAGTCGCCGACTCCCAACCCCTCGCACTCCGCTGGTACCGCACTTCCGCCGAGCAGCGCGGACTGTTCCTCCAGACGTACCACCTCGCGACCCACGAACTCGAACGAAGGGTTCAGGCGACTAAGCCCAGCAACTGGGCCGTCATTCTCGATGCCGACGAAACAGTGCTCGACAACTCGCAGTATCAATTAATGAGTGGCGGCCGCGGCTACACCGAAGACAGCTGGACCGAGTGGGTGCGCATGAGCGCCGCGACGGCCCTGCCCGGCTCGATAGACTTCACTAAACGTGTCCACGCCCTCGGCGGAAAAGTCGTCATCGTTACGAATCGCAATCAGGCGGTATGCCCGGAAACGATCGACAATCTCCGGAACATCGGCATCGCGGCCGACGAAGTGCTCTGTCAACCGGCTGGCGCGGGCGGTGACAAAAACCCGCGTTTCGAAGCGGTCCAGAACGGCACGTCGCCGTCGGTGCTACCACCACTCAATGTGTTGATGTGGTTCGGCGACAACATCCAGGACTTTCCGCATCTGACGCAACGATTACGCGGCGACATTTCCGCCGAATATGCAGCGTTCGGGCGGATCTACTTCCTGTTGCCGAATCCGTTGTATGGGTCATGGTCTAAAAATAAATTTCCGTAAACTATTTAATATCGAAACTCTGTAGCAGCGGCTGGCCGGCGCGAACCGGAGAAAATCTTACGCCGATTGGAGCACGAACTGCATCGACGTTCCAGGGCCCAGTTCGCTCTCTGCCCAAATACGGCCCCCGTGCTGCAAAACAATCGCGCGGCAGATCGCGAGACCCAATCCCGCACCGCCCTTTTCGTGCTTATCGCCCGATTCCACTTGGGCGAAACGCTCGAAGACCAACTCGATCTTGTCGGCGGGAATACCACGGCCCTCATCGCGAACCTCGAATCGCACACCTTCGCGTTCCCGAGTGGCAGACAGCGTGATGGCACTGCCACGGGGTGAAAATTTAATTGCGTTGCCAATTAAATTATTCAACACTTGCGCGATGCGGTCGGGGTCCGCCAGCACACGATCGTGCGTGGGTTGCACCACCAAGCTGATCCCCTGCTCTGCCGCCGCATCCCGCATTGCCTCACTGGAGTCCTGCAGCAACCGCGACGCGTCCGTAGGCACCGGATCGACCGGAAACTTTCCGGTCTCGATCTGCTCAATGCTCAGGAGGTCGTTCGTAAGCCGAAGCAGCCGCTCGCCGCTGCGAAGCGCCATGTCCAACATTGTGTTGTCGGCCTTCGGATCCACGTCCATCTCCATCACGCGCAGGGTGCCAAGAATCCCCGCCAGCGGCGTGCGCAACTCATGACTCACCAGTCCGATCAATTGGTCCTTGATTTCGGCGGTGCGATGAAGTTCCTGCAGCGTGCGACGCAATTGCATCTCGGTCATCGCAATGGCGGCGAGCGTCTCGAGCACTTCCAGCTCTGCCTCCGTCCACGTCCGCGGCTTTGTATCAATCGCACAGAATGAACCGAAACTCTCGCCGCCCAGATCGAACAGAGGCATGCCGGCATATGCCATCACCCCGATGTCCCCAATGGCAAGATTGTCCTTTACGAGCTCACTGCGCAGGGCATTCTCGATGATGAGAGGTTCACCCGACGTCACGACATGCTGGCAAAACGAGTGCGTGAGCGGAGTTTCCCGCATCGTCGCCCAAGGCTCGACGAGCCCGACCTGACTCTTGAAGAACTGTCGACGCTCGTCAACAAGTGACACCAGCGCAACGGGTGTATTCAGCAACAACACCGCCAGCTTCGTCAGCCGGTCGAATGCCGCCTCTGGCGGCGAGTCCATCAGGTCGCTGGCCCGAAGCGCGGCCAGCCGTGCGCGAGAGTCGAGTCGATTTAGGGAGTTTGTCATCGCACATGAAAGATATGTCCTCCCGCAAATCGATGGCGCGGGAATCCTTCGTTATGTGATTCGCCATGGCGTTTCGCCGCGCCTGCAGCAATAACTTGACTCTCACTGCAGTGCGCCGCATCATTCGACTCTGTCCTGCGCCGTTGCCATAGCGCGCCATGCTCAGGAGAAGATGCAACCCAGGACACGTGCAAAAACCTCATGAAACCACTGCTGAAGCAGCTGCCGTCAATTTAGAAGTTCGAACTCCGGAAGCGCTGCTCGAAGCGGGAGCGCTCCAGCGCGCGATTTTCAACAGCGCAAACTTCTCCAGCATCGCCACGGACGCCAAGGGCGTCATTCAGATCTTCAACGTTGGTGCCGAGCGCATGCTCGGCTATACCGCCGCTGAAGTGATGAACACGATCACGCCGGCCGACATTTCCGACCCGCAGGAAGTGATTGCCCGCGCGACGGCGCTCAGCCTCGAACTCGGCACCCCGATCACGCCGGGCTTCGAAGCGCTGGTATTCAAAGCGTCGCGCGGCATCGAAGATATTTACGAACTGACATACATCCGAAAAGATGGCAGCCGCTTTCCGGCAGTCGTATCTGTCACCGCGTTGCGTGATGCGCAGGATGCGATCATCGGCTATCTGCTGATCGGCACCGACAACACGGCGCGCAAGGAGGCGGAAGAGTCGCTGCTCAAGGCTGGCGCGTTGCAACGTGCCATTTTCAACAGCGCCAACTTCTCCAGCATCGCCACCGACGCCAAGGGCGTCATTCAGATTTTCAACGTCGGCGCCGAGCGGATGCTTGGTTATGCCGCCCCCGACGTCATGAACAAGATCACGCCGGCTGACATTTCCGATCCGCAGGAGCTGATCGCGCGTGCCAAGGCGCTGAGTGTCGAATTCGCGACCCCGATCACGCCGGGCTTCGAGGCCCTGGTGTTCAAGGCCTCGCGCGGGATCGAGGATATCTACCAGCTGACCTACATCCGCAAGGATGGCAGCCGGTTCGGAGCGGTGGTGTCGGTCACGGCGCTGCGCGATGCGCAGGACGTCATCATCGGCTACCTCCTGATCGGCACCGACAACACCGCGCGCAAACTTGCGGAAGAAGCGCTGCTCCAGGCGGGAGCCCTGCAAAGCG
>JANYKA010000216.1 GCA_025358315.1 Gemmatimonadota bacterium | reverse complement strand
AGCCTGGGTGTGCCGCGCTTTGCCGTGTTAGTCCGCGGCCATGATATACAAAATGGCCAGCGCCTGTTGGATCTAAAACATGAGAGTCCATCGGTGCTTTTGCCGCGACTGCGAATCCTCCAGCCGGCATGGGCGAGCGAGGCGGTCCGTGTCGCGACGATTCAGCACCGCGCCCAGGCCGTGCCGCCAGGGAACTTGTACGCCGTCGGGCAGAACTTCAGGCTCCGCGAATTGCAGCCCATGGAAGACCGGCTGGCGTTAGCCCATTGGAACGGCAAGGTCAGGCGACTGCGCAACGTGATGACGGCAATGGGCGAGCTGACGGCATGGTCACAACTGCGCTGCGCGGGCCGCGATGGAGCCGCAAGCCCGGACGATCTGATCGCCTTTGGGCGCGCGCGCGATTGGCAGACCGAGGTCATTCGCTATGCGCGGCAGTATCGCGATACCGTGGTCCGGGACTGGCGGGCGTTTGTTGCGGCCGGCGCCTAATCGCGTTTGCGTGGCGGATTCGAGAGTCGTCCGGACCGGCGCGGCGTGTCCTCGAAGAGCAGGATGCCTTCTTGCGGTGCAAGACCAAGCGCTCGCACGAGCGCGTGCACGCCGTCGGCCAGTGCGAGGGCATCGCGCGGCTTGAGTTTTTCCAGCGCTGAGATCAGTGCGGCCATCGGAGCGGCCGGGGCGCCGCGCAACAGTCGGCGGCCACCGGCCGTGAGCGAAAGCACCACGCGGCGTCCGTCGGTGGTGTCGCGCCCTTTACGCACATAGCCGGCGCGGACGAGACGGCCGATCACAATCGAAACCGTACTCTGCTGCGTGCGGGCCCTCGCGGCCAAATCGTTGACAGACAATCCGGCAGAACCGGCGATCTGCTGCAACAGGAAGAGTTGGGCGTTGGTCACACCCGTGTGCTGCTCGACGGCCCGTGCGGAGTGGGTGAGTGCCCCCACGATGACGCGGAGCCCGTCGAGGGCGCGGACACGGGACGAACGGGCGGCCATCATCGGCGGGGGTGTCTAAATTGCATTGATGTCAATATAATACGATCATGGCCATACAATCAAGCGCCGCGGTGATCCCGTGTCTGTGACTTCCGTTTCGCATGCCCGGGACCGGCTCGGCGATTTCACCGCCAGCCCCCGTATGCTCTTTATAGCTGCGATGGCCGCCATTATCGGTGCGCTCGGGGCGCTCGTGGCGGCAGTGCTCGTGCACTTGATTGAAGGCATCACGGCGCTCGCCTATTTCGGCCGGCTGAGCGCGATCGGTATTTCGCCCGGGCAGAATCATCTTGGTGTATGGGCGGCGCTGGTCCCCGTCGCGGGCGGATTGATCATCGGACTGTTCGCGCGGTTCGGATCCGAAAAGATCCGGGGCCACGGAATTCCCGAAGCGATGGAAGCCATTCTGATTGGCCGTAGCCGCATGAGCGCCAAGATCGCCGTGCTCAAGCCCATCTCGTCGGCGATCGCGATTGGCACCGGCGGACCGTTCGGCGCCGAAGGGCCCATCATCATGACCGGCGCCGCCCTTGGCTCCGTATTCGCACAACTGCTCCATCTCTCCGACAGCGAGCGAAAAACGCTGCTCGTCGCCGGTGCGGCGGCCGGGATGGCGGCGATTTTCGCGGCTCCGATGGCCGCCGTGCTACTGGCGGTTGAGCTCCTGCTCTTTGAATGGCGGCCGAGCAGTTTCATTCCTGTTGCCGTTGCGGCGACCATCGGCGCGGCGCTCCGCGTGCCGTTGCTTGGCGCGGGGCCGGTGTTCCCGATCGCACCTCATGCGGCATTGCCAATTGCCGGCCTTGGAGCCGCACTGGTCGTCGGGCTCGTCGCGGGTGCCGCGTCGGCCGCGCTCACCGGCCTCGTGTATGCATGCGAAGATGGGTTCGCCAAAATTCCTATTCATTGGATGTGGTGGCCTGCCATCGGCGGCATCGCGGTGGGCCTCGGCGGACTGATCGCCCCGCGCGCCCTCGGCGTGGGGTACGACGTCATCCGTGACTTATTTGCCGGAAACATTATTGGCGCCGCCGCTGTCGCGCTCCTCGCCGCGAAAGCAGTGATGTGGTCGGTCGCACTCGGGTCGGGAACGTCCGGCGGCGTGCTCGCACCATTGCTCATGATGGGCGGCGCGATCGGCGCATTGGAATCGTCGATTATTCCCGGTGGCGACCCCGGGTTGTGGGCCGTCATCAGCATGGCGGCGATGATGGGTGGCACAATGCGCTCACCGCTGACGGCGATCATTTTCTTACTGGAACTCACTCACGACACGAATCTGCTCGGCGGACTTCTCATTGCATGCGCGGCGGCACACGGCGTGACCGTGCTCGTGATGCGGCGTTCCATTCTCACTGAAAAAGTCGCGCGCCGCGGGCATCACGTACAGCGTGAATACAGCGTGAATCCGCTCTCCCGATTCCGGGTGGAGGATGTCATGCGCGCCACCGTGCGAACATTGCCTGCGGAGATGCGTATTGACGGAATCTTCCGGCGACTCGTGCATGACGATCCGGAACTCGGACGTGATCATGCATGGCCGTTGGTCGCCGATGACGGCCGGCTCGTCGGCATCCTCACCCGCGGTGACATGCTGCGCGCCTTTGAGGAAGATCACGATGCCGAACCCACCGCCCTAGAAGCCGGTACCAGCGTTTTGACCGTCGCACACCCGGACGAACTGCTCGACGAAGCGATGAATGCGATGATCATGCGCAGCGTGAAACAGTTACCGGTTGTCGGCCGCGAT
>JANYKA010000055.1 GCA_025358315.1 Gemmatimonadota bacterium | reverse complement strand
GGTTCCCCAGTGAGAAGCAGGACGCGAAGTGAATTCAGCTGTCTCATCGCGTTCGTGAAATCTGACGTGCGCACATACAGCGCTGCTTCCGCCAGCATCTCTTGCAACGCTGAGCGACTCCTTCCAATGATGGCGTTGTTCAAGATCAGCCCGAGCGTATTTGAGCTTGCGAGCCATAACTTGTAATGGCGCAGCTCAACTTCTAGGTGCCGTCCGAGCAGATCATTGAGATCCTCTTGGCCGAAAACGTCGCTCTCACCCAGCATGAAGGGAGAAAAGATTTTCGCAATCTCTTTCTTGTTCTGTCGTGACAGCGGAAGGGACGTGACCATGATATATCGTGACGGACGTAGGCTTCGGACTTTCGCGCACTCTATCGTACGCAGATAGCGCAACAATCCAGCATATCCGGTCCGCACCCAGTGTTTACTTTGAATAACGACCTCACGGTTCGGCGAGGCGAACCATCGCCCGTCCACTCCACTATCGCGACCCGGTTTGAAGCGCTCGATGCGAACCTGGAGTTCTTCGGATAGAAGATCCGCCGCGAGTACTTCGAATTCCTTGTCGTTCAGTACTTGAAAATCGTAGCTAGGCATAGTGGACGTGCCCCGATTTACTGGACACCGAGTTTAGGCGATATTCGCTCGCTTGAGCACTTCGATTTCGTATTGCTTGGCGTATCGCGCGCGAAGTGCGCCGGCGCATTGTTAAGAAGTCTCGCTCTTGTCGGAGCGTGAGATTCTCGCGCTGCAGGCGACGCACTTCCTCTTCCGCCGTCGGTGCGCGCTGTTGGCCTGACTGCACCGCGGGGGCCGCACTCCCATCGCGCTCGTTCGCGCGGCGCGCCCACGGGCGCAAGAGATTCGCCGGCATATCCAACTCACGACCGATCGCCGAGAGCGTGGCGCCGAGCTCGCGCTGCTCGCGCACCACGCGCAACGCCTTCGCCTTGAACTCCGGCGTGAACGCGCGCCGACCCCGAACTTCCCCGCGTCTTTTGTTGATCACAACTCACCTCCGCCCCAGACATGGGGCGCGTCGCAGTGTCCATCAAATCAGGGCACCTTCAATAGACATGCTACCGCCGTCCTACAGAACTTCCGCATTCGCCAACCCAGCGCAATACATTTTTAGGCCACGTGAGGCGATTTCTCGAAGCGGTGGCAGAATTGCGCCACTCCACGAACGCTCCGCAATATCCAAGAGCAATAATCTCGGTTACTGCTTCGCACAGAAAGCGATGCCGCGCTTGGCTTGCAGTCTATTCTGTCGCGTTGTTAGGCGGACTTAAATTGACAGTTACACGACGCGACGGTAATGCGAATCCGGAGTTAGTGAGCGCTGCGGAGACGCGTTCGCGGGCTTCCTTCACAGCGCTGCTGGCAAGTCCGACGATTGTCCATGCGGGCAAACCAGCAGCGACGTCGACTTCGACGATGACATCGTAAGCTTCAATGCCGAGGACAGCGGCGGAGCGGATGGCGGCGAGCATCGGGTATGATGCGACGTGCGCCGACACACGGGACAGCGATTGATTGCGGACGGTACCGATCGGATCCGGCAGACGCGGGCTTATTCTAGTTTAGATGTGTCCGTCTTTTTTGGGACAACGTCACTATGCGGCGGGGACAAGCATGATATCGAGATGTTGAGTGCTGACGACCGGACATCCACACCCGGCGGAACTCCCAACCACGATCACTGAACGGTGTACAGTCTGAAAACCAGGAGCTCCAATATCCAGTTGAAATGTGCCCGGACTCCCAAAGATGCTGCACGTTGATCCAGGCGACTGATTGCAGGGAATTGCGCTACTCATCCCGGCAACCTGAACAAACGCCCCCGTTACAGCGCTTGAGGACGCGCCTGCACGGACTGTCACCGTAATCGTAAGCGGCTGCGGGCATGGCCGAGTGACACAAGGGCTGTTGTCGTTGCATGCCGCCGTAAACACTCCGAGCATGCCAAGCGAAACGAAGAGGCGCCGAAAACTGCCGACCATGTGTCCCTGTTCGAAAGAAGTCAATGAACGCTCCAAATGCTGAAAGGTTTCTATCCTTTGCAATGCCGAAATGTCAGTGCTAATGTCTATTTCGCGATACTCCAGACGGTGCGCATCCAATACGTATCCGAGACTAGGCGCTTTTCTCCCGTGCGTCGAGGTTCGACGAAGTGGCTCCGTCTATCTGAACAAGTTTTGGGTCTGGCATCACAACCCATAGTCACACGATCCGTCATACTCGCTACTCGCATTTCTGCATCGGCCGAATCAAGGAATCCGTATTGCCAACGTCACGTCAGAACTCTTCACCGCTGCACCGATGGCCGCGAAGACAAGAATCGTAGTGGTGCTGTCTCCGTAGTAGCTGTCGCCGGGCGGCCGCGGGTAACCACCTGTCGCGAGCGCTCGAACGGTCGCGGGTACGCTATCACGTAACGGCATACCCGGAGGAGGAGCAAATCGCCGAATCACGATTCGAAAACTGCCACTATTGTCCGCAACCGTCGCAGTGCCGAAGCAAGCACCGCATTGTGAGCTTCCAGTAACCGTTACCGTTGCCGCTGGCATTCCCCGCCCGTTCGCGTCCCTCACCACACCTGATACCACCGCGCATCCGTTCGAGGCGAACTCGCCCCCCGGTGCTGGGCAACGTGCGTCCGCATTCGGCCCGGTTGTAGTAGCGCACCCGCTGGCGAGCGCTATGACACTGCATCCGAGAAGTAGATAGCGCGCAATCATAATTGAAACCTCCGCATCACCTTGCTTTGTCGTATACCCCCATCACAAGTAAATGCATGGACGCCGAGCAGCCTGTCAGCCGTTCCCGTACATACATCAATCGCGCCGGAGCATATCGTCATTCGATCGCGGTAGTGACAATCCACAAACCAGACACAATGCTCGAAAGAAGCAGTCATAAGTCCATCGCCGTCGCCTGGTTCGTTCTTGCGTCCATCGCCTGCGTCGCTGTCGCCGCGCACCCGCTGCAATCGCAATCGTCTTCACGCATTGACTCCGTCCCAGAGCTCGATTCGGCGCACCTACTCGGCACACTTGCGGCGCTCGCAGCCGACTCTATGGAAGGGCGCCTCGCTGGTTCACGCGGAGGGGAGAAGGCGGGTGCATTCCTGATGCGCGAGTTCACTCGGTTCGGGCTACAGCCTCTGACCCGGCGATTCGAGAATCCGTTCACTGGCATCGCCCGGATGCGCGAACGCAGTGTTAGCGCGGTGCCGCCTTGTCAGGCGCAACGAGGTGGGGCGTTGAGCTCGCCAGCCGCCGGACGGTGTGCTCCCACACCACCCAATCCACTCGTCAGTGGAGTGAACCTCGTCGGGATCGTCCGTGGCACAAAGTATCCGGATCGCTACATCGTCGTCTCGGCGCACTACGACCACCTCGGCATCAAAGACGGTCGCGTGTACAACGGGGCGGATGACAACGCCTCCGGATCTGCCGCCATTTTGGCGATCGCCGAGTGGGCAGTCACCCACCCACCGCTCAACTCCATCATCTTCGCGTGGTTTGACGGTGAGGAAGAAGGCATGGTGGGTTCGACCGAGTTTGTTCGGCGATCGCCGGTGCCGCTCGATCGGATTGCCGCGAACGTAAACGTCGATATGGTCAGCCACAATTGGAAAGGCGAACTGTTCGCCGCCGGCGCGCGACGATATCCGGTCATGCAACCGCTTCTCGACAGTGTACAGACCCTCGGGCTGATCACGCTGAAACAAGGGCACGATGGCGATATACCAACGGACGACTGGACATACCGCTCCGATCAGGCACCGTTTCACGCCAGAGGCATCCCCTACATCCATTTTGGCAACGAGGAACACGCTGATTACCACGCGCCGACTGACACGTTTGAACACATCTATCCGGGATTTTTCTATCGGAGCGCACGCACGATCGCCGACTTTGTGCGGTTACTGGACCGCGGGCTCGATCCCGTAGCCGCAGCGCGCGCGAGGTAACTCGATCAAACACGTACCTGAACGGAACCAAGCGCCTTGCGCACAATCGGAGCCACCCGCGTGCCAAGTAACTCAATCGCATGCATCAGCTTCACATGCGGGAGCGTGGAGACGCCCATCTGGAACGTGATCCGCGAAAGTCCACCAAGCACTTCATTATTGTAGAGGATCTTCTCGGCAACCATTTCGGCGTCACCGACGAGTAACGCGCCGAGTGGGCCGCGCATGGCATCAAAGTGCGCACGGGTGGTAGGCGGCCACCCACGCTCCCTTCCTAGTTCGGTGAACGTGTGCGCATAGCCAGGATAGAAATCGTCTGCGGCCGTTGCTACCGTATCGGCGACGAATCCAATGGAATGCAGTCCAACGGTGAGCTGCTCCGGCGCGTGACCGGCTCGGCGACCTTCGTCACGGTACAGATCAATCAGCGGGCGGAACCGGCGGGGTTCGCCGCCGATGATCGCAACCATCAGTGGCAGTCCCAGCGCGCCGGCACGGGCAAACGATGCCGGCGTTCCGCCGACGCCGATCCAGATGGGAAGCGGGTTTTGCAGCGGGCGAGGGTACACACTCTGCCCGGTCAGTGGAGCCCGGTGCTTGCCCGACCAATGCACCTCCACGTTATCGCGAATATTTAACAGGAGCTCCAGCTTTTCCGCAAATAGCGAGTCGTAGTCGTTGGTATCGAGACCAAAAAGCGGGAATGCTTCGACAAATGAACCGCGACCAACAACAATTTCCGCGCGTCCATTCGAAATCAAATCGAGCGTGGCGAATTCCTGGAAGAGCCGAACGGGGTCGTGTGCACTGAGCACCGAGACCGCGCTCGTGAGGCGAATACGTTTCGTCCGCGACGCGGCCGCCGCCAGGATGACCGAGGGCGCGGAGTCGAGAAACTCGCGCCGGTGGTGTTCGCCCACGCCAAAGACATCGAGACCGACTTGATCGGCGAGCTCGATCTCTTCCAGCAGATTGTGCAATCGCTCGGCAGGGCTGAGAGTCACGCCGGTCGCGGCATCCGACATGACCGACGCGAAACTATCAATACCGATCTGCATTTACGGAGTCTTCAGCACGGGAGTTGCAGATCGCCGCGTGGCGAGCTGCAGGGTAGCGCGGGAGGAGACGCGGGAGCGCCGCGCCGTCAGCGGTTGATATCGCAACTCACTTGCCCTTGATCTTGGCAAGTCGCAACCATGTCTCGACCACGGTGTCGGGATTCAGTGACACCGACTCGATGCCCTGCTCCATCAGCCAGTCGGCAAAATCAGGATGATCCGACGGCCCCTGGCCGCAGATGCCTATGTACTTGCCTTTCGCCCGCGCCGCTGTGATCGCCATCGACAACAGCTTCTTCACCGCCGGATCGCGCTCGTCGAACAAGTGCGCCACGACGCCGGAATCGCGATCCAACCCAAGTGTGAGCTGAGTCAGATCATTGGAGCCGATCGAGAAGCCGTCGAATAGCTCCAGAAACTCGTCGGCCAGCAGGGCGTTCGACGGCAACTCGCACATCATGATGACCTTCAGTCCGTGCTCGCCGCGTTTGAGACCGTTCGCGGCCAGAGTGTCGATGACCCGACGCGCCTCATCAAGCGTACGCACGAACGGAATCATGACCCAGCAGTTGGCGAGCCCCATCTCCTCGCGGACTTTTTTCACTGCCCGGCATTCGAGCGCAAAGCAATCGGCGAAACTCGGGTCGACATAGCGCGCCGCGCCACGGAAACCGATCATCGGGTTTTCTTCGTGCGGTTCGTACTGCTTGCCGCC
>JANYKA010000272.1 GCA_025358315.1 Gemmatimonadota bacterium | reverse complement strand
TTTGAGCCGATAAGTCCTCCGGGTGGGTTCAATAACTTTGTCGACGTCATGCCCGCACGGCGGGAAGGCGGAAGGCTAGGTGAGGACCTCATACATTCGACAGGGCTTCAAAAAACCTCTTCGTTCCATTTTTCGCGGAAGTTCCGCCCGGGCCGTTTTTGACGGGCGGGGCTTCCGTGCCTCTCCCCGGTGCAGTCATGCCGCAAGTCACTGTTACCCGCCGCCTGACCTTCAACGCCGCTCACCGCGTTCATAATCCCGCGCTCAGCGACAGCGAGAATGTCCGGCTCTTCGGTAAGTGCAATAACCCGAATGGGCATGGGCACAATTATACACTCGAAGTTTCGATTACCGGTGATCCGGATCCGGTGACCGGTTACGTGATCGATCTCGGCGAAGTGAAGCGGATCGTCGAACGCGAGTATGTGTCGATAGTCGATCATAAAAACTTTAATCTCGACGTGCCATTTATGCAGGGCACGAATCCGACCACAGAAAATATTATTCTTGCCTGTTGGCGTGTGCTCGAGCCGGCGTTGCGTCCCGGCCGTCTCACGCGCCTGCGCATCCGGGAGACGGAGAACAACTATGTCGAATATGAAGGGCGTTAAATCCGTCCGCGGCAATGGCAGCGCGCACCTCGACGTCGACGACGATCCGTTCGACGGAGGGTTGTCCGACTCCAGTCCGCGCTGCATTGAATTTCAGGGTCTTATCCGCCGCGAGATTGAATTGCTCGGAGAGAATGTGGAGCGTCAGGGGCTGAAAAAAACACCGTTGCGAGTGGCCAAAGCCATGACCTGGCTCACTCGCGGCTACGAAATGGACGTGGTCGAAGTCGTCGGTGATGCGGTGTTCGAAGAGGATCACCACTCGATGGTGATGGTGCGCGACATCGAACTCTATTCGATGTGCGAGCATCATATGTTGCCGTTTTTTGGCAAGGCGCACATTGCCTACATCCCGGACGGCAGAATCATCGGGCTGTCCAAGCTGCCACGGATTGTGGAGATGTATGCGCGCCGGTTGCAGGTGCAGGAGCGGCTGACCGAACAGATCGCGTCGGCGATCGAAGATGTCCTGAGGCCAGTCGGGGTAGGCGTGGTGATTGAAGCCTACCACCTTTGCATGATGATGCGCGGCGTTGAAAAACAGAATTCAAAAACCATCACGTCGGCACTGCACGGTGCGTTCCGCGACGACGCCAAAACGCGGGATGAGTTTTTGCGCCTCGCGTACGGCCCGAGCACACCACTACGGTGAGCGATGCCATCGCGGGAACGCTGCTCACCGGTGCCCGTGCCGTCGTCACCGGCGCGTCGCGTGGTGTCGGAGAAGCGGTGGCGCGTTCGCTGGTCGCTGCCGGGGCGCAGGTGGCGCTCATTGCCCGCGGTCCTGCCGCTCTAGAAGGCATCGCACGGTCACTCGGTAATCGCGCATTCGGTATTCCCTGCGATGTACGCGACTCCACAGCCGTGCAGCGCGCTGTGGCAAAAATCACCGAACGATTTGAAGGTGCGCCGACAATTTTGGTAAATAACGCCGGGGTGTTTCCGTTCGCACCGCTTCAGGAACTGACGATCGATGAATTCGCCGCCGCCGTAGATGCGAATCTCATTGCACCGTTCCGTTTCATTCGCGGGCTGCTGCCGGCGATGCAAGCGGCTCGGCATGGACACATTGTGACGATCGGGTCGGCGGCCGACCGCGCGGCGTTCCCAGGGAACGGCGCCTACGCTCCGACCAAGTTTGGTGCACGGGCACTGCATGAGGTCTTGCGCGGCGAAACGCGTGGCACCGGCGTGCGAGCGACGCTCGTCTCGCCGGGTCCGATCGACACCGCGATATGGGACGCCGTTGATCCCGACAATCGCGACGGGAAAAGCGGGTTACCCAGACGCAGTGAGATGCTCCGGCCGGTCGATGTCGCCCGCACGGTGCTGTTCGCGCTGACCCAGCCGGCGCACGTGAACATCGACGAACTGCGCGTTTCCTTTTCCTGAGGCACCGGCAGTGTTTGTTGAGTTGATCGATACGCTGCGGTGCCCAGTGCCGCATGAGAATGCCGCCGATAGTTGGCTTGTTGCTGCGGCCGCCGAAACCGTTGACCGTCATATCGTCCGGGGGACGCTGGGCTGTCCAGTATGCCACGCCGAATTTGAGATCCGCCACGGTGACGTTTGGTTTGGTGCCGAAGAACCGGTAGCGGCATTTGTCGTTCCCAGCGATGACGATGTCACGCGCCTTGCCGCACTGCTGGCCGTGGACGATCGCGGTGGGCTCTACATCCTCGATGGCGCTTGGGGCGCGATGGCGGCAGCGGTGTCCGGATATTCCAGTGCCGCCCACTTCATGCTGCTTTCTCCGCCCCTAGGATGCGAAGCCGAAGGCACGTTGCGCGGTGCCGGGGACCTTGTGCCGGTGGCGGCCGGGGCAGCACGTGGTATTGCCCTCGATCGCCACTCGGCGGCACTGGCCGAGTCCGCGGCGCGCGCACTGGTAACTAATGGCCGGCTCATAGCTCCGGCCGCAACCCCCATACCACCAAGCATTACCGTACTCGCCCGCGACGAACAACATTGGGTCGGTGAACTCAGCGCTCAAGGATCGCATCCTATTCCGCTGCGGCGCGCTGGCCGTTAGCGGCCCGACGCTCGGTCAATCGTGCCCGGACGCGTCCGCTGGTGCCGGCTCGGCATAGAGTTTGTCGATCATTTCCTTGTAATCCTTGTCGATGACCTTGCGCTTCACTTTCATTGTCGGCGTAACCTCGCCGCGCTCAAGCGAGAAATCGTGCTCGAGCATGGCGATTTTCTTTGGCGTTTCGAAGCTGGCCAGACCCGCTAGCTCCTTCTGTACTTCCTTTTCCATCTTCTGGTGCACGGTCGGCATGGTCAACAGCTGCGCGCGGTCTGTCCAAATGATGTTCTTGCGCCCGGCCCACTTTTCGAGTTGATCGAAATTCGGCACGATCAACATCACCACGAACTTCCGTTTGTCGCCGAGCATGACCGCCTGACTCACGTACTTGTTCGTCTTGACTTTGTTCTCGATTGGCTGGGGTGCCACATTCTTGCCGCCGGCCGTTACGATGATGTCTTTCTTGCGATCGGTGATCGACAGATATCCATCCTGGATCGTGCCGATGTCGCCGGTATGAAACCAGCCATCGCTGTCAATGCTTTCTTTCGTCGCGTCCGGAGAGTTGTAGTACCCCTTCATGATATTCGGACCGCGGGCAAGGATTTCGCCATCGGAGGCAATCGAAACCTCGACGCCTTCGATGATCTTGCCGACCGTGCCGATCCGGAAGTGTTCGGGCGAGTTTACGGCAATCACCGGCGATGTTTCGGTGAGGCCGTAACCTTCGAGAATTATCAGACCGGCCGCATAGAAAAACTTGTTGATCTCCGGCGCCAGCGGTCCGCCGCCAGAGACGAAGTAACGCATGCGGCCCCCGGTACGCGACAACAGTTTGCTGAACACGAGTTTCTGCGCAATCGAATATTTAATGGCGAGCAGTCCTGCCGGGGTGCGACCACCCAGTTTGACATCGGCCCATTGTTCGGCGACCCGGCGCGCCCAATAAAAAATTTGCCGTTTTACAATACTGCCGGCGAGCGCGTTCTCGAGCACGCGCGCATACATCTTCTCGTAGAGCCGCGGCACGGACATACAGAACGTCGGCCGCACCTCCTGCAGGTTCAGCGGGACCGTGTCCATCGACTCGGCATAGGCGATCGACGTACCGGTGGCCCAAAACAAATAGTCGCCGGTGCGTTCAAACACGTGGCAGAGCGGCAGGAACGACAGCGCCACATCTTTGCCGTCGAACGGAATCACGTCGCGGCAGGCGCACACGTTGGAGTACAGGTTGTCGTGCGTGAGCATCACGCCCTTCGGCAATCCGGTCGTTCCGGACGTATAGATCAACGTCGCCAGATCATCCGGGCCCACGGCCAGCGCATCGGTCCGCCATTGGGCAGCACGTTCTGCCGAGTCTACTGATGCACCGCGCGCGTCGAGTTCTGCCAGCGTGAGATCCACACCGTCGGGCTTCGTGGATGCGAACGTGATGACGTGCTGGAGCGACGGCACATCACTGCGAATCTTTGCCACTTTCGCCGCTTGTGCATCGGACGAGACAAATATCGCGGCCGCGCCGGAGTCTTTGAGAATGTGCGCGATCTGTTCCGGAGGGAGCGACGGGTATACCGTCACGTCGGCAAGACTCGCTGTGAGGCACGCCCAGTCTGCAAACGCCCATTCGGGACGGTTCTCGGAAAGGATCGCTACCCGATCACCGCGCTTGAGGCCGATTTCGAGGAGGCCAAGTGCCATCCGCCGTACCCGGTCGCGCACCTCGGTGTGGGCGATCGGCTGGTATTTGTCATTGACGCGCACTTGATATGCGTCCGGACGCTGATGTTTCTCGAGCACTTCGAAAAACAGCTGTGTAAGAGTGCCGGGTGTTTCCTTCCGCGGCGCGCCACTTGAGATCATGCGAGTCCTCCGATTGGGCTGAACGATCCGGAATTCTATCCCGCGACGCGCTCGTCCGCACCCGTTGCACGCGACCAGCGGCTACGGGGCCTTGGGCCGCGTGACGATGACCCACGTCACCGGGCTCCCCTGAATGGCAACGCCCTTGTACTTCACCGTCGCCAGCACGACGAGCGACTCGGCCGCGGACGGCAATCCCACAGGTCGAATGCGGAGGCGCCGCGCAGCCGTGCCCGAGGTGGCATCTGTCGTATCGAGCGCTGTAGGATTCGTTTGATCATCCCACAATGTTGCCACGGTGGTGTCCTTCTGGCTCAGCGCCACTCCGTGAAAAAATGCCTGATAGGATACCAGCCATCCACCCGTGAAACCGATTCCACCAACAGTATCGCGCGTCACAATTTTGATATTGAGTAGCGGAGAAACGTTCACCGCCGGATTGTCGGCTAGTGCATAGAACACGGTATCTCTCAGCGGACCAGTCGCAACGACCAAACCCGGCGGTCGCGATATCAAGACGGTTTTCGCGACGGATTGGAAGCCATTCACCGACGCGACGATCCGGGCGGAGCCCGTCGGTGCCTGCGCGGTGATATAGCCGCTCGTATCGATCGTTATTCCGGAATCGAGTGCGATGTACCGGAAGAGCGGGTGATTGACCACCGCTCCCGCCGAGTTGAGTCCGACCGCATGCAGGGGTGCGGCACGTCCGAGGGAGTCACGCAGCGTGTCGTGGGCGACTACCGACGGATACGCGAGGCTGTCGAATTCAATCGCCACCACACGCGATGCATCAGACGTAATTGCCGTGCAGCCCACCACCAACCCGACAATTCCGGCGAGTGCGACGCCTAACGGTGCGGCCAACGATGCGCGCTTCACTTGGCGAACCGTTCGGCCAATAGCGTGGCGAGATTTACGTAAGCCTGACTGGCGGCATCCGCCGGCGCTCGCAGAACCGCGGGCTGGCCCGCGGCAAATGCATCACTGACCGCCGCGCTGCGCGGAATGACCAGGTCGAACAGCAACGATCGGGGAATATGTTTTCGCACATACTCGGCCGTACGTTCGCAAGCCGGGTTGCCGGCTTCATACATCGTTAACAAGATGCCGTCGAAGGTAAGGCCGGGATGACGCGACACGACGTCCTGGATGCCGCGCAGAATCTGCGGTGTCGTTTGCAATACCAACGGCTCGCACTGCAACGGCACGATCACTCGGTCGCTCGACTCGAGCACACGACGCGTGATAGCGCCGAGCCCCGGTGGGGTATCCACCACCACGATGTCACAGCGTTCGACCGCCGCCTCGAGCATTCTTGGCAGCAGATCGCTGGTGGCGATTTGTGTGGCATAGTCGGAGTGATCCGCCGAATCGCTCACACTTCCCACGAGCATCACCCGGAGCCAAGACAGCGAAGTCGGCAAGATGACATCGCGTAATGGCCGCTGGCCGCTCAGGTAGTCGGCAAAGCCGTGTGTGGCGTGTCCCTTTTTAAGGCCAGCACCATACCGTACTGAGCCCTGCGGATCGACATCGACAATCAGCGTCTTCAGACCGCGCCGAGCGAAGGCAGCGGCAAGGTTCACGGCAGTTGTGGTTTTTCCGACCCCGCCTTTCTGACTGACGACTGCGAGAATCTTCCCCACGTCAGCCCTCGCTCGCCGGCAGCGCGCCGCCGGTGGGGTGGCGCAACGTTTCGAGCGTCGATTGGGCGTGCCGAATCCATCGCTCCGCTTCTTCACCAGCGGGTGGTTGTGTCAGGAATGCCTGCAAGTGTTTCTCCGCGCCGCCAGTATCGCCGCGCTTAATGAGCAGAAAGGCGAGCCCGTAGTGCGCGCCGGAAAGTGTCGGATCGAGTTCGAGCGAGCGGCGGTACGCACGTACGGCTTCATCCAGTCGGCCGGTGCGCGAAAACGCGATCGCCATATTCTGTAGTACCCGCAAGTCGTCCGGGGTGTCGCGCAACGCCAAACGGTATGACGTCAGCGCGGCATCGTAATCGCCCTGACGTTCCAACACCAACGCCTCGTTGAGATAATCGAGGCGTTGCGGCTTTGGCGGGATCTCGGACGAGCCGAGCAATCGGGTAAACCAGGACATCCAGTGCGCGGGGCTGTGGGCGGAACGGCAACGACGGGGCGTTGTACCCCACACAAAGACGCTCCGGAACGACCTCACGGCACAAGCTAGGGTGAGGCGGGGAACGGAGCAACCGAACGCCCCTCTGGTACCCGCTGCCAACCCCCCAGAGTATGCTTACGGGGAGGCGAGCGGTGCGGATGGGGCACCGGTCTCACTCCGCCCAATTCTGCCCGCATCAGACCGGAGTCCCGATGGTGACCAATAAGAGTTCTCGTCCGCCGCGAGACGTGTTTGATGTCGACTGGCCGCTGTTCGGTGAACTCTCGCGTGCTCTGGCGCTCAGGGTCGCCCGCGAATTCGACCCGGAGTTGGTGGTCGGCATCGCGAATGCCGGCGTCGTGCCAGGGGCTGTTGTAGCGGCAATTCTCGACCGGCCGTTTCACTCGTTGATTGTCAGCCGCCGGTACCGGGCAGACACCGTACGAGACACACCTGCCATCTTTGGGGCCGCGCCAACCGAAGTGCGCGATCGCCGGGTCCTCATTGTTGACGAGACCTGCGATTCTGGCGCCACGCTGCGGCTGGCAGTTGCGGCGCTGGTCAATGCGGGGGCGGGCGAAGTCCGTACGGCGGTCAGCTTTAAAACCGGCGACTACCGGCCGGACTATTTCGCGCTGGAAACCGAAAGCACCATCGTATTGCCATGGGATAAAGAGATCTTGGTAGACGGCGAGTTGGGCCCAAACCCAAAATACGCCAATACCAACAAGTAGCCCGTCGCCCTACGCGAGCTCTTCCGCCGCCTCGGCGTAGCTGGCTCCGGCCGCCATCCGATCGTAGAGATGGCCCATGACTTCGGCCGATCCGACCAGAAACCGGCAACGATTACTGCCGGAGGAGCGGCACTCGACTTCCAGGACGGCCAGCGGTGCCGCCGCGGTCCGACCGAAGAAATCAGCGAATAGTCCGGTGGAGTAGTGGCACGCCGGATACTGCATCCCGCTTGCCGGATCGGCTTCGGCCCAATCGTTCGAATCAATCAGCGCCGCCACTCCGTGCAAGGTGGAGATGGACATCGAGCCCCATCCGGCTTCTTTGAAGAACCGAGAAGCCTGAGCCTCGAAATCGGTGAGGGCGAGCGACTCGGCATCGGGGAGGCCGTCCGCCAAAAGCGAAGCGCGGAATGCCGCGTACACCGATTCGCCGCCCGCGTACCCGGCTTCCTGCAGATAGCCCGCGAACGCTCCGCCTGTATCACGAATAAGTGCCGCCCGCAGCGCCGAGAGGGAAGGGCGCGGAAATGCGACAAGTTGCGAGGCAGCTAGGTCGAGGGGCATCGTCATCAGGTGAAAGAAAAGGTCAGCGCTGGAGGCGGCGCAAGAGTTCGGCTTCGTCGATGATCTCCGTACCCAGCATTTTTGCCTTGTCGAGCTTGCTGCCGGCGTCGGTCCCGGCAACCAACAGGCTCGTCGCCTTGGATACGGAATCCGTGACTTTGCCGCCTGCCGCCTGAATCATGTCTTTGGCGTCGGAGCGACTGAGTGTCGGCAAGGTCCCGGTGATGACGACCGTGAACCCCTTGAAGACACTGGAAACTTCGGCTTTCTGCGGCTCAGTAAAATTGAGTTTCTGTTTTCGGAGCCGTTCGATCAGTTTCTGATTTTGGTTATTTCTGAAGTACTCGAAGACCGAGGCGGCAATCGCCGGTCCCACTCCGTATACCGCTTCGATCTCATCTAGTCCGGCCGCCGCGACCGCATCCATGGTTCCAAACGTTCGCGCCAACAGCTGCGCCGCTTCGGCGCCCACGTGACGAATGCCAAGCGCAAACAGCAATCGGGACAGCGGCTGGGCCCGGGAGGCGGCGATCGCATCTACCAATGACTGGGAGCTCTTCTCGGCAAACCGTTCCAGACCGCCAATTGCATCGGGCGTCAGAGTATAGAGATCGCTTGCATCGCCCACCAGCTTGTACTCGACAAGTTGTTCGATGCGTGCATACGAGAGACCATTGATGTCCATTGCCCCGCGGGAGGCGAAGTGCACCAGTGCCTCCAAGCGCCGTCCCGGGCAATAATCGTTCTCGCAAAAGAGATCTTTTTCATCAACCCGCACGGGTGTACCGCACGACGGACACTTCGTAGGAATCTTTGGCGCAGGCGGCGGATGTTTGGGGTCGCGCTTTTCGGGCACCGGCCCAAGAATTTGCGGGATCACGTCGCCAGCCCGATGCAGCAACACCACATCGCCGACCCGCAGATCTTTCTGCTTGATCAACTCGAAGTTGTGGAGTGTGGCAAACTGGACCGTGGTCCCGCCGACCTCCACCGGTTCCAACACGGCATACGGATTGATTTTCCCGGTGCGTCCCACGTTTACCCTGATCTCCAGCAGGCGCGTTTCGACGATGTCCGGTGCGAATTTCCGCGCGATGGCCCAGCGCGGCACACGGCTGCCCACTACGCCCAACTCGGTCTGCAGCGCCAGCGAGTCGACCTTCACCACCATTCCATCAATCCCGAAATTCAATTCGGCCCGGATCGTGCTCTCAATCGCGTGGGCATACGAATACACCTCAGCGAGTGTGCGACACCATTTGCGTTTCGGTGCCACCGGAATTCCCCACGCGGCGAGCGACTCGAGCAATTCGGTCTGTGTCGAAAAGGGCAGGTTGGCGGTCCCGGGAACGGCAAAGGCGTATCCGAAGAACCGGAGCGGCCGGCTCGCGGTCACGGCCGGATCCTGCTGCCGCAGTGATCCCGCCGCGGAGTTTCGCGGATTAGCGAAAACCGGCTCGCCGGCTTTCGCCCGCTCGTCATTTAAGCGCTCAAAACTATCGAACGGAAAAAATACTTCGCCGCGAATTTCGATAATTGCCGGGTAGCCCTCACTACGCAGTCGTAGCGGAATCCCGCGAATCGTTCGAAGGTTCGTCGTGACATCCTCACCTACCGTACCGTTGCCACGCGTGGCGCCCGTCACCAGTACGCCATCGCGATAGGTGAGGCTGACGGCCGCGCCATCGATTTTGAGTTCAGCACAGAATCCCGCTGTATTGACCAAATCGCCGGCGATTTTCACAGCGCGGGCCGCCCAGTCGGCCACTTCCTCGTCCGTAAATGCATTGTCCAGCGATATCATCGGTACGAGATGCGTATGCTTCGCAAAGGTGGTCGCTGGTTCCGCGCCGATGCGCATGGTCGGTGAATCCAGCGTTCGCAGCGCCGGATGCTCGCGCTCGAGTTGCTGCAGTTCGCGGAACAGCGTGTCGTACTCGCGGTCCGAGAGCTGCGGACGGTCGAGCACATAGTAATCGTGCGACGCCTGCTCGAGCGTTTTGCGCAACTCTGCGGCTCGCCCGGCGGCCTGCTTGGCCGAACTCACCCCTTGGCCTCTTCGTCCATGACCTGCAACGCGACGCCGACCAACCGCTCGAGTTCCTCGTCGGAGGCTTTTGGCAGGAGCGTCTCGGACCACATATGATCTTCGGTCGCTGCATACCGGTCGAGCAAGCGCCGCAGGAATGCGACCAGCGCAATGCGCTGTAGTTCCGACCGCCGCTGTTCCTTGGGCTGTTCGGCTGATGCCCGGTTCAACGATTCAAACCGGTGCGCGTTGCGCAGCGCTTTGGCCGTAATGTCGGCGATCACCTGACAAAAGCGTACGTCGGCGTCGCTGAACGGTATAGCGTCGCGCTCGGTACGGAGGAAAATCGCGCCGATGGTGTCCTGACGCCAACGAATCGGGACCACAATAATGGAGCGCACATTGCGCATGTTGAGTTCCTCGCGCACGGACTGAAACATCGGATCGTTCATGGCATCGGCGACGAAAACCGTCTCACCACTCTCGAACGCCTTTTTCAGTTCGGGATAGCGATCGAGATCCACGACAAGGTTTCGGATCGACGGATCTTCATAGCTCGCCACCAATCGTACTTCGTCGCGCTCACCCGCGAGGAATATCGAGCAGCGGTCGAGACCGAATGTTTCGCCGAGCTTGCGGGAGATGGCCTGCAGAATATCAACGAAGTGCAGCGACGCGCTGATTTCCTGTAGAATCTCCACTACGGCAATCAGCCGGTCGCGTTCGCCGGTGAGCTCGGTAACCCGCGCTTCAAGGCGGGCAATATCGTCACTCATGGTGCACCCAGTTTGTTGAGACGCTCAACGGCGAGCCGTTTATATAGTTCGTCATTCAGATCGTGTAAGGGCACATTGGCCATCGATTCGAAGGTCGCCCGTGCGCGGGCCTTGTCTCCGCGATCCCTATACACGGTTCCAAGATCGAGGCGGTGGACGACGCGATCGGGATCCGCCTTCACCGCGAGTTCAAGGTAGCGCTGCGCATCGTTCCAGTTGGCCAACCCAAACACTTGGGCACCGAGAAACGTTCGCGCGAAGGCTCTGGCAAAGCCGTTGACACGCATCACTTCGGCGTTCCATACGCCGAGTACATGCAGCGCGCCGGCATGGAGTGAATCGTACTTCAGTGCTTCGAGCGCCTCGTTACGGACGATTTTCGCGTACTTGATGCGATCCATGATGCCGAGCGTGAGCGCTTTGCGTCCGTCCGCACGAGCAAGAGAAAAGTGCCCCTCGGCGTTGGCCGGGTTCGCCGCAATCGCGGCATGGGCATGCTGTTCGGCGAGTATCATTAATGAATCGCCCAAGCGGCCCTTACCGGCTGCTTCAGCAAGATCGACCTCAGCCCGTGACGCTTTCCAGAGCGCCTCGTAATTTGCAGGAGCGGACGCGACGGCCATTTGATAGTGGTTGAGTGCGGCTTGCACGGCCCGCTCGGAATACGCGCGGTCACCGAGTGCGACGTGTTCGGCAGTCGACTGCGCGCCGAGCGATGGCGCCGCAAGAAGTGCCGTCACGAGCAGGGCAGAAATCCTTAAACGAGTCCACATGCGCAATTGCTCCAAAATCGGTGTCGGTCGGAGAGAGAACGTAGGCTCAGCGGGCGGGCCCGGTCAATGACACTGCGCGACCTTATTGAAACTAAGCGTGACGGTGGTCACATCAGTGCCGCCGATTGGCGGATTTTTACGCGCGATGTCGCTGCAGGGACACTCCCGGACTATCAGATAGCGGCACTGCTGATGGCTATTTACTTCCGTGGGCTGGACGCCGACGAAACCGTAGCTCTAATGGAAGGAATGTTGCACAGCGGCCGGATGCTCGACCTCCGGCATCTCGCCACAGGCCGGGTGGACAAGCACTCCACCGGCGGTGTCGGCGACAAAGTGTCGCTGGTGCTCGCGCCATTGGTGGCGAGCTGCGGAGTGGTGGTGCCGATGATGTCCGGCCGCGGCCTTGGCCACACCGGCGGTACACTCGACAAACTCGAAAGTATTCCGGGGTTCAATACACGCCTCTCTCTGGCCCGGGCGACCGCCCAGATTGACCAACTGGGTTGTGCGCTCATCGGGCAGACCGGAGAGATTGCCCCAGCCGACAAGACGTTGTATGCGTTGCGTGACGCCACGGCGACGGTCGAAGTGATCCCGTTGATTGCCGCGAGTATCATGAGCAAGAAGCTGGCCGAATCGCTCACGGGATTGGTGATCGATGTCAAAACAGGTGCCGGTGCATTTCTGTCGAATGAGGTCGACAGCATTACGCTGGCGCAGACGATGATCGCGCTCGGGGCGCGTCATCATTGCCCGGTGGTGGCGCTGCTCACGAACATGGATTCTCCGCTCGGTATTGCGTGCGGGAATGCGAACGAAGTGGAAGAGGCGATCGAAGCATTGAAAGGCGGCGGTCCTCCCGATCTGCGCGAGCTTACGCTACGACTTGGCGCGGAGATGTTGTTGCTGGCCCACGCTGCCCCCACTGCGGCCGCGGCGCGTGCACAGTTGGAGCAGGCAATTGACAGTGGGGCGGCGTTAGAGAAGTTCCGCGACATCATCGACGCGCAGGGCGGCGAATCGCGCGTCTGCGATGAGCCGCAGGAAGTGTTGCCACAGCCAGCGATGCGCGTGCCGTACCTGGCTACCCGCGACGGCATTGTGCAACGCGTCGATCCGCGCGCCGTCGGGAAGGGGATCACGGCAATGGGTGGTGGACGGACCGCGATGGCGGACATTTTGGATCCGTCGGTAGGTCTGCGAATCACCGTGCAGCCGGGGGACACCGTTCAGCGCGGTGACACGCTCGCCACCATCGAGGCGCGGGACGCGATATGTGCGGCGGCTGGCAAGGCGGCGCTCGATGCGGCTGTAGTCATTGGTGATGAGATCGTCTCGCCGGTGGTACTCGTCTCGCATCGCATCACTGCCGCAGGAGTCGAGCTGCTCGCGTGAACGCCGCTCACGCTTGCGCCGGCTGGTTTTCGGGGCAATTTTTCGCCTGACTCTCGGAGGTCGCCCATGGAAAAGTTTGCGAAGGTTGCATCGCTCGGCGCATTTGGTGTGGCTGGCGGAATTGCCGTGGTGTATGTCGCGATGATGTATGCGTTTCGTCCGACCATAACCGGCGGCATGGATCAGGTGGGTTGGTTTGTGGCGGCGATTGCGATTTTAGTGCCAGTTGTGATTCTGGGGGGGATGCACATTGCGTTTGCGGTGCAGTTGAAGAATGGAAAACGGGCTATGCACTATTGAGGTTCGAGTGGGAGTTGGAGTGCGCGTGCAGCGGAACTACGGAGTGGGAGTCGGCGTGAAAAAGACTTTATTGCTGCTCGTGGCCTTGGGTGCCCCGGCGGTCATGCCTCTGGCGGCGCAATCGCGTAGCCTGCCGCCTGACTCCACGGTGCTGGCGATTGTGCGTCAGCGCGTTGACGAAAAACATAATGCCGGCATTGTGGTCGGCCTGTTGCACCGCGGCGAACGTCGGCGCGTGGTCGCGTATGGCTTGGGGGCTGCCGACCGGCAGCTCGACGGAAACTCAGTGTTTGAAATCGGGTCCATCACCAAGACATTTACGGCGACGGTCCTCGCGGACATGGTCCGGCGCGGCGAAGTGCGGCTCGACGAGCCCGTCGCGAAATATCTGTCAGCGTCCGTACATATGCCGACCAAAAACGGCAAGGAGATCACTTTCGTTGATCTCAGCACGCAGTCGTCGGGCTTACCGCGGATGCCGACGAACTTCGCGCCTAAGGATGGCGCCAATCCGTACGCGGACTACGACACGAATCGGCTATTCGCATTTCTTGGCAGCTATGAGTTGCCGCGTGACATCGGCTCCCAGTTTGAATATTCCAATCTTGGCATTGGCTTGCTCGGGGTCACATTGGCCGCGCACGACGGTACCGGGTACGAAGCGATGATGCGACGTCGGGTGCTCGATCCGCTCGGGATGAGCGATACCCGGATTCAGCTGACACCCGATTTGCGGGCGCGTCTTGCGCCCGGGCACAATCCGGCGGGCACAGCAGTCGCGAACTGGGATCTCGATGCCCTCGCCGGCGCAGGGGCGATCCGCTCGACGATGAACGACATGCTGAAGTACCTCGCCGCAAATCTCGATTCCGCCAGCCGTCCACTCGGATCAGCGATGCATGACGCGCATCGCCCGCTCCGGCCGGCGGGTGCGCCGCGAATGCGGATCGGACTCAATTGGCTGGTGTTCTCCGGCGATGGTCCCGATATCACGTGGCACAACGGCGGAACTGCAGGCTACAGCACGTTTATCGGATTCGATGAAATGAATGGCAACGGTGTGGTCGTACTGTCGAACACCTCAACGTCTGTGGACGACATTGGGATGCATCTGCTCGATGCCGAACGACCGCTCATGGTATTTCCGAAACCGCGACTGGAGATGCAACTGACACCGGCCGCGCTCGAGCGCTTTGTCGGTGACTTTGTGCTCGCACCGACATTTCACCTTGTCATTACCCGTGAAGGCGCGACGTTGTGGTTGCAGGCGACAGGCCAAGGCAAGGTCCAGCTCTTTGCCGAGAAAGAGAACGCGTTCTTTCTGAAGGTGGTCGAAGCTCGGCTTTCCTTCACGGTGGATTCCAGTGGTGCGGTGACTGGACTGGTGCTGCACCAGAATGGAGCCAATATGCCGGGTCGAAAAATGCTGCAGTAGCGGGTGGGAGTTCGAGCGCGCGTGCACTCCAACTCCCAGCCGCT
>JANYKA010000246.1 GCA_025358315.1 Gemmatimonadota bacterium | reverse complement strand
CCGTTCGATCGCAATGCGCTGGTGAGGTTTTTGGAAGGAAGGAAGATTGCGACGCGACTGTTGTTTGGCGGCAATCTGGTGCGTCAACCCGCGTATAAGGGGTTGGAATTTCGCACCGTTGGCGATCTCGCGCGCACGGATCAAGTCATGCGCGGTACACTCTGGATTGGTTGCTACCCAGGGCTGACGGCCGAGATGCTCGACTACGTGGCCGACTGCATGCAGGCGTTCTGTCGAGGCGGTGTGCGTGCCTGAGTTGAGCGAAAGCGACCTCACATTTGTGCTTGACCACACACGACACGTGTGGGATGACTACCGAAATGCACGCGTATTCATTACCGGCGTCACCGGATTCGTTGGAAGTTGGTTGCTCGAGACGATTGTCCATGCCGAACGGACGCTGAATCTTGGCATCAAGGTCACTGCGTTGGTGCGCGATCGTACTGCCTTCGCGGAGCGACTCCCTCACTTGGCAACGTCTCCCGTGGTGCGGCCACACGTTGGTGATGTGCGCATCGTTGACCCGCCCACACATGCGTTTACGCATTTCGTCCATTGCGCTTCGGCGGCGACGCCACGGATGAACGCGGCACATCCGGAAGAGGTACTCGACATCATTGAACACGGTTCCAAGCGAATGATCGAAGAAGCGGAGAGCGGCACGCGTGCCCGCTTCCTGCAGGTCAGTTCGGGATCGGTGTACGGTCCGCAGCCCGCGACGGTCAAGACAATTTCCGAGAACTATACGGGCACCGCCGACCGCAAGGTCATGAACCAGCGGTTCGGTTTCGAACACCGCGAAGCAGAGCGGCTTGGTGAAGCGGCGACGGCCAAAGGTGTCGGTTTCGTATCGGCACGGATGTTCGGAATTGTCGGGCCGCGCCTTCCGCTCGACGGTCAGTTCGCGATCGGCAATTTCCTTGGTGACGCACTCGCCGGCCGCACGATTGAAGTATCGAGCGATGGAGCCGCCGTGCGGTCCTGGCTTTACGCCGCAGACATGGCGGCGTGGTGTTGGACGTTACTTGCCCGTGGGCGTGCCGGTGCCGCGTACAACGTTGGATCAGAAGAGGCGATGACGGTGTTGAATGCCGCCGAGCGTGTCGCACGGCTTGTCGTGCCACCAGTCGAAGTGCGGCGCGGTGGCGAAGGCGATCCCGCCGCGCCGCTGTCGCGCTATGTCCCCTCCACGGCTTTAGCACGGAGTGAATTGGGCCTTGAGGACTGGACTGGATTCGACAATGGATTGCGCCGCACTTGGGATTGGCTGCGCACGAACAACATCGCCGCGCCGACGGTATGAACGCCGTCCCAACACGTACGCCGGCGCGCGACCTCGACGCCGTCCTTGACGCGACGCGTCCGCTGTGGGACGATCTCTCCGGCGCACGCGTCTTTCTCACAGGAACCACGGGCTTCATTGGCACCTGGATGCTCGAGTCGCTCGCTTGGGCACGCGAGCGCCTTGGTATCGACGTTCGCGTCGTCGCGCTCGTGCGCGACCAAGAGCGCCTGAAAACGCGTTTGCCGCACCTCGCCGACGCGTCGTGGCTGCAATTCGAGATTGCCGACGTGCGCAACTGCAAACTTCCAGCTGGCGCCGTCGATTTTCTCGTTCATACTGCATCGACCGCAACTCCGCGGCAGATCGCTGCGACGCCACTCGACGTGCAGGACATGGTCGTACGCGGCACGCGGCACGTGACGCAACTGTCGCGCTCCGCTGGTGCAAAACGCGCTCTGCTCGTGAGTTCCGGCTCCGTGTACGGATCGTTTGTCACGCCGAGTGCGCCGATTGCCGAGGACACGCCGTGCGGGCCCGATCCGCTCCTCCCGGCAAATGCGCTTGCCGGGGCAAAGCGACTTGCCGAGTCTGTCGGAATTCTCGTTGGCCGGGAGACCGGACTTGAGGTGGTCGTCGCGCGCGGTTTTGCAATGTCCGGGCCGTGGCTTCCCTTGGATGCCGATTTCGCACTTGGAAATTTCGCCGGTGACGCGCTGGCGAGACGTCCGATTCATATTTCCGGAGACGGAACGGCAGTTCGATCGTTTCTCTATGGCAGCGACATGGCGGCATGGCTCTGGACGATCCTGCTTCGGGGAACGGCTGGGCGAGCCTATAATGTAGGTTCTGAGTCCCCTGTGACGATAAGCGAAGCCGCGCAAACCGTGTCACAGATCACCGGACTTCCGATTGAGCGCGCGTTGGAGCCGGTGGCTGGAGCAGCCGCGAGCTGGTTTGTGCCTTCGACACGCCGGTCGTGCAAAGAGCTGGGCCTCGAGTCACGCGTTGGGCTGGAGGACGGGGTACGGAGAATGCTGGAGTGGCACCGCTGCGGTTGACGCGTTCCGCTTTGCCCATCCCGCACTGCGTACTCCACTGCGTACCGCGTATGAGTATCTTGTAGCAATTCTTCGGAGAGTGCATGGTCAACCGCGAAGTGTTCGACGACTTGTTCGTGCTCGAAATGACGAACAACCACCTGGGCCGCCTCGATCGCGCACTGCGCATCGTCCACGACCATTCTCGCATCGCGCGTTTCAACAATGTACGGACTGCCATCAAGTTGCAGTTCCGAGACGCCGATCACTTCGTGCACCCGGAGTTCCGCGACCGCAAGGATATTCGCTATGTCAAGCGCGTACTCGAGACCAAACTGACCAAGGACGAGTACTGGCAAATCATCGAGGCGATCCGCAAGAGCGGCTGTATTCCGATGGCGACGCCGTTCGACGAACCGTCGGTCGACCTGTGCGAAGAGTTCGGGCTACCGATCATCAAGATCGCCAGTGCCGACAGCAACGACTGGCTTCTCGTCGAGCGCATCGCCGCTGCGCGCCGGCCGGTGATCGTTTCCTTTGGCGGCACTCCGCTAAAGGACATGGACGATCTCGTGAGTTTTTTTGAGCGGCGCAACATCCCGCTTGCGATCAATCACTGTGTCGCCGCATACCCGCACGAAGATTCGGAAGCACAGCTGCATCAGATCGACTTTTTCAAACAGCGCTATCCTGGTCACGTCATCGGATACTCGTGTCACGAGTACCACGATTGGTCGGCGTCAATGCACATCGCCTACGCCAAGGGCGCGCGGACTTTCGAGCGGCATATCGATATCGAAGAAGACGGGGTCGAAGTAGCGAAGTATTCGTCACTTCCCGGCCAGGTCGACACCTGGTTCAAGGCGTATCAAAAAGCGCGAGAGTTTTGCGGCAACGCCCAACACTCTCGACTCCTCCCGCTCGAACGCGAGGCGGCTTATCTCGATACCTACATCCGTGGTGTCTATGCGGCACGCGACATTGCCGTGGGTGAGAATATCACCGATTCCGACATCTACCTCGCGATTCCGCTGCAGCGCGGACAGCTTTCGACGCGCGAGCTGATGCTCGGCAAGTTTGGGCACACGATGCTGCTGCCTTGTACTAAGGATTCGCCGCTCACCGTGGACCACATCGACACGCCGTACGCGCAGAACGAAAACCTCCGGCGTCAGATCTTTTCGCGCGGGTTATGATGCGAGTTGCCGAATATCTTGTACAGCGCGCGGTGCAGCTCGGGGTGGAACAGGCCTTCCTGCTCACCGGCGGTGGTGCGATGTACCTGAACGACGCGGTCGGCTATACGGCCGGGCTCGGTTGGCTGTGCAACCACCACGAACAGGCGAGCGCAATGGCCGCCGAGGGATATGCGCGCGTCGCCGGAAAACCGGCTTTGGTAAACGTCACGAGTGGTCCTGGCGGGATAAACGCGCTCAACGGCGTGTACGGTGCGTGGACGGACTCAATTCCCATGCTCGTTATTTCGGGGCAAGTGAAGCGGGAAACGGTCGTTACGTCCTATCCGGGGTCACGCTTGCGCCAGCTCGGCGACCAGGAAGTTGACATCCTCTCGATGGTGCGCGGAATCACGAAATACTCCGCCTTCGTCGATTCCGTGGCTGATGCACGTTACCACATTGAGCGCGCGCTCCACCTCGCGACATCAGGCCGGCCGGGCCCCGTCTGGCTCGACGTGCCTATGGACATTCAGGCGGCACTAGTCGATCCGGCGACGCTTCGCCGCTACGATCCGTGTGAAGATGAAGTGCCTCTTGATCGCACGGCGCTAGCCATCCAATGTGAGGAACTTATCGATCGCATCACCCGCGCCGAACGCCCGGTGATAATGGTCGGCACCGGAGTACGGCTTGCTGGCGCTGCAAAACTGTTGCTCGATGTCGTACGCGAGTTCGGCATCCCCGTAGTAACCGCGTGGACGGCGATCGATCTTGTCCCGGCGGATTTCCCATTCCTCGGCGGGCGCCCGGGTTCGCTCGGCGACCGCGCGGGAAACTTTGCCGTTCAAAACAGCGACCTGTTGCTGGTGATTGGGAGCCGACTCAACATCAGGCAGGTGAGCTACAATTACGAGGCATTCGCGCGGTACGCATGGATCGCACAAGTCGATGCCGATCCAGCAGAGCTCGACAAGCCGACATTGAAGGTCGACCTGCCGATTCATGCCGACGCCCGTGTCTTTCTTGAAACGTTGCAAACGCAGGCGCGCGCGCGCCGCGTCAGCGCCACGCATCACCACGCGTGGGTGCAGTGGGTTCGCGAACGCGTCGCCAAATATCCTGTCGTCCAGCCTGCGCACCGGGTCATCGTGGGGTCGTTGGTGAATCCCTATCACGCGATTGACCGGCTTTGGGCATCGCTCGCCGATGACGACGTTGTCGTCTGTGGCGACGGATCGGCGTGCGTAATCCCCAATCAGGTGGCCGCGATCAGGGGCATGCAGCGGTTGTTTTGCAACTCCGGTACGGCGTCGATGGGTTACGACCTCCCAGCGGCGATTGGCGCTGCTGTGGCACGAGGCGGCGCGAGAGTGATCTGCCTTGCGGGTGACGGTAGCATACAGCTGAACATTCAGGAACTTCAGACTGTCGTGCACCACCAGTTGAATCTCAAGATCTTCGTACTCAACAACGACGGGTACCTCTCGATGCGGATGTCGCAGGGGGGGTTCTTTAAGCGCTTCGTCGGAGCCGGACCTCACAGTGGCGTTTCGTTTCCCGATATTCAAAAGATCGCTGGTGCCTATGGAATCGCTGCCTTTCGCGCCGAGGGTGCGTCGTTTGAAGAGACAATCCGTGCCGCACTTGCGACGGATGGACCGGTGGTGTGCGAACTGATGCTTGATCCGTCGCAGCAGTTTGAGCCGAAACTCAGTTCACGGGCACTCCCCGATGGCCGGATGGTCTCATCGCCCCTGGAGGACCTTGCGCCCTTTCTCAGTCGTGAAGAGCTTGCCTCGAATATGCTCGTCCCCGCGTGGGAGGAGGAGTAATGCCGGTCGCGCTTGTCACCGGTGGTTCGCGCGGAATCGGTTCCGCGATCGTCACACGTCTTCGCACGGATGGTTGGGCTGTCCTCGCCCCCACCCGAGCTGAACTCGATCTTGCCAGCACGGCATCGATCGAGGCGTACCTCGGCGCACTGGGCGCGGTAGATATATTCGCGCTAATTAACGACGCGGGAATAAATCCGATTACGAAGTTCACCGATATTTCAATTGAGGAATGGCAGCGCGTACAACAAGTGAATGTCACTGCGCCGTTCCGCCTGATGCAGCATCTTGCGCCGCATATGACCGCACGCGGCGGCGGGCGCATTGTGAATATTTCCAGTGTATACAGTTTTCTAGGCCGCGCCGGTCGTGCGAGCTATGGCGCGTCGAAGGGCGCGCTCAACCAGCTCACGAGAATGGCGGCAGTAGAGTTTGGGCCCAGCAATGTGCTCGTCAACGCCGTTGCGCCCGGCATCGTGATGACCGATCTGACGCGCCAGAACAATTCGGCGGAGACGCTCGAGAGCATTCGCCTTCAGGTGCCGACGCAACGGTTTGCCGAGCCGTCGGATATCGCAGATGTTGTCTGCTATCTCGCGTCGCCGGGTAACCGGTATATCACGGGTCAGGTCATCGTCGTGGACGGTGGTCTTTCGTTGGTATGAATGCACCTACACTGACAATTCGTTCGGGGCAAGGAGACTATCCGGTTCATCTGGGGACGACAATCGATGCGGTGGCGATTGCTTTGTCTGCGATCGATGCGGCGGTGGTAATCGACGCCCGCGTGCATGCGTTGCATTCAACCGCGCTCGCTCCGCTACTCGACCGCCTGCCCGTACTGGAGTTCGAAGCGACGGAAGATTCGAAGACGCTGACCGGCGCCGAACGCGTTGCCACTTTTCTGCTGGGTACTGGCAAGACAAAACGAACGACGCTGATTGTCATTGGCGGCGGAATCATTCAGGATGTGTCGAGCTTTGCGGCCCACTGCTGGCATCGTGGTATGCCCTGGACCTTTGTTCCAACAACGTTACTGGCGATGGCCGATAGCAGTATCGGCGCCAAAACCGCGATCAACCTCTGCGGTCACAAGAATCAGCTTGGATTCTTCCAATCGCCCACCAAGGTCTACATTGCCACGGACTTCACGCGCACGCTTGATGATGGCGACATCGCGTCTGGGTGGGGAGAGATTCTTAAACTCTCGCTAACGCACCCGGATCCATTTTTCAGGGAGGCAGTGGCTGCCGTTTCGCGCGGCGGATTCCGTACTCCTGAATTACCGGCAATGATCCGCGCGAGCCTCACCGCGAAGCAGCGGGTGATCGAGATCGATGAGTATGAATCGGATCTTCGCCGCATTCTTAACTATGGCCACACTTTCGGCCATGCCCTGGAAGGGCTGAGCCATTTTGCAGTCCCGCACGGTATAGCGGTGGCTTGGGGACTCGATTGTGCCAATACGATTGCCGAGCGACGGGGCTTTCTTGCGCCTGCAATCGCTCGTGAGATCCGCGCATTTGTCGCGGCGCACTTTCCGATCAATCTTCCAGTCTGGCCAACGGCGGACGAGTTCGTCACCGCGGCGCGGCGCGATAAGAAAGCGGCGGGAGGGGCTATCTCAATGGCGCTCCTCCATGCGCTTGGCGACATTCGCATTGTGCCCATTCAGATTGACGCGCAACTTATCGCCGACATTCAAGCGCATCTCGACGCCACCGCAGGATTGCGGTCTTGAGCGGCATCCGCCATCGCGTTGTCCTTACGGGTGCGTCTGGGACGCTCGGCAGGAACCTGCTCGAACTCATCGGGTGTCGTGCCGACGTGCAAGTGCTCACCTTGCTGCGTCCTGAATCGCGAACGCTCCCCACATGGCTGTCAGTGGAATCGGTGCGTGTCGATCTGCTCGATCGGGCGGCGGTGCGGTCGGTGGTCACGGCGTTCCAGCCCACCTGTATAGTGCACTGCGCCGCAACGGGGATGGAGTTCCCGCGCACCGAATGGTTCGACCTCATTCGCTTCAACGTCGACCTTACGGTGAACTTGTGTGAGTGCGCGGCGACGATCCCTGACTGCCATTTCATTTTTGTGAGCACCGGTCTCGCCTATCGCCAAAAAGCCGGCGACCGGCCGTTCGTTGAAGACGACCCGCTTGACACCCAACACCCGTATGGCGCGAGTAAAGCCGCTGCCGATCTGCTCGTCCGCTCAGCGGCCGCCGAGTTTGGCGTCCCGCTCACCGTACTGCGTCCATTTTCGTTTACGGGACTTGGCGACGATCGCCGCCGGCTGTTCAGTGTAGTTCTTCGCGCAGCGTCTGAGCGGACTCCGGTCGGGTTGTCGGCAGGCACGCAAGTGCGCGATCATTGCTCAGCTCGTGACATCGCCGCTGGGATTGTGCTGGCGATGGAGGCCGAACGTCAGGGCGAACGAGGCACTCACATCTACAATCTGGGTAGTGGGTGCACCGATCCACTGCGCACCGTTATCGAGCGTGTGGTGGAGGACCTCGAACTTGAGATTGAACTTGTATTCGGTGCCCGTGAGCCGGGGCGGTTTGATCCGCCATTCCTCGTGGCGGACATTGGCCGCGCGGTGCGCAGTCTTGGGTGGGCACCGAGACACAATTTGGCGCACGCCGTCTGGCAACTCGCCCGTGAGTCGTTTCCGACGCTTTCCGTCCGCGAACCGCAGGAGATGGCGTGACGCCGACTGCCGACGTGCAACTGACCGTCGCCCTTCCGGCGTATGAAGAGGCAGAGAATCTCCGGATGCTCCTGCCGCTCCTGCATGAAACGCTGACTGGGCTTGGCGTGACTTACGAAATCATCGTCGCCGATACGGAAACGCCACACGATGAGACGCCGGAAATCTGTGCCGCTAACGGCGTGATCTGGTTGGCGCGGGCAGGCGGTCCTCTGTACAGTCACGCGGTGCGTACCGCACTTGCGGCGTCGCGTGGGCAGTGGGTGATCTTCATGGATGCCGACGGGTCGCACTCGCCACGTTTCGTGAAAACGCTCTGGGCCGAGCGCGACCGCGCAGATCTCGTGATCGCGTCGCGCTACGTGCCTGGAGGAAAGACGGAGAATCCGGCGATCCTGATTTTTCTGAGCCTGATCGTGAATGTCGTGTTTCGCGTGGTGCTTGGCCTCAATTGCGCCGACGTGTCGAACAGTTTCAGGCTGTATCGCGGTGACGACGTGCGCTCGTTGATCCTCGAGTGCGAAAACTTCGACATCGTCGAGGAAATCCTCGTGAAGCTCGCCTTTTCCAGGCCGGTCTATCGCATCAAGGAACTTCCTTTCACGTTCGAGAAGCGAAAAGCCGGATACACCAAACGAGATCTCCTCGCCTTCGCCGTCAGTTACGTTGGGACGCTCGTTCGCCTTCACCGTTTGAAGCGCTTGGCGCGCATTTCGGTACTGCCGTCATGAGCTATCTCGTTACCGGCGGGTGTGGGTTCGTCGGAAGCAACGTGGCCGCGCGACTGATGGAGCGCGGCGAGCGTGTCGTCGTCTGTGACAATCTTTCACGCGCCGGCTCGGCAGAAAATCTTACCTGGCTCCGGTCGTTGGGCGAGATTGAGTTCGTCCGCGCTGACGTCCGGAATGCGGGCGAGATCGCCGCGGTCATCTCGGGGCACCGCCCGGACGTGATCTTCCACCTCGCCGGACAGGTGGCGATGACGACGTCGATGCAAGATCCGCGCGCCGATTTTGAGACGAATGTCATTGGCAGCTTCAACCTGCTGGAGGCGGTACGCGCCGCCGTGCCTAAGGCGACAGTGGTATATGCCTCGAGCAACAAAGTGTATGGGGACCTCACCTCGGTGCCGCTGCGTGAGGACGCCCTCCGGTTCACCGCGCCCGGCCATCCGCACGGTGTCGACGAGTCGGCGCCGCTCGATTTCCAAACGCCGTATGGTTGCTCAAAAGGCGCGGCCGATCAATACATGCTCGACTACGCACGGGTGTATGGGCTCAACACTGTCGTATTCCGTCACTCGACGATCTATGGCGGAAGGCAGTTTGCCACTTTCGACCAAGGGTGGGTGGGATGGTTTTGCCGTCAGGCGCTCGCGCAGAAAAGTAATCCATCGGCGGCGCCCTTCACTATCGCAGGTAGCGGCAAACAGGTGCGCGACCTTCTCTTTGTTGATGATGCCGTCGACGCATACTTCGCGGCGGCGGCGCACGTCACGGCCGCGCGGGGGCAGGCCTTTAACATCGGCGGCGGGATGCCGAACAGCAGTTCGCTTCTCGAACTCTTCGTCCAGCTCGGCCAGCTCGCTGGCGTGACGTTGCGCTATGAGCGGCTGCCGTGGCGCCACAGCGATCAGCACTTTTTCGTAGCCGATAATCGCAAAGCACAACGTCTCTTAGACTGGACGCCAAAAATCGATAAGGCAGCCGGAGTCTCCCGTATGGTGGATTGGACGTCGACGATGGATGACTCGGCGCCGACGACATCGTGAGCACATCGAGCATGCGGGATGAGGCCCGCGTGCTGTCTTTAGGCGGGACGCTTGCCATTGTTGTGCTCGTATGGGCGTGGTTGGCGCCGAGCGTGCGCACGTTCGGAACCGCGAGTCTCGCGAGCGCGATTGCGGCGGTCGCGTTCGCAGCGGCCGTTGCGCGGTGGCCCGAACGGGGGGGCGCGGCGAACAGAAGTGAGTCGGTCATCTCCTGCGCCGTGGTTGCGCTTCTTTCCGGCGGGCTCGTCTGGCTGTTTGGTCACCGGCAGTTTGGCGGCTTCGACCACAGTGTATTAATCGATATTGGCTGGCGGATGGTGTCGGGGCAGCGGCCAGGTTTAGAGTTTCAGAGCACCCTTCCGATTGGGTTCGTCATTGGTAGTCGATATGCTTTTCGGATTTTTGGCTTGACATGGAGCGCCATCATCGCGTGGCAGGCGTGCTTCGTGGTGATCACTTGTTGCTGGTCATTCGCGCTTTTGCGGCGCCTCGGGGAATCACCAGCGCGCGCCGCGTTGCTTTCGCTTGCCCTACAGGCGAGCGCGAATCTCGTCACCTCGTATTGGTGGTACAATCCCGCGACGACTACTGCGGGCGTGCTCTTCTTCCTCTCGGCGGCGGCCTTCTGGCGCCAGCCAGGGTCGCTGTCGATCGGTGCGTCCTACATTGCATCGCTGGTGATGCTCGCGGGGATGAAACCGAATGTTGCCGGCGTGCTCATTCTCGGGGTCACGCTCACTCTCGTGAGTTCGGCACCGCACCGTCGGCGGACGATTGTCTACTCGGTACTGGCATTTGCGCTGTTTACGGGTTGGCTCGCTCTCGAGGGCGTCTGGCTCATCGACGTCCTGCGCGGCTACCTCTCGATTTCCAGTCGTGGGTTCTCATTCGCACAGTTCCTCCAGGATTGCACCGTGCGTGAGAAGCAGGTGGCGTTGCTGCTATTGGCGGCTTCGTTGGCTCCATGGGTGGTCGCGCTCGTGCCGCCGCTTCACGCGTCGCGCTCGCGGTGGCTCGCGGCCGCCGCGGCGTTGGCCGGCGCGTACGGCTTTCTCACGAATGGCGAGAGTAAGTTCGTCGATCTTCCTCTCCTCCTGTTCGCGCTCTGGTGGCTGGGTGAACTCGCACACCGGGTTTCCGAATCAAGCAGTGGCCGACAGCGCCGCTGGCGCGCCTACGTCGCGGCGTTGGCCGCGGTACTAACGGTGGGCGGGATATCGGTCGCCGCTCTACGCCAGCGCGTCCGCGCGATTGGACCAGGAATGTTTTTCGAATACGAGATCTCGCCGCAACACTTGAGCACGCCATTCTTCGCGCGCCTAGATGTCGGTTCGCGGTTCATCGATGTCGAGCGCGAAGTCGGCGAAGTGCTCGCGTGGCAACCGCGTTCACGCGTCTTCTTTGGACCGCGCATGCAGTGGGCGTACGCCGCCTTTCGCCGTCCTTCGCCGGTTGGACAGCCCGTGTGGTGGCATCGCGGCGTTTCCTACCCGGACCGCGCCGATGCGGAAACCGCTGCCGTCGATGCGTGGGCGGAGTCAAAATTCGACCTACTCATCTTCCTCCACGACGACTTCACTTTTTTGCCGCCGCGTTTTCGCTCAATCATGCGCAGCGACTACCTGTCCGTTGAGGGTTTTCCCGCACTTAGCGTCTTTGTGCGGCGCGTGGACCTTCCTCGGCAATAATCGGTCGTTCCGTCAGTTGAGGCAGCGCTTTCGTTCAAGCAGGAACAGAGCCGTGACTGGCAGTAGCGAGATGACAGCCGCCGTGGCGAATCCGACACTTGCCCCGCCGCCGCCGCCATTCCACGCGCCGACAATTCCGCCCATCGACATTACCGCGCAGGCGACGACGGTCGGCGTGCGCAGCCCTTCGCGGCGAAATGCCCGCACCCACGCCGTCATCGCCTGCAGTGCGAGCAGTGCGAACGCACCAATGAAAAGGGAGATTAACGCGTACGATGGCAGGATTCGGAGCATGAGCTGGGGCGCGCTCTTCGTCGCGATGGCCACGAGGAGCGCCACTCCCACGCAACCCGCGACGAACACGGTACCTGCTTCAGCGAAAGCGCGCCGCGCTGTACGGTCGAAGGCGGCGAGTTCATTCCCGGCGACCATCGCCCCATACGCTGGATATCGTCCGTGCAGCCACGCGACCGAAATAGTCAATGGGGCGAGCGCGAGAGCGAGCGTGAGGCCGAGTTGTCCGGCTTCACTTCCGCCGCGTAGGCGCAGGAGCGCCGGTGTCAGCAATTGCGGCGCAAGGTAAAGCGCGATCCAGAATTGCGCTGACTTGCCGAGCTCGGTGCGAAGTCGCGATGCCACTGTCCCCGGTTCATTGCCAGCGAGCTCCGCCGGCAATATTCGTGACGCCCGCAACAAACCATGGCGCGTGAGGAACAGCCACCCACCGGCGATCACTAATTGTGCGAACGCCGCGAGCCAACACGCGCCAAGGGCGTTTCCCGACAACAATCCGATCCAGAGCCCTGCGAGTATGCCCGCCGCTTGCACCGACCGCATTCGCTGCAATGGGAGAATCGCTCCACAGCCCTCGCTGACGTTGAGAAAGGGAATGAGAAGAAAGTAGAGCGCAACCAGGCCGACAGTAAAGAACCACCACGGCACGAGTGCTTGGCGCGGGTCTCGGGGGATCGCGAGCCAAAGGCCGCCAACTGAGGCGATCGTGAAGAAGGCGATCGCCGCGGCTGCGTACCAGCGGAGCCCGCGATGGAGAATTGCACTGATCGTGGTGCGCGCGACGGGCTCGCCGGCGAGATCACCGTCAGGGGCCCAGTGCAACAGCCGTGACTCGTGGGCGGAAAACTGTACGATGATCGTCCCGGGCCCCGTCTCGAGGAAGGAGGCGAGCGCGACGAGATTGACAAGAACGAAATACGTTCCCTGTTCCGTGGGTGGGACTCGCGTTGCGACGAACCAGAGCGTCACCGGTGCGCCGATGAGCGCAACCAGACGGCTCAGGGCAGTGGCGCGTACCGCCGGGTCGGCAATCAGCGAGCGAGCGAGAGTGAGAATGCTCAGAAGTTGATGCGCTCCTTCTCGAACACCAGAGGATGATGCCGAACCTGCGTGTAAATCGACCCGATATATTCACCGAGGATGCCGACAAAGAATAACTGCACCGACGACATGAAGAAAAATCCAATGAGGATCGGGGCGATGCCGAGTTGGAATCGATCCCAAAAGAGCAGCTTTGCCGCGAGGTAGCCGAGTGCGGCGAAGAGGCTCAGGCTGGACATAAGGAGCCCGAGCATCGCCGCCAGCCGGAGCGGAACCTTCGAATGGTTCACAATCCCGAGGAAGGCGATGTCATAGAGCGTATAGAAATTCTGAGATGTGATACCGCGCAGGCGGCGCGCCTGTTTGTACGGCACCTGCACAGGCTCGAACCCAATTTCGGCGAGAAGTCCGCGAAAGAACGGGTAGGGATCGTTAATGCGACGGATCCCCTCGATTACCGCCTTGTCGTAGACACCGAACCCTGTCGTCTGATTAACGATCCCGACATCGGCGATCCGCTCAAGAAATTTATAGTAACGATCGCGAACGAAATAGAAGAATCCTGGCTCATCGCTGTCCGTTTTCACAGCGACGACAATCTTCGCTCCCGCTTCCCAGTGGGCAAGAAGCACCGGGATCAACGATGGAGGTTCCTGAAAATCGCAGGCTAGCACTACTACGGCATCACCGGTCGCCTGAGTAATTGCGTACACCGGAGAGCGCACATGACCGAAGTTTCTCGTGTTGAATATCACCTTCACTCGCGGGTCAGCGGCTGCGATCTCCCGGAGGATCCGCGCGGTCCCGTCCTTTGACGCATTGTCGATGAAGATGTGCTCGTATCGGTAATGCGGCAGCTCCTCAAAAAGTGCCTTGATCGCTTCGTACATCTCGCGCACGTTTCCCTCTTCGTTGTAACAGGGATTTACGATTGAAATGAGGCGCGGATTCATAGGCGGGCGATGGCGTGCAGGAAGCGAGCGGCGGGCTCCGTAAGATGGTGTCGGGCCCCGGTCGTGTCGAGCGCCGGTCGTGTCGAGCGCCGGGAGCCCACGACCTCGCGGCTGGCTTTCCGGTTCAGGGTGCACGGCGATGGGGTTTGATCTTCCAGCGGCGATTGGCGCGTGCGTTGTCCTCGTTGTGATAGCAAGGAGTGACGATCAAAAGCAGCATCGCCATCATCATTCGGGTTGCGGTGAAATGGAAAGAATCATCGCTCTATTCAAATGGGTGCAGCACCAGATGGTGTCGAGTCACAGTGGCTAATGGCGCTGTTGAACAGCGGCGGGACGGTGTAGGTTGTGGGTATGTCCGTGCGTTCCCGTCCGGCCGGCGGCATCCGCGGCACTCTTTCGACCAGCCATCGCGACGGCACCTTGCTGTCGCTCGCCGTCGCCATGGAAGTTTCCTCGGTCACGACCTGGGCGCAACTCGATCAGGGATGGGTGCCGCTCGACGAAGGGACCATCGCCGGCGCCGCAGAGCAGGTACTCCGTGGTGCGCTCCCGCACGTCGATTTTACGTATCCCTACACGGGCGCACTTCCGTTCTACCACGCCATCGCGATGCGCCTGTTTGGTGTGACGCTGATGGCGTCGCGCTATGCGCTTTTCGCTGCGTTCCTGCTTTGGCTGCCGGCCGTCTGGTGGCTGGCCCGACGGGCCTGCGGCAATCACTGGGCGGCGCTCATAACAATTGTCGCCGCGTGGTGGTCTGTGACGATCTACTCAGCGGCAATGCCGAGTTGGTATTTGCTCTTCCTCGCGACCTGGATTGTCGTGGCCATTGAACGGTGGCACACCACAGGACTCGGTCGCTGGCTTGTCATAGCCGGTGTGGCTGCCGGTACGGCGATAATCATTAAGCAGACGGGCCTGTATTTGCTTGCCGGTGCATTGCTTGGCATGCTCCTCTGCGAGCAGGAGCAACAATCGTCCGGTCGCGACGGAACAAGCGTCAACGAGTCCGGGCGCCGCACTAACCCATTCGTGATCGCGGCGCTTGCGGGTATGGCGGTTGCCGTTGTTGCTCTGCTCGGCGCGCGCGTCGGCCGATCGGGCGAATTGCTTGAATTGGTACTGCCCGTTGGCGCGATGTTGCTGCTGACTGCCTCAAGAGAAGTACGGCTCACGGTACCAGGCACGCATCGCTTGCGTCGGTTACTGCGATTGACGGCGATGATCTGTGTGGCTGCAACTGTGCCGATCGCCCTCCTCGTTTTGCGCTACGTTGGCGCTGGCAGGGGCAACGCGTTGCTCGCTGGCGCCGTTCACGAAGGGTTCACCCGCGTGCCGTTACTGCAGTCCTCATTGCCTTCTGCGTGGACGATCCTCGCCTACTCCCTGCCAGTGTATGCCCTGCTCGCCGTGGAATATCGGGCGGGGCAACGCTGGTGGGCGCCGGTGATTGGCGGTATCGCAGCGGTTGGTTCGGTCGCATTCGGGTTTGCCAGCCGCAGTGCGTATCTCGCGCTCTGGTACTTCGGGATGTCGCTACTTCCT